>JAJHRM010000262.1 GCA_020832965.1 Thermofilum sp. | reverse complement strand
CTTTTTCCACCATAAGCCAGCAGGAAAAGTAAGACGTGGTTTACAGCTATGCTCCTAGAAAATTCGAAGAAGTCAAGGCCGGTTAACTCCTCGACTACATTGCTTATTGTTTCCTCGTCATGGATAATTTTACCGTCAGGCAATGTAGCTGAGGCCTTTTCCTTACCATTCCTTGTAATTATGCGTTCAAACCTATACGCACCAACGCCTTCAACTTCTACGGTTAAAGCGACTCTTGCCACACTTGAAGAATCATTAACCAAGTCCCTCTTGCTATAAAGCTTCCTGTTAATATTAATGTCGGTGCCGTAAAGAGCATACTCAACCGCAGACAACAAACTGCTCTTTCCAGAACCTACCGGTCCAGAAATAACCGTCAAACCTTCACTAAACTTAAGGTTGAGGGGTGATCTAAACAATCTGAATCCCTCTACCTCAAGCTCCCTCATCAACAGTGCCATGCTGCTCCACCAGGGAGAGCAGAAATTCCCGCACTCCTTTGCTTCCTCTCAGCCTATACACCTCTAAAATCTTTAATGCGAGGTCTCTTAGTTCCCGGTCGTCCTTAAACTCCCTTTCAAATATTTCTCGTAGTAGATTTTCTATACTTTTCCCCAGGTATCTTTCCTCAGACGTTATGGGGTCACCGCTTCCTGTCTCTCGATAGTATCCTTAGCCATGGATTGTCCTGTATAAAGCTAGGCAACCCAGATAAATCTTCCTTTTTTGGTCCACGTAAATTGACTTCTTCAGTCTCCTCTTCAAGCGACGTTCTTTCATCCCTGAAGTCCGTTCCATGCATAGCTTCAAAGCGTTCCTCTTGAGACCATGACCGGCTCTGCATGAGGCTTTTCTCTGCGGCGGGTAACTCCTGGGTTTTTACCAGCTGCTTTATATCGCGTTTAGGTGCCGGGAAAATCTCTTGAATAGCGTGTCCATCGACTAGAAGCAGTCCTGCTTGATACACTTCCTTAAAGTGGCTCCTCAACTCTTTTAGCCCAGTGAGCTTTAGCCACCCACGGCGATCTATTACAATGTAGACCCTATCATGTGGCGCCCTGTGGCATAAGCGTCCAGCAGCCATTATTTTATCCTCAATCCTACCAGCTCCCTCAACAATCTTGAAGCCCAGCTTTAGTCCCTCCGGATCCTCAGCTACTAGATCAAAGTCGCCGCTAGAGTCGTCTGTTACCTTTAATCCGAGCTCCTTAACTAAGTACTCGATGAGTATACTTACAATTTTACGTCTCTGCAGCCCAGCAGTGTACATCTCTAATAGGTATACGCAAAACTAATATTTAAAGCATTGCAAGGCATGATGCAGGTAAAACCTGAGTTAGTAGTGGACCCCCCTCTTATACCACCCTTCGCGGCTCCTCCAGTCCCACTCAACTTCTTCTGGCACAGCTATCCCGTAGACTATGGCTCCCTTCCAGACTGAGTATGGAGGGTCAGAAACCAGCCTGACATTACTCTCAATGCCTAGCTTTTTAAGCTCATAAGCCACTTTAACGGCACTATCTACGGCGACATCTTCAAGCCCCCTTGGAACCTTCCAAGCGAAGTTGCCGCCGCTTAGAATGATATCCCTATAAAGAGCTGGTTGCAACTCAATACTTGTCCTTGACACTGACTGAACTATGGCCTGTGAAAGGGGCATAGTCCCCCTTATTCTCTCGCCCCCGATAATCGTATCCCTAGGCCTCGGCATGCCGCGTTTATAGTAACTCTCAAAGACTTCGTGTTCAGGGTTAAAAATTACTTCACCCACCAGGAACCTGGCCCAGCCCATATTGCCTAGGTCCACCTGGATCGTTGTCCCGGGAACGCTGAAAACAGTCCTGAACCGCTCCGGTTCTCGCTTGGCTTTCTCTATGGCCTGGTTCAGATCCCGCGGGATTAGCCCTATTGCTTCCTTAAACTGTCTGACAAATTTTTCTTCGTGGGCTCTCTCCTCGTAGCCAAGATCCCTCAAAATTTCTGCAGCAATAGCGTCCGCCTCCGCCCCACCCCTGTTCAGCGCGACGATAGCATTCCTGATTGGGTACATTGAAATTGGAGTGATCTGGGTGTTCCCGTGCCCCGACTCAATGACGACGCATGTCACCGTTTTCTCGGAAATAGCCACTGCAAGGGGTTGCGGAATAATGGTCACGGCTTTGACGAGTTTTTCCTCTGAATCTATCCTCGCATGAATATCAAATATCCGCTCATACATGTAATCAGGGGCTATGGCTGATAAAGCAGCAGTGACGTAAAATCCTTCAAAGTCCTTATTTCTTGGACGCGTATTTACAAAGCCATACCTTGTTATCTCAAACAACACCCTCCAGGCTTTTTCATCTTCCTTCTCCACCACGCCGTCCCGCATAGGGTACACGAGATACCGTCCCACATCCTCAATGCTTCCAAGGTAATTTGAAAGCTCAGGTCCTACTATGACGTCCTTCTTCACGCCGAAAATGTCGAGCAAGAGTTTAGACTCTCCTGTGAGGAACAATCCTCTGTTATCGATCACCAGCGGTTTCTCGGCTATGGGTCCGAACTTAAACTGACTGGTCCCGTAGTCCTCGCCGTACACGTACCTCTTCTTGTACTCACTTATCGACAATACCATCACCCAAAGCAAAAAAGTTAAACAAGCCTAAAAAACTATACTATCCCAAGACTCCACCAGCGCCGAAAACCTTTTAGACGCTGTCCACCCTAACACAAGGCGTGGCTAGAAAATTGAAGATTACGGTTGAGAGGTTTGGTAAACAGCTAGCAGTTCTGGAGCTAAACGAGGCACAAATCCCGCTCAACTTCCATCTCTTGACTACGCTAACGCGCCTCGTAACGCTAGTGAAGAAGATAGGCCCCCTTGTTCTCATCAATGTCCCGGTAACAATGAGAGTCGAGGGATCAATTTCTTCGGGCTTCAAGACGGGTGAAGTTCTGATAGTGCCCTCGAGCAGGTCCCTAGCAGTTGTTACTGAGGACAAGGAAACCTTACCTTTCGAGGTATACAAAGCTGGCTGCGTTAAGGATGGTCTTGAAAATATATTAAAAATAAGCGATGGCACCATAGTAACTCTTCACGCTGAATTAATGGCTGAGGAACAAATTATTTAAGACCTTGCAAGCTATTTAGTCTTCTGATGTCAAGCCTGGAAGCTGGTATAAAGGTGGAGCCCGCACTCGCGGTTAAGGTTGAGTCGCTAAACGACCTTGCAAGATTAGCGAGTAGCGCAACCACGCTCGGCCACATGACTTACATAGTCCACTTTGAAGAAGACTCAAAGCATTACTACGGGATATTTATTGTTTTCCGCGACTACTACAGATTATACGGGTTGCCCATGTTCTACTACTATGTCACCGAGAAACCTCTCAGCGGTAACTACATACTGTTTAGGATGGATGACTCTGGAGAAGAGCTGAAAGTTTCTAAGGGTACCAAGCCAGGCTACATAGTTATACCTGTTGTAAACGTTTCAGAGAAGCCAGCAGTGTTGAGGTAGAAAAATGTAGAAAGAGCTGGCAGCTGAGGTATTTGTACTTATTTCCTCTTCTCGAGGAGTATCTCGATGGTACTTATGGTCCTCCTCTTGTCGCCCTCGCCTACAGTTTCGCTGCCAATCCTTATGTTGGTAACGTCCACCTCGTCCTTAAGGAATCTGCTCCTGACTATCTCAGCTACATCGACAGCTCTGCTAATAGCCCTCCCCCTAGCCTTAACGAGGACCCTCCTCGCCCCTTGATTAAACTGTATGACCGTCGCCAGGACGTAGTTCATTACGCTCTTGTTTCCCACCAGCACGCTTCCCTCAGTTATTGACATTTTGTTCACCCTTGGCAACTGCTTTATTCTGTGATGCATTAATAAAGATATCGCTTGCATGCGGCATTAGCGCGCGCTAATGCACGCATCACAGGATCGGTTTTAACTCAAGGCTAAACCCGTACCTACGAACTATCCTTTCAAGCTTTCTTCTC
>JAJHRM010000261.1 GCA_020832965.1 Thermofilum sp. | reverse complement strand
GTGCAGGAATTAACAAGGCATAGCCTATAGCCCTTACTGCGTTCCATGCCATTATAGTTGCTTTTTCCAGCTGTCGCTCTACATACCTGTCCATGAAACTCTTACTTACCCAGCTAGCCTCCTACTCATTACTGCCTCTGGAGAAACCTTCAGGGCCAGCTTAGCGTTACTGGTGCGCGCTCAAAAAGTTATCTACCTCCATTGTCTATTTAGCTTCTAGTTCTTCTGTCTTCTCCATGAGAACCTTTAACGAGGAGGTTACTCGAGCTCGCAGAAAACCACCTCTCCCACAAAAATTTAAACCCCAAAGATAACCAAACCTTTAGATGCGCTTACACGCCGCGCCTTCATTGATACCTGTGGAGGTGTATGGACCAGTCATGCGTCGTTCGAGTGAGCGCCAGGAGTCCCGCGGACTTCAAGCCCGGCGAGACAATCATGAAGATCATAGCGCGCGCTGCTAATCTCATCCCCACCGCAATCTTACCCCCACCGCCATGGATAACTTGCTGTATAGCTCTTCAAGCCTGTGGGTGGCTGTTTTCTCTAGCGAGGGAATGACGACGAGGAGGGGAGGCTCCTTCAGATAACCCATTGCCTGCCTTAAGCGATCAGCGATGATGACGTAGATCTCTCCTTCGATCAGAGCCACCTTACTCTCCAAGATTTTGGAGAGTATCTCGTCCTCCTCGGTTTTGCTCGGCTTCCCGGCCACTTTAAAGATTTCGAAGCCAAGCAGCCGCAATGCATCTATGCTTGGTGACGCGCCGATTGCTATCACGCTCAAACGGATCACCCTGTTACGATTCTGATAACAACACTTCCATTATTTAATTCTTAGCGCGCGTACGCGCGCTTACGTGTCGCATGCTTTAACTTTACCTATAGCCAAGCTGAGATCTTCCCTAACTATTTTCTCTATTCTGTCTAATCCGCTGGGCGTGCTAGACTCTATTGTTACGCGGATTGCCGGCTCTGTGTTGCTTGCTCTGATAAGGAACCACCCATCCTCCAGGTCAACGCGTACACCATCTATCGTCGAGACCTTGTCGTATCTTGATGAGTAGTAGTTTTTTAGCCAATCGACCACCTTGAATTTCACTTCATCACTTATTTCTATCTTCATTTTCCTGAGGAGGGGCATTGGGACGACTAGACTCGAGAGAGGTGCATCTAGCGAGCTAAGGGACTCCAGAAGCTGCAGAAGCGCCAGTATCCCGTCGTCCAGGTTTATCCCCCCGTAAGGGATGTAATGTCCACTGCTCTCCACCCCCAATGTGATGTTAGTCTTCATGGACTCGAAAATCATGTATATGCGCCCTACAGGAACCTTTATTATTCTTCCACCCCTGCTTTCAACGAAGCTCTCAACTATGCTTGAGCACTCCACGTTCGCCACCACATCCCCTGGTGGAGATGCCTTCAGCATGACTATTGCCGCTTGCTCCGGCGAGAGAATATTACCTTTCTCGTCGAAGAACAAAGCTCTGTCTCCGTCACCATCAAAGGAAACGCCCATATCAGCATCGAAGTCCCTGATCACTTTACCCATGAAGCTTGTAGTTTCTGGTGTTGGCTCTGAGCCCCTAGCCCTGAAGAGCGGATCCACGTCGCAGTTAACCCCGACAACTTCGTAACCGAGATCCCTCAGCAGTCGAGGAACAATAAGCGATGCAGCACCATTACCGCAATCAACGACTATTTTCAAGTTTTTCCCACTTTTCCTTGGCACTTTTAGCAGGAACCCGTAGTATTCGTTGAGAATTTCCCGTGTAGCATATTTCCCCTCTCTTCCTGCCCTTACCCACAAATCTTCAGCGAGCGTGACATCTGCCAGTTTTGACAAGGCTTCCTCGCATATCGGCAGCCCTCCAGGCTTGAAGAGTTTAATCCCGTTCCATTGTGGTGGCAAGTGGGATGCAGTTACGTAGGCAACGTGGTAGCCCAAGTGCCTAGTGGCGTATATAGCCATACCTATGGGTCCAGGGCCCCCATCTACAACATTAAGTCCGCTTCCCAGCAGACCGGAGGAAAGCGCCATCTTAAGCGTCAGCGAGCTAGTCCTCAGATCACTACACACGCAGTAATCTCCAGGGAAAAGCTTGGATAGCGCACCCCCGATCTTCACAGCCATTGTCGGCGTTAGGTCTTCTCCAAAAACCCCACGAATGTCGTATGCTCTGAAGATCCGCTTGCTCATCAAAAAATTATTAAGGTTAATGGATTTATATTGTTACCCTTCGCTTCGTGAATGGAGAGTTGAAAGTGTAGAAGCTTTGCCGTGGTACGTGTTCGTAAAGCGATGTCGCTTGCTACTCGGTTAGACGTGCACTTGAACCTTTGTAGTTGTTTCGAAGGTCCTTAATTCCTTTAAAGCGCGTTTCTACAGAGACTACGCGCCTGCCTAGGTCGTCTGTGACCCTCACCAAGTCCAGCCTGCCGGTGCGCTTATTAGTGAGGCAGATGACCCCTACGTAGCGTGCGCCTCCTCCGGTACTTGAGACTTGAGAGTTCGCTAGGATGCTTCCCAACGGTGCGGTGGATGGGAGCAGCGTTAGAGTCGGCAGCGATGTCGTTGACGGTGAGTAGGAGGAGGCTCGTTAGCACGATCGAGATCGTGCTGGAGGTGCGGAGAAAGGTGGAGGCAGGGGCGCGCCCTCTCCACAAAAAATTTAAACCACCAAGAAAACATTTCCTCGAAGCCCCGGTAGCTCAGCCGGTGGACTTATGGGCTGAAAGCGTCGGCCTCGTAAGTTTAGGGAGGAGGTTCGAGAGAGCCGAAGGTCCCGGGTTCAAATCCCGGCCGGGGCTCCATGAGTAGTTCACCGCGCGCTTAGCACAGAATTTTTATGCCTCAAATGGGAGAAAAGCTTGGTGCAAGTGTTTGCCGTTCATAGCAATGACCCTGCAGAGGAAAGTACTTTTCTTTGCCCTAGGCTTGTTGCTGGCTGCTATTCCTGTATTCTTTCTTGCGGTCTTCCTAAGGAATGATCTGCTGTATAATTTAAGAAATGTTGGAGGGGTTTACGTAGTAACTTCAACAAGGGTTAACGTGGTTTTAACGCTTTGCGTGGCTTTAGCATTGGTGCCTTACACCGTTGTTGAGTACCTTAATAGGTCTTTTGTGGATAGAGTTAACAGGGAGCTGCCGGAGCTGTTTAAGGGCTTGGCTGAGGCGTTGAGGTCCGGTCTCACGGTTACTGAGAGTTTGCGTCATGTGGCTGAGACTTTTGGAGGGAAGACTGGAAACATACTTAAGAATGCTGTCATGCTTGTTGAGCTGGGTCTCCCCCTGCCTCAAGCCCTTGAGAGGAGCACTTCCAGGTTTAAGATGCCCACGCTGGAGAGGGCGGCGTCCATCATCTCCACCGCCTACGAGAGTGGGGGGAGAGTGATAGATGTTCTGGAGACTTCTTCGCAAATCTTCGACGCCCTTAGGGCTTATGAGGATGAGCGACTAACAGCGCTTAGACCACACATGGTGACGATATACGTGGCGACTCTCCTATACGTTATTTTGGCTCTGACGATTCTTTATGTGTTTGTCATCCCGTTGAGCAAGCTTCAGGGGATCCCGGGGGCTATCGGGAAAATAGACCCCGGAGTCTACACAGCGATAATGTACTACGCAGGTGTGATGATAGCTTTCTTTGGCGGGATACTTGTTGGCAAAATGAGGTATGGAAAGGCTTCCGCCGGGCTCGTCCATTCCGTGATACAATTATCGATTGTTGTGCTGAGTTTTTACCTCGCGGAGATGCTTTTTACGTAGCTACGGGCGCGCGCTACTACGGGGAGAACATTATCCACAGTGAGAGCGCTATCAGCAGTACGCCCAGCATGAGAGAAGTGTATTTCTTGGCAAGGTTTATCTTTATTGAGGCGATATCCATGGCTGCCATGAGCCTCCCGCCAATGATGACCGCAAGCGATATCAATATCAGCGGTGCTACGAAGACCACGTTGTACAATGAGAGGCAGGCTAGGGATTGTACTACCGG
>JAJHRM010000260.1 GCA_020832965.1 Thermofilum sp. | reverse complement strand
CACCAGCGGCTGTATATTGGGGGCCGCTGGAGCTGTAGGCGCTGGAGGAGTGAAAGATGCGTATCCCTTCTTTATCCAGAACTCTGCGTCATCTGCAGGTATTCTTGCTGCGTCACCTGCCTTAAACGGCCCATACCAGATGAGGTCTATTCCTCTGAACTTGGGTGTATCCTTCACGAAGTATACGGTGGTATAGTCGATCTTTGTGGGCTTAATGCCGCCAACCCACTCGCCGGTCTTCGGGGATGGGTATCCAGTAACAACGCGACTGAAGGAATTCCACCACGGCGTAGGCTGTATCCATGGGTTGTCGCTTGTTGGCCATCCTGTCCAGTAGTAAGTGCTGAAGGGAACTACTGCAGGTGCCTGTACAAGGGGTATAACAGGGAGGTCTCGGTAGAAGATGTCCATTGCCTTCCTAAACAGACTAATAGCCTTTTCTTGATTCAGTGGAGATGTCATCATAAATTCATCAACGATCTTGTCGTACTCAGGGTTTATGTACCTCCAGCCGTTCCACTGCCAGTTGCTAACGGGCTTTCCAGGGGGCGCTGCGAACTTGCTGTGGGAAAGGTATAAATTGAAGAATGGGTCTGAATCGCCGGGCGTCATAAAGCCGTATCTTAGCGTCCAGTCACCACTGTTCATTGTGTTTTCGAAGGTTGGACCTTCAAGACCCCTAACTATCACATCGATACCAAAGGATCTTAGCATCTGGGTTATTACCTCCATAGCCTTCCGTTGCTCAACGGGGTCATCAGCAGTGTGATAGATGTATACTGCCTGTACCCTTGTTCCATTTGGCGTAACCCATATTCCGTCTGGGCCCTTTTTGAAGCCTAAGTTTTTGAATATCTGTTCTGCCTTAGCAGGGTCGTATTTTCCGATTTCATACTTCTCTACAAGATCTTTTATTGAATCAAGGTATGGTTTCATTGTCCCGTATTCAGGGTGAATGTATACAGTCGGTGGGGCAGTGTTGTCAAATACCAGCCGGCTGATTAGTTCCCTGTTTAAAATGTATGAGAGGGCATGCCTGACCTCGGGGAGGCTAAACGGGTACTTCTGATTGTTGACCATTAGTACTCTTACACCGGGGTCTATCCATGCATATGGTGGTGCTTTAGACCATATTATAGCGTATGGGTTCTTCTCTTGTACAGTCTTGACTGTTCCGAAGCTTATCATACCTATATATATCGCGTCAACTTCGTTAGCCGCAAGAGCTGCTGCCAAGCTTTCCTCTGGACCATAATATTTGCAAACAACGTACTTAGGTCCAGGTCTTATACCAAAGAGTTCCGTTGCCCACCAGTCATCTCTTCTCTCAAGCAGGAAGGCTGTCGGTGATGCACTTACAACCCTGTATGGGCCTGTAGCAACAGGAGGATTGTTAGTGAAGTTTAGAGGATTGACTTTCTCCCAGATATGCTTGGGAACTATAGTTAAACCTCTCGATACTAGCACAGCTGGGAAAGCATCCCTGTTAAGGTGGAAACGTGGGTTGGGAGACTTCAAGTTTATTTTCACTGTGTAGTCATCAATCTTTTCAACTGATTCCACGTTAGCAGCAACTGTTCCAGAGAACAAAAGTTTAGGAGCATATTTTAAGTGCATGTTGTAAGTGAAGACAACGTCGTCTGCTGTGAAAGGTACACCGTCGCTCCACTTAACTCCCTTACGGAGGTATACAATTATGGATTTATAGTCTGGGGTATATTCAAATCTCTCTGCCAGCCAGGGAATATACTCTCCTGTTTCATAGTTCATGTAAAAGAGGTACTCCCAAACAAATTGTCCCATGCAGTTGGAAGAAAGATATGGGGCTCCAGGTGCATAATAGTTAAAGTTATTTGGGTTCTCAACCCTTCCCCAAATAGTGACGTATAGCGTTTGTTCGCGAGGCGGAGGCTGGGCCTTAACGGTAACATATATGTTCAATAGAAAGACAAACAACAGCATGAAAGCGAAGACGCGTACTGTGGGTTTTTCTATTTTTAAGCTGTTTCTTGTTTTCATCAAATATGTTATTGCCAAAAAGGCTTATATAAATCTTTTTTAAGCATAAAACATAATAATTGTGATGGAATAACATTTTTTGCGCGCGCTATTTTTTGATAAAATTTTGTAAGAAAGAATTTGATAGGTGGATTTAATAACAAAGGCTTTATCATACGTAAACCTTTTTAGCTCTAGTGGCTCTTTGGTGCTAATACCTATCACAAAGCCGCGTGGGTATCTAAGAGAGTTCCTTTATTCGTCATGTATTATTGGCTCCCTACTATTACGGCTTCCTAAGGAAAGTTATGAAATCGTTAATAGGAAACAACAGAAACTTCTCAGATTAAGATACTAATAAATGGTCAAAATATTAATAAAAAAGGTTGCTACTAAAAGCTTATAAAGAAACAAATCAAATTTAGCAGTTGAGGCACTTCGCATGAGTGCTACAACGAGGTACTTAATAGAAAGGTTTACTATTTACCTGCTAACAGTATATATATCTTTTACAATAGTTTTCGTATTGCCAAGGCTAGTGCCAGGTGACCCCCTAACAATATATTATGCTCGTCTTCGTGATATAGGGTCTGTCCAAGGAGTTGAGCAGATGATTGAAGAGTATAGGAAAATGCTTGGCTTGGATAAAGATCTTTTTACCCAATACGTTTCATATATTCGTTCACTGCTAAGGGGTGACCTAGGTTATTCTATTGGAAACTTCCCTGCCAAGGTCTCGGACATGATTGCGGATGCCCTTCCATGGTCGATAGGGCTTTTGTCCGTGACAACTATTCTTTCTTGGCTCATAGGGACTCTTCTGGGGGCGATTAGTGGATGGAGGGGCGGGAGGCTATCAAGGATATTTTCCATAGGTGCTCTTTTCCTTAGCAACCTACCATACTATGTGCTGGCAATTATACTGGTTTTTGTCTTCGCTTATACTTTGAGATGGTTCCCCTCTACCGGGGGGTACTCAATAGGGATGACTCCTCGATTCTCCATCGACTTCATACTTAACGTGATTTGGCACTCTGTCTTGCCTGCGCTCAGTATAATCCTAAGCTCCCTCGCGTGGTGGTATCTCAGTATGCGCTCAATGGTTGCCACTGTTAAGGGTGAAGACTTCGTTGTTCTCGCGGAAGCGAAGGGTCTCCCTCAAAAGGATATTATGTGGAACTATGGTGTTAGAAATGCTATTCTTCCACAGGTCACAGGGCTGGCTTTAGAAATGAGTAGGATTTTTGCCGGCGCTTTGGTCACTGAGGTAATATTTGGGTACCCTGGTCTTGGGACACTGATTGTTACGGGGATAAGGACTCTTGACTATTTTCTCATACAGGGAACGATTCTTCTCTCTATTTTCGCTGTTGCAACAGCAACTTTTCTTGTAGAGTTGATATATCCCTTGCTTGACCCGCGAATAAGGTATGGAGGTGGATAGAATGTCAAAAACCCAAAAAATTACAAAAATGTTTAAAATCTTGGCCTCGCTACGTAAAAACAGAAAAGTGGTCTTTGGAACCACTGCTTATGTTCTCGCTCTCTTTATTTCAGTCTTCGTCTTGTTAAACTACCCTCCCAGTAGCAAGAAGATTGGCTACGCTGAGCCTCTCCTTCCGCCTTCCCCTAGGCACATCTTGGGCACCGACATCCTTGGCAGAGAAATGATAGTCCTACTGGCTGAAGCTGTTATCAACTCTACGATTATTGGGCTTACGGCTGCAAGTATTGGTGTGTTAGTAGGGAGTCTTTTAGGTTTCGTAGGTGGATACTATGGTGGAAGGATTGACTATGTATCTAGAGTTATTACAGACGTTTTTCTTTCGGTACCTTCTCTTCTCTTTATTATCCTGATATCATCGCTAATATCCTCTCTTGGAAAGCAACTTAATATAGTGGAGGTGGGATTACTAATCGCGTTGTTCGCGTGGACCTGGCCCGCTAGGCAGGTAAGAGCGCAAGCACTAAGTCTGAAGGAAAGAGATTTCATATATTTATCTAAGATCTCAGGAGAGAGG
>JAJHRM010000259.1 GCA_020832965.1 Thermofilum sp. | reverse complement strand
GGCAGAAAGCGTGCTCCGAGTCCGTCTCGCCCACAGGCTTGAAAACACCCAGCTCCAACCTCTCGAAGCCTGCGAGCGTGCCGTTGTGCGCGAACACGTACATCCTCCCGAAGAGCTCCCTGCAGAACGGGTGCGTGTTCTTGTAGGAAACGCTCCCTCGCGAAGCCCGCCTGACGTGCGCGACGAAGATCTTCGACTTCAACCCCCCGTACCTCTCCAGGAAGCTCGCGAGCTCGCTCACGCCTGCCTTTAAAGGCTCCTTAAAGACAGCCGCGGACTCGTCTGGGTAAAAGGCGACCCCCCAACCATCGGGGTTACGTTCACCCAAGCGGCGGAACGCCCTGAACGAGACACGAAGCTTCACAGGCTTGTTAAACGAAACCCCCAGCAGCTCGCACATCGTGCCCCATAAGCGCCATGAAACGCTTTAAGAGTATTGCAGCGTGCCGCTTCAAAGCATCGCGCGTTACGCGTCTCTCGCTAAGTGCAAGCTAAGCGGTCAACCGGTTGAAGCGCTCGTTGAGGATACGAGGGGTTCGTGAGTGAGCTAAGCTTGATCGCCCGAACTACATGGGGGAAAATACACGCGGTCAGCTAGCTCAGCAACCTGCCAGCACTCACCAGCTTCGAGCTATCAGCGTGCTTTCATTTTTAGAAACGCTCGACTAAACCGTAGAGAGCGACCATCTGCTGCTCTATTTCAACGAATTTATCTCGTATGATATCAAGTGCTTTCTTTAAGCCTCTCAACCCGCACTTCTCCTCGATTTCCTTGACACTTGGAACCGTGCCGGGCTGGAGCAGGTCCCACGCGCCGGCTCTGTACTTCTCGTCGGGTTTCACGTTGGGGAACCTGAGGTCCCTGTTGACCGCTTTGAACGCCTCTATCAGACAATCGCCGTAGCGGTCGTGAAGACCCCTAAAGAGTTGGAGCAAGAGCTGCGCCTCCGAGACGTATTCCTCGGATGAGAAAGCGTTTGTGAGATGAAGCTCGCTGAGCACCTCCAAAGCCACTCTCTCCATACCTTCATAGTTGGGGCCCTCCCTCCACGCGAGCGCCGCCCTTCTCAAGGTCACGTAGTAGTTCTGGGGGGAGAGCCCCAGAGAGCCGTAAAGCCCGAACACCACCCTAGCCTTTGTGGAAAAGGCTGTGCTGATTAGCGAGGCGATCGCGATCTCTCTTTCCGTAGGCTGGAGGCCGAGCACATCGCGCAGCGCAGCCCCTAGCTTAGTCAGAGCAACGTACTTCACCGCACCTTTTTCGAATATTTCGATGCAGCCTAGCCCCCTCAGGAGGTGGGCGAGGACGTTCAGGTCCTCCCTCAGGGTGAGTCCTTTCACCTCTGGTAAGCCCATGCTTACCAGCGTGCTTCGCACATCCCTTACGAGGTCGGCAAAATTCTTAATAACAGATTTTTCGTTCAAAATCTTATCGATGATCTCCGCTGTGATAAAGTGAACGTAACCAGGTATAGGATCCTTACCCGCTGACGCTAGCAGGGCGGCGAGCTCGTACCTTAAAAATTCGGGAATATCTTTTCGAGACCTCCTGCTCAGGGCTTTCCTCCTCCTTATTCGCGGTTTGCACATGAGCTCGATCCCCTCCACCCTAGCCTCGTTGCTCTTACGGGGGATTAGGAAGCCCATGCTCACCGACATGCTCCCGCCGCAAACCCCTTGGCGCGCGACCTCATATCCTTGACTAAGGATAACTGACCATGCATTCTCTTAGGCTCTTGTTCTGCGTAAGGCATTTTTATCAGGAATTTTAGGTGAATAGGGAGGGGGGTGGCGGCGGAGAGCCCCGTTTCAGGGGGCTTGGTGGAGCTGCAACCTAAAGCTGAAAACTACCCTCCTGAAATTTTAGGGGAACTAAGCGCCGATATAGGTTCTGTAGGTGCAGCTTACAGGAGGATTTCGAGCGAGCTTTCGAGCGTTGCGAAGGGTACTAAGAATTTCGCTGCAATCTACGTCGAAGGGCTGTACGGTAGCGGCAAAACTTTTCTCCTCAGGAAAATTGCTCACGATATCCTAACAAAGGAGGAACTTTCAAATCTATTTCCCATCTATTTTTACCTAGGAGAAATGGACTTTCTCCTGCTTGATGCGCTTAAAAGTTACATTAATGACGTGGAAAATTATATTGGAAAAAGGATTGCTAAACCTAATATTGTAGGCAAACCAGATGATTGGAAGAAGAAAAATAACCTCCTAGAATGGTTGAAAAAAGAAGTTGATCAAGCATCATCGAGAGCAAGAAAGGCTGAGCAGCAAACGGAAGAATTCTTTAAAATAATACAAAAGTTCAATGAACAAGGTTACTACCCACTCCTAATATTCGATGAGTTCGAGCGGGTGGTGCTCACTGGAGATGGTCTCAGGAGTAGCGAGTCTCGAGCGGCGTTCGCTACATTTGCTGAGAAATACCTTGAGCTAACTCGAGGTCACCTATACAACGGCGCGTTCATCGTAGCGACGACGAAGAGCATCGCAGAGCTAGTAAAGATGGGTTATGAGCGGGAACCCCGGATAAGAGATGTTTTCCAGAGGCTCGGAGTTCAGTCACCGGAGAATTTCCCGCTCGTAAGGGCGCACATAGTTTACGACTACGAGGCTAAGCTCAGCTGGGGAGCTGTCGACCTAGAGCTGCTCGCTATGCGGTACAACCTAGTGCTGCACCGCGACATTCTGCACTTGCTCTCAGAAGTTCTGCCCACCCCTAGGGCGGTGATCCAGATACACAGGTTAGCGATCGCCGAGCTCGGCGGGAAGCCGGGACCCATACCTCCAAAGGAATTCTATAAAATAATGGAGCCTAGGATTAAGGATTTCGTCAGCGCGCTGAAGAGGGAAAAGATCGATAACCGCTTCCTCGTCACTTCTCAGGCGAAGTGGCTTGAGAGGTTCATAAAGCTTCTCGAGGAAGGGTACTTCGTCATAAGGCGCAGCGTGTACCTAGAAGTCGCTAAAACCCTCGAGCTCGAAGGGCGGGACGAGAAAGCACTTCGGCAGAAAGCTAGCTCCTTCCTAACGACGCTAAGCGAGTACGGGCTATACGAGAAGCTCGGAGCCGGAGAGTACGTGCTGAAGCCCGCAATCATGGCTTACGCGCTCGGCATCGATCGCTTACCCACCGGTCAATCTGCTGACCTGAGAACACTGATCGAGGAAATTAAGGTATCTATAAAAGAAAGGCGAGAGAGGATAAAGTCTTATCAAAAAGAGTCAACCAAAAAGTCCGATTAATACCATTTAAATTTTATTTTTCTACATTTTCCATAAAAGATTGTTCGGCTCGAGGAGAAAAGAAGCGATCCAATTAAAGCCGCTTGTTCCTCAGCTAGCAGCAGGTCGGAGAAGCGCGTGTGTGCAAACGGTGATGGTCTAGACTGCCCAGCAAAGCCGCTGACATAGCGCCGCAGGGCGGTTACTTGCATGCACGCATTCCGATAAATTTTTATGAAATTACTTACCGATAGACCTGGTGGGCATGCAAGCGAAAGGTAAGACTAGAGGGAAACCGATCAAGTTCAAGAAGGTGCTCAACGTCAGCGAAGAAGTATGGAGGGAAATAATGAGGATGAAGATCGAGGGCGGTTACAGAACTGTCGACGACGTGCTGAGGGATCTACTGGGTCTAGCGTCCCTCCAAAGGACTGCGTATTATGCTGAAACAAGAGATACCAAACGCGCCGGCCTCACTCTAAGCGTGCTCCCCTCCAGAAAAGTAGTAGAGGAAAGCGAGGCTCTGCGGCAGGAGCTGCGCGGGGGAGGAGTCGCTGCTCCCAGAAAAGTAGTAGAGGAAAGCGAGCGTAAAAAGAGCGTAGAGCGGCTCCCCTACGAGGCGAAAGTATACATCAACAACCAGGTTTTAATCCCGGCCGAATTAGTGAGAGCCCTCGGCCTGCAAAACGCGCGGGTGGCGTGCATCACGCTCGAGTATAAGGGCGTGGAGATCGTCTTCAACGCCGAGCTCCTAAGGACGCGACACACAGACTCGCGCCAGTTCACGATACCGATGAGCATCAGGGAGAAGTAC
>JAJHRM010000258.1 GCA_020832965.1 Thermofilum sp. | reverse complement strand
ACCCCCACCACCCTCTCGTCAGAGCCCAGCGCGACAAGCTCCCCCCAGTTCCCAAGCAGCAAGCCCTCCAGCCCACCAGCCTCCGCGCACACCCCCGCTCCTCCCTTCATACACTCGCAGCGCTTATAAGGTTGCGCAGAGACACACCCTCTCCTACTCGAAGAACCCCAAGCCCTGCCCTATTCATGAAGACCAAATAGAGCTTACCAAGGATCTCGCTACTTTAGCGAGCTTCAGTGCAATTGGCATCAATCAGTTATTAGATATCAGCAAGAGTTTTATAATAACTTTTAATGCTTTAACAGAACTTTCAACAGCATCTTTGCAAGGATCCGCATAGACTATTGCGAGAACCTTACCATTATTATCGATAAGTATATACGCCCCTTGGTACTCAGCTATCTTGTCATAGAACCCTTTATGCTCATACGCTTCATCGTCTTCTTCGCCCCCCTCCTGAGGCCTAGGCGCCACGACTACACCGTAGTTGACGTTAAACTCATAGAGATAAGCCAGCATTTTAAAGCGCGCCTGTGAGAGGTAACTATAGTTGCGCGTGTACTTGTAGTCCAGCAAAAGGAGGGTGCTTCTCCCATCGTTTCCCTGTACTCTGACAACTACAGTATCGGGAAGACCCCGCAGCTTTGCTGAGATCTCTTTGCCCAGCTCTCCATCGATAAGCCCCATAGCCTTCGCTCTCGCAACTCTGGATTCTAAGCTCTCGGGAAGAGCGTTATAGAAGACAGAGACTGTACCAAGGTTCGAGTACAGCCTCAACTCCCGCTCATTGCAAGCTACCTTTATGCGCTTCGGTCTAAGAACCTCTACGAGGGCTATGAGAAGCAAGGATAGACCGTAGAGCTCGTAAAGCTTGTTGAAGCTCAGCGAGAGCGTTAAAGTCTTACCTAGCTCTTCAACCTCCTCTCTAAGCAGTTGAAGATCCTTCCTTAGAAGCTTGCGCAGCTCAAGCAGGCGCAAGTAAGCCCTAAGCTCACGCGGTCTCCTAAAAGCCTCGAGCTCCACCTCCCTCTCAAGCTCCTCGAGCCGCCTGGGGTTGCCGGCAATTAGCTGCGCTTTTACCAGAAGAGATTTCAGCACAGGCTCGTAGAGCAGGTACTCGCACACCAGCATTAGTTCCCGCAGATTCTCCACAGCAGACTCGCGAAGAAGCTCTAAAAGTGGATGAGCCGAGGGTAAACGCTCAACAAGCTCTCGCAGCTGGTTGCGCAGCTCAATTAGTGTCGCTGCCAGCAACAGGTTCGCAGGAGTCTCGAGCTCCAGCTTTGTCCTGTAGACGGGTAAGGCCATGGGCAAGTACTTTGAAGCTAGCCTGACGGCGATCCTCCCTCTCGCACTACCCGAAATCCCCAGCTCCTCGATCACTATCGCCGACATCCTCCTCAGGATTTCCCTAATTATAGTTGAAAGCTCGCCCAAAGTGTGAAGAAACTTGAAAGCAGCGGCAACATCCCCACCTATTATGATATCGCTGTCAACATTCCTTAGCCTCAGTCTCCTATCAAGCTTAAACCTCTTGTAAAGAGCAAGAAGCGTACCCAATGCAAACTCGGCCATGAACTTAGCCTCTGCGTCACTGGTGGTACAGTCCCTGCTCACAAACCTTCAGCCTCTGGGTAAAGTTGGCGGAAGAACTCCTGAGAACTTGTGTAACCTTTTTTTGTCAAAATCTCCCTAATAGCTTTTAGCTGCGAAGGCATGAGCCCCTCAAGCTGAGGAACTATGATCATTTTAACCGCTGCGTCTACACAGTCTTTCGGATTTTCACCCTGCTTCATTAGACTGCACGCAAGCTTGGTCGCATCGATAAGAAGCGCAAGCCCAATCTCAAAGCCTACCTTCCTTAACTCTTCGTGGTTCTTTAACTCCTTATAAAACGAGAACACCTCGTTGGCTATATCGCTGTTATCGCAGCGCTTCCCCAGGGTTTCTCTTATAGTCCCATCGTCGGGGTTCCTTACCTCTACTACAGCGAAACGCCTGAGCAGGGCGTAGCCGAGCGTGAAGAGGTAGCGCCTGTCGAACACGTTCATCGTGGCGATCACCCTGAAGTCCTCCGGCACCTTGAGCGACCCCGAGGCTCCCTGCCTCCTCCACTCCTCCAGCAGCACCCTGCCCCAGCGGTCGATCTTACCCTGCTCCTCGTAGACCTCCATCTCGCGCAGCAGCATCTCCGGCAGCGCCCACTCGCCCGGCTCGCCGCCGAACACCGTGAAGAACTCGCCGAAAGCCCTGTCCATGTTCGCCCTGTTGATCTCGTCGATGAGCAGCATGGCTCCTCCGCCCGCCAGGTGCTCGGCGAGCGCCTCGACTAGGGCGCCGGACCTCCAGTGGACCTCCCCGCCCACGAACACGGGGCCCCCGACCGCGTCCACCCTGCTCCACTCGCTCGAAGCAGTCTTCTCGACGAGCTTCACGCCGCAGGCTTCGGCGACCGCACGGGCCAGCGAGGTCTTGCCGGTGCCCGGGGGGCCGACGAGGAGCAGGTGCTTCCCGCTCTTCAGCGCCGCCACTACCTGCCTGACCACGCTCGGGTCAAAGCGGAGCCCCCGCTTCTCCAGCACCTCCGAGAGAGTTCCCTCCGTCAGCTCCTGTAGCCGTGCACCCGGGCTAACTGCTCGTGGGGCTCGTAGCATATACCCGCGCACCTTTTTCTTTAACAGCAGGCGGATCTCAGCGACGACCCTAGAATCGGCTACGTGCTGGAGCCCGCTTCTAGTGTAGTTCTTCAGCTTCTCCGTGAGCTCGGGGTCCCCGCGCAGGCCCTCCGTCAGCCAGAGCACCCTCATCTTAAACCGGAACGGGAACTCCACCCCGTCGCCCCTCCTCCTCTCGCTTGGCCAGAACAGGTTGAGGAAGTCGAACTCGCACTGAACAACTAGGCCAGCTCCGACGACGCCCACCTCGTTGACGTAAAAGAGCACGATGTTCGGCCTCCTCGCGCCCACGCTCTCGAGAAGCTTCAGGGCCATGCCGACCATGCCCCTCCGCTGGGCTTGGAGAATCTCCGAGAGCTCTTGAGCTTCGATGCGCGCACCCCAGTATGTGCAGCCCTCCTCGAAGCTCCGCATGTAGCTGAGGCTCCACTCCCAGTGCTCTCGCTCGCCTGCAGAAACCCAGAATTCCGCTTCGTCGATCGTCTTCTCGATGTTCTCTAGCCCTAGCCAGTTCCTTAGCTGCGGAGTCGGGACGACCGACCGTACGTGAGCCATCACACTTACGGGGTCCAAAGCTATTAATTGCTTTCGTGCATGACCCCCCTAAGCAGTGTTAATATCTAAGGCAGTACGCTTCAGGAGCTTAAAATTACTCCTGTAAATACCTTACAAATTCAAAGTACTCGTAGCCGGGCTCCACGCGCTTCCAGTCGCCTAGTCGGCTTGCTGGAAGTAGACATAGTAGAGAGTGGGTGACAGGCGCTTTAGTAACATTTATTCTTATTCTTAGGTGAAGTAAGGCGTGGCAAACTTCCTCTGCTGGGTCTTTACTCTCTTCTGCTGCTTAGCTAGGCAGTACGTAGCGCGCCAAATAAGCCCTTGTGAAAGCATGACTAAGCACTCTGGGAAAAAGCTCTAACAAGCTAGCGTGCTAATTGTTTACGCTGACTCGCGCCAGATGCCGCTGAAAGTTCTCTCAAGATGCTAAAGGCCATTATTAGTTTCTAATCTCTAATTAGTCTCTTTTTCTTCTCTAAAGCTGGCTAAGCTCGATAACTGAGACGTACAAGGTATGATGTATATGTTAAGATGTATACGTTAACCAGTTCTTCGACAGAGGAGTAAGCGTAATTAAGCATATTATGTGGGCTATTGTGACTAAGTTCCGTAAGATGGGCTAACTAAAGGTTTGCCCTGTGCGAGTTTCTTCAGCAGAGCAGGGTTTGAGGTAACTCGTCTCAGCACCTCGTAGTGCTCTCTGAGCTTTCTCCTGAGCTCGGATAGGGGTATCCTCTCGATGTCTTCCAGCCTTAGGTACTCGTAGCCCGGCTTCTTCCCGTACAGGAGCTCGTAAAGAGTAGGGCGCAGAATCCTGCTCTTCAGCAGGTAGA
>JAJHRM010000257.1 GCA_020832965.1 Thermofilum sp. | reverse complement strand
TCAGAGGGAGAGGTGCCTGGGACTTCTACGGGGTGGCACACCCCCTAGCCCAAAAGTATCTGGGCGAACTCCTTCAAGAAGCAGCGAGATCCGCCGAGAACCCCCGTTGAGACTCTCGAGTGGGGGGGCATAATGGCGAGCTAACTTTTATATACTTTAAAGCACCGAAAGTATTGAGCACCATGGCTTACGCGGCTTCGCGAAGGAAGAAAGTCACTCTGGGGGCAGCCCACTGGGTCAAAATACTGCGCCTGCTGCGAGATCAAATCGATGACCTAGCAGTAGAGATAGACAATATATCTAGAATTGTTGTAAAGTTTGCTGATAAAGCATTATTATTTAGTAGCAAGTGGAACAAATACAAAGTCAACACCGACGAGCTGAAGAAAATTCAAAAAGATACAGTTTTTGCAGGCGTAGATAGTAGCATAACACCCCCCGTCAGGTTGGGTCCTTACTTAATCTCGGCGGTCTCCGCAGCAGCGATAATAACAAAAGGTGTAACAGAAAACCCAGTAAAAATTCTTAGTTCAAGTATTGCTCAAGCCCCCGAACAAGCGAACGCTGAAAATGCTTATTATGAATTAAAAATGGAAATGTTTAAATTAGAAGTAAAAATGATGGAAGAATGTATGTCAAAAATTATGGAAATGTATGAGGATAATGGAGAAAAAATAGTGTTCATGGACGGCCCCCTCGTTGATCCTCCGACTTTTCCACGCAGGAACCAGAAATTGAGAGAAAGTTATGAAAACGAATATATAAAGAGAAGGGCAGAAACTATTCTTGATGGTATAAAAAATAATATTTTGACTTTGGGGATAGTGAAAAAAATAGAAGGAAATTCGTTAGTATCTAACCTATGCTCAGTGGATGGGGCAGAGCACGATGTTTTGCAAAAACTTAACGATTATACTTTAGCAACGTTAATTTTCAAATCTCAATACATTTCATCGTTCCTAAGAGGATTGGCTAAAAGCGAGGATGAAGAAGTAATCTTAGCAACGAAACCATATGAATTGCCTTATAATACGGATTATTCTGTATATAAAAAGTATGGATTATACATATATTCGTTCTATATTTTGCCTAGATTAAAGGATCCAAGGAAAAGAGTGCTTAGAGTAGAAATACCTTTTGACCACGAACCGTCCGATGCTGAACTGGAGACGTGCGCATGGAAAAGCGCTAAGTACATTGCCGCAGCAGCGCTACCTGGACACAGCGTCCCCACTCCCGTGATTCTAGCACACAAAGCCTGCACAATACCGAGATCGGCAGCGAGAAAAGTTGTGAAAGAAGCTACTTCGAGATTTCTCACGGCGAGCCTTAGCAGGAGACCTTCGTTGGAGGCGAGAGACGCAATCGATTTAGCTAAAGGACTCGTAGAATAACAGCGAGGTGTGGGCAGATGGCAAGCGAGCCGAAGCTTACCAGCGGCAGGAAAGAGCTAGGTTACGTGCTATCTCGCGCGCGCAGCAGTTTTGCGTACTTCCAGCCGCTAAAGGATGCAGAAGTTAGCATAAAAGAGGGAATGTTCGTAACGATAAATTCTAAACAGGGATTAACGTATTTAGCGGAAATTACGGAGATCTCGCACTACAACGAATACTACGAAAGAGGCGAAATATGGGCCGAAGCCTTGAGGGAGGGGCTCTTACCTCCTGAAGAGGTCGCGCGCCGCTTCACAGTAGCCGCCGTTCGAATACTAGGCATCCTTACACAAGGGGGGCTCGCTAACGCGGACAAACCGCCTTTACCGGGCGATCCCGTGTACGACGCAACGCTTGACGATTTACGACCCCTTTATCGTTACGACTTGTCGACGGGGCAAAAGCCGGACTACTACATAGAAGTTGGCAGGATGTACGGGTATGAGAGCGAAGACCGGAAACTTCCTGCGCTAATAGATTTGAGAAATATAAATATGCATTTTGCGGTCATAGGAACTACCGGAAGTGGGAAATCCAATACAATGGGGAAAATAATAGAAAAGCTTGGAACATTAGAGGGTATTGGTTTTCTAGAAGAGTACAAAACGATACCAGCCATGATAGTGGATGCAAATGGAGATTACCTAGATTATTACGAAAATCCAAATCTCGTAAAAAGTTATTCTGAAGTAATAAGATTATATTTTGAAGGTTCAGAAGCTGAAAATAAAAAACCTTTTCATCAGAATTCAAAATTAAAAAATATAAAAATTGACTTAAATGCTTTTTCGCCTACTGAAATTGCAGAAACCATAATAGCCATATACCATGCTGGGAAGTTGGAGGGAGCTGAGCTACAATTGAACTATCTTTCAACCCTGCTAAGCGATATCGATAGATTAAGAGAAAAAATTCACTTATGCGCAAGAAGTGAAGAAAAAATTGACTATAACTGCGTAATACATGAAATAAAAAAACTAGAAGAGTTAATAGAGGAAGATAAGGAAACTAAAAAAGTACATAGCGCAACTGCCGATGCTGTACTGAGGGCGCTTATGAACTTTCACGATTTGATGATTAAAAAGTATAAAATAATTCCTCGCTATGGAGCAAAAGCTACTATAAACGAAGATTTCATAGATGAAATTACCAACCCAAAGAGTCCTAAGCTAGTAATACTAGATTTCTCGACCGAAGGTGCGACAGGTGTCGACTTATCGGTAAAACAGTTCGTTGTGGGAAACGTACTCGCGCTGCTCTTCAAAAAATTCACAGCTTACCGAGTTAAGGGCGAAAACAGGCTCCTCCTCTTCGTGATAGAGGAGGCGCAAAACTACGCGCCGAATATCCAGGTCTACCCTGTAGGCTTCAGCGTGGCAAAGAAGATCCTAGCCTCCGTCGCAACCCAGGGGAGAAAGTTCGGCTTATGCCTAGGCCTCGTAACCCAAAGACCAAGCTATGTCGACCCGATAGTAATGTCCATGATGAACACCTTCATCATCCACAGGGTGGCACCCGGCGACGTGAGATTCGTTTCCACCGTGACGGGAGGTCTACCTAGGTACATCGAACGCAGGTTGACCTACATGGAACCCGGTCTCGCCGTCCTAACAGGCCAGATGAACGTATTCCCCTACCCCGTATTTGTGAAAATCGATCGCAGAGTAAGCCATAAATACAGTAGCTTAACGTAAATAAGGGATTCTATGATGCAGGCTACAAACATTGTACCGCTCGAGCAGGAGCCCGAATATCTGGACGAGGCCAGCGAAAGAATACCTCTTGAGCAATTGGAAAAACTTGTCATGGAATGGAGCCCCCGCAGATCTGAAAGGGTAAAAAAGACGTTTCGACTCTGGCTCGAAGAAGCTAAAAAATCTTCAAAAGATGGAGCGAGTAGAATTTTTGTCCTTAGCGGCGAATGGGGTTCCGGGAAAACTACTTTTGCAAGAGCCATCTTTCCTAAAATTATAGAACAGGAGGGATTATTATGTGAAAACGTTACATTTGGAGATTTAATAAAATATGTTAAAAATTTATGCAATAACGACGAAAAATTAGATCCTATTGAAGCATTCGATAGAGTTTTTACAGCTTACGTTAACGAAAAGAATGCTGATTACGATAAACCTTTGATACTATTAGTAGATGAAGTGGAAGGCATCATAGGACTGGACAACGAACCCCCAATACGAGGAAAGAAACTAAGCGACGTTTTCATAAACATGCTTAAAGAATTTTTAACGGGGGAGGAAACATATTTTGGAAAAGAAATAAAAGGAAGGATGCATCTAGTATTGTTTGTCACTCCTTACGCCTGGAATCTTATCAATGGGAAACTTGCGGGTATGGGCTTTAGTGGATGGTTGTTGAGGCGAGTAGATATCTGTGAAATTTATCCCCTCAACAAAATCGAATTTGTTGAATATGCTAAAGCTTTAATAAAATATATATGCAGAAAAGATTCTTATGCAATAATTGATGATCATAGAATTATTGAATTATTATATACAATTACGCATGGCAATTCCGGGTTATTAGTGAAATTGCTCAGAAACCTTATTATGATGTCTTACGAAAGCTGCAGAAAAGAGCATGGCGTACATTGCATGTACAAAATAGATGTTGAATTTT
>JAJHRM010000256.1 GCA_020832965.1 Thermofilum sp. | reverse complement strand
CCGAGGCCTCCTGGCTACAGGAAGAGAGGCGGCGAGAGGGTGCCGATCGTCATCGTCCGCGCAGACAACTACAGGGTTGACGTGGAGAGGAAGGTGATCCGACTGGGGTACTGGAACGTGGACATCCTGTTCACCGGCAAGCTACGATGGCTTTCGAAGCCTGGAGCGAAGAGGGGGAGGATGGAGATAATATACGACGCCGTGAAGAAGAGGTGGTACGCGCACATCAGCGTGAAGGTAGTGCTGGAGAGGAGGCATAGCGGGCACGGCTTCATGGGGATAGACCTGGGAAGGGAGGTGCTCGTAGCTGCGGTCACGAGCGATGGCACGGCGCTGCTGTACAAGGGCAACGTGCTGAAGAGCGACTACTTCTACTACGAGAGGAAAATAGCGGAGATCGACAAAGCCCTGTCAGGGCTGGAGGAGGCTGACGAGGCAGTGCTGCGGGAGGAGAGGAGGAGGCTGTTCGAGAAGAGGGGGAGGCGCCGCGACCAGACGTTCGCCAACACTGCGGCGCACCTTAAGAACGAAGCACTTAGGAGGGATATTGGCATTGTGTTCATCGGCTACCCCTGGAACATCTCGCAGGACAAGCCTGGGAAGGGCAATACCAATGCATGGTCTCAGCGCAAGCAGCTGATGAGGCTTGCAACGACGCTGGAGAACGCTGGCATCGCCGTGTTCGCAGTGAGCGAGGACGGGACATCGAGGGAGTGCGCTTACCACGGGTGCGAGGTCGTGAGGAGTCCGAGGGGGCTGGTCACTTGCCCGCATGGGCACACATTGCACACGGACATCAACGCTGCCCTGAACATCATGGCAAGGGGGCTGGAGGCGCTCGGCATAAAGGCGGAGCTGCCAAAGCGTATAAGGGCGCTCAGCTTCCTAGCCATGCCCGGCGGAGTAACCATAACCCCTGCGAAAAGGCGGGGTAACAGATGGCGCGCGGCGCGCTGATGGACGAAGCGACAGTAGAGCTGTTCACTGCTTTCCGGTTTGCCCGTAGCTTCGAGTCGCTCAGCCGCATAACTGGTCTGAGCAAGGAGAAGCTGAAGAAGGTGCTTCGTGGGCAAGGGGCAAAGTGGAGGCTTAGGTGGGGTGTAAGTTTTCATAGGATAGGGTTAAGAGTTGTAGGTGTATTCACGGAGAGGGTGCCCGTAGAGCTCCCCCCATTTGTGTTGAAAGTTTTTCCGCTTGAGGGCATAGAGAGAGTATACCTTGTGGTCGGCCTCGTGGGCAGCAATTTCCTGGACGAGTTCCTGAATGCTTTTAAACCACTTTATGTGGTCAGGGGTGTAGAGTTCTCCTACTGGATACCGGACAAGCTACTCGTAAAGGCAGGTTACGGGTTTAAGCCGCAGGATTACCCCGGCGTAATGGATTTCATGGAGCTTCCAGAGGAGGAGCCACTCTTTCGGGTCCCCGACAAAGTTGACCTCGCAGTTCTGTCCAAGAAACTCAACTCCCCCTTTAAGAGGTTTAAGGCTGCCTATGAGGAGGCGAGGAGAGAAGACCCCTCACTCAGGCCTATTTCGCCCCAGGCTTTAACCCGCCATATCCGGGACCATGTCATGCCTCTATGGACAGGTAACTACGCCTACCCGTACTACTCTGACCCCGAGAGACCAGTGGAGGTGTACTATTTGGAGGGGTGGAGGTCGCATGCAGCTTCCCGCCTAGCCGCAAGAATCCCTGGCACGCACTTCGTAGTTATCGACAAGAACAGTGCTATAATTGTTGGGCAGTACTCTGGGGGCAGGAGGGCTGCACTGCTGGCTACAATTGGGGGATTTAAAGTAAGTGTTCCTTTGCCTGGGCTTATGTGTCCACCCGGAGTGGAGGAAACGTACACGTGGATGTTCTGGAAATTTGTATCTGGCAGAAAGTACACGAAGTCAAGTGAAAAAGCGATGAGTGCAGACGACACGATCATCTAGGAGCACGCGAAGGCTTCATGCTCGCGCGCTCTCGCTACATCTTCATTGACAGGATGGAAGATATCCTAGGGCGAACGCTAGGATCCTGTGCCGTGATCTCGGTCAGCAATTATAGAATACTTTATTCAACAAAAAATGTTTTTTCCTGTTTTCTCTAAATTATTAATTCTCCCGTGCTTTTGTACACGTGCGTCTTCGCGTAGTTAAAGGTTACTCCCACCTCTTGTCCTACTGTGAGTTTGAATTCGGCTGGTAGGGTTACTCTTAGGAGTGTGCCGTCGGGTGCTTTTACGTGTGCGAAGGCTTCTCTCCCGAGCCACTCTATGGAGTATATGGTGAATCCCTTTCCTTCAGTGATCCTGACGTCCTCCGGCCTCGCCATGAAGTAGACTTTCGCCTCGTTTCTTAGAACTTCCGCGTAATCCTTCGGTGCTGGGAACCTTGCTCCAAGCATTTCGAAGTATAGCGCTTCCTTTTCTTCGACGATGCTAGCGTCTATTATGTTGGCTGCGGGTGCACCAATGAATCCAGCAACAAATGTGTTGAGAGGCTTGTTGTAGAGTTCGTCGGGTGTTCCGACCTGTTGGAGGACACCCTCGTTGAGGACTGCTATCCTGTCAGCGAGGCTTAGTGCTTCAGCTTGGTCGTGGGTCACGTATATCGTCGTTATGCCTAGGTCTTTTTGAAGCCTCTTCAGCTCCGCCCTTACTTCGACACGTATCTTGGCGTCAAGGTTGCTGAGCGGCTCGTCCATCAAGAACAGGCTTGGCTCCTTGACTATTGCGCGCGCGAGGGCAACCCTCTGCTGCTGCCCACCGCTCAGCTGGCGTGGGTGTCGGTTGAGCAAATTGTCTATTCTAAGCATTGATGCAACTTCCTTAACTTTTCTATCTATCTCCTCCTTGGGCAGCTTCTTCAGCTTCAGCGGGAAGGCGATGTTCTCGTATACGCTCATATGCGGGTACAGGGCATAGCTCTGGAAAACCATGCCTATGTTCCTGTCCTTAGGCTCCAGGTCGTTTACTATCTTGTCATCAAAGTAAATGTAGCCAGTTGTCGGCTTATATACCCCTGCAATAAGTAGTAGCGTTGTCGTTTTACCGCACCCCGAAGGACCTAGGAGAACCATGAATTCCTTGTCGTTTACTGTAAGGTTGAGGTTTCTCACGGCGTTAACTCCTCCTCTAAACGTTTTAGTGATATTTTCAAGCGTGACCTTAACCATTCAGGTCACCCCTTTACACCACCAATTGTTACACGGACTAGGTATTTCTCGCCCACCACGAATATCACGATTACAGGTATTAAATATATCATGCTCAGAGCCGCTATTAGTGCAAGGTTTATACCGCCCATTTCTCCTACAAGGCTCTGAATAAGCATCGAGAAAGTCCAGTTCTGTGAAGTATGAATAAACGTGTACACGAATATGTACTCGCCCCACCCGCTTAGGAATGAGAAGAGCCCCACAGCGAAGATTCCGGGAGCTACAAGTGGCAGCATTATCCTCCTGAAGGTCCCGAGCCTACTGGCCCCGTCTACGAGGCTCGCTATTTCAATGTCCCAGGGGATACCGTCGTAAAACCCCTTCAAGACCCACACGCCCAGGGGCGTATCCACAGCGACCTTGACGAAGATTACTCCCAGGAGTGTGTTTAGTAATCCGAGGCTCTTTAGCAGGTAGTAGAGAGCAATAAGCAGCACCGAGGCGGGGACCCCGTGTATTACTAGAAATGACCCCAGAAGGGCACTTCTACCCCTAAAACTGTACCTTGAAATGACATAGCCTGCCATCGAAGAAATTAGCACAACGATAAGCATATTACCGATGGCGAGTAGGAAAGTGTTAAATGCTACAGCATACACATTTGGGTAAAGTTTGCTGTACACTGGGTCATTTGCGAAGAGGATGCCTCCCTTCAAAAACTCGAAATTTTTGAGAGTGAAGCCCTTCACGTATACTTGGCTCTCGCTAAAGGCAAGTGCTATCAACAAGCTGAGGGGGACCAGCGGTATCAATGCTACTAGCAAACCGACAACATTAAGAATTAAGCTTTTCACCTTCACCACTGGTCACCTACTCGAGCTTGGGTTCTATCATAAGTTCTCTGAGCCTGAAAACCTTCCAGTA
>JAJHRM010000255.1 GCA_020832965.1 Thermofilum sp. | reverse complement strand
GGTGCTGGTGCTCCACGAGGCCTTCCACAACTGGGCCCAGCTCTACGCCAGGAACACCAGGCTGGTCAGGGTGAACGAGCAGAAGCTCTCCTCACCCCTCAGGCAGAACGTGTCGCAGCTCCTCCTGTGGGCGGCTAGCTCCCAGAACGCCACCGTGTACACGATATGGTGGGTGAGCACAACCTGGTACAACATGACCAGGCCCCCGCCCCAGTTCAAACCCCTGAAGACCTTCCAGGACATAGCGGTCTACGTGTACGAGCCCTAGCCGTGGCGGAGCCAAGACTTAGGGAAGCCGATCCTCCCTCAGGTGTGGGCGCGCGTACGTCTGGCCGCTCAGGGTGTCCCGCGCGCCTGCGCATCAATAAGGTTTTAAAGCTGTCTCTAGCTCGAGCTTCCTTTTAAGCATACGTTTTTCACTTGAGAGCATAGCGTAAAGATACCCCACGATCACCAGCGGCCTTAGCCGGACTATGGAGTGTCCCAGGGTTCTCAGAAGGCCCTTTCCCATTAGGTATCT
This sequence comes from Thermofilum sp., assembly GCA_020832965.1. The sequence continues at coordinate 3,549 of JAJHRM010000255.1, read as the reverse complement.
GGCGACTCCTGCGCTGAACTGGGTTTTCAGCGCCCTCCTGAGAGTGACGTCCCTCACGTGGTATGCCCTCACGCGCTCCACAACCCTTACCTTGAAGCCAAGCCTCTTCACCTGGTCCTGGATGTAGGTGTCTGGCGCTGGAACATCCCTTATTCCCCCAATCCTCTCGACTAGGTCGTTCCTGACAAGCAAGGCGCACCCTCTAGGCCGTTTCTCCAGGGCTATCTTGTACGTCTTCTCCCAGAGCGAGAGAAGCCTACCCAGAAGAGTGCGGCTCCTCGTGACCACCTTGCCGCTGATGCAGCCCGTCTCCTCGTCGATCTCCGAGAAGAGCACCTCGAAGTAGTTGGGTTCAAGCTCTACATCGGCATCCACAATCGCAAAGAGGGGGGTCTTTACCATCCTTCTGGCGGTCTCCAGGTTTTCCGAGTAGGAAAACACCCACCTCTTTTCTTTCTTCTCAACTATTGTGACTGGGTACTTCTTAGCGATCTCGCCCGTACCATCGGAACACCTGTCCAGGACAACGATGACCTCGGAGGGCCTGAGGGTTTGACTGAACACCGAGCTCAGAGCTCTCCCTATGTACTTCTCCTCGTTGTGTGCAGCCATTATCACCGTGTAGGACATGACAAACCCCTTGGAACGAGGTGCTTAGCTAACAATAATTTTAGGTTTCCTCCGCGCGCTCGAGCGCGCGGTTTCTGGAAAATATCACATGGGAGCCGCCCACATCGAACGTGAAACCGCCCACATGCTCGCTCCGCAGCAGCCCTCCCTCGCGCTTCTCGGCTTCAAGCACGAGGAGGGAAGACGATGGAAAGCGCTCTTTCAAGAGCATCGCAGCCACAGCTCCCGCCCGCACCCGAGCACCGCGAAATCGTACGACATTGCAGCCATCCGGAGCGTCGGCCTCGGGGGGAGCGCGGCATATAAATAGTGTTAGTAGTGTTAGTGCGGTGGGGCTGAGCGCGCTAGAACGCTGAAGGGTGCGCGAGGATGCGCGTGCTGACGCTGTACATGTGCAGGGATCGGAGCCACTTCAAAGCGGGGAACTTCGCCAGCGTTGTAGAGCAGGAAGGGGTCGGGCAGGAGGTGTTCGTGGTTTCGGCCGAGCCGCTGGGCGTAGAGGGCTTGCGTAACGTTGTTGTGCCCGTGAAGCGTAGCTGGCCGCTGCCGATCAGAGTGAGCTACTCGGTGAACGCCGCGCTGCGGATCCTCCGGTTAAAGCACGGCGTTGAGCTGAGGAGCTTCGATTACCTGTTCAAGGTTGACAGCGACGTCGTGCTACCCCGCGACTACCTAGCGCGCCTAACGTCAACGCGGGCCCCTGTCGCAGGCGTCGGCGCTGCCTTGCTGATCTCCGTGCCCTTCTTCCTAGCGGCTCTCGGGGGTGCGTACCCTGTAAAGTACTGCGACGACGGGTATGTGGGCGCGAAGAGCGTGGCCATGGGAGCGTGGCCCCCCTCCCACGAGGGGCTCCGCTTGCCGCCGGTCGGCTACGACAAACCGCGCGAGTTCGCGTACGGGGTCGAGTACTACAGGTGGGGGCTCTCCCCCGTCCTCCTCGCGCTCATGCCCTTCGCGAGCAGGGTACTGAGGCTAAGGCCGCACGAAAGGAGAAAGTTCAAAGCGCATATCGTCAACGTAGCAGGCTACCTGTGGGCCGCGCTCCACAGGTTGGATAAGTACGAATTTCACGCGGATTACAGAAGAATGAGGAACAGGCATTTAGCTGAAAAGTTCTTAAAAATATTGCTTCCTAAATAGAATTTAGGGTGGTTCGCGTGGTGCGCACAGCGCAGGTCGGTGATGCTGCTTCGAACGTAAAAAAGCTGTCAATGTGGTTAGCAGCTATCGCTAGGGGCGAAGTTACGTTCCGCGATTTTCGGATGGCCATCGTAAGAAGAATTTACTTAAGAGAGCAACAAAACTATAATTTCTATATCAAAAAATATAAATTCTTAGATCAAAGGAAACGTTCGGGAGACGTAACTGTGGTATTGTTGGCAGGCGCGCATGATTATGCCTGGCGAGTAGTATTTAGAAGATTGTATGAGTACAGCGGCGATGTAGATGTAATAGTGATCAACCCAGGTGGACTGAAAAGCGAACTTTGCATGAAATTATCGATGGATTACGGTTGGAGTTACTTCGAGAGTTTTCCCAACAACATAGCAACTGCAGAAAATTTTGTTATAAAACACATAGTAGAAAGCGATAAAATCATAAAAATGGATGATGATGTTCTGGTAACTAAAAACACATTTAAAAATATGTTAAAAGCGTATAATGTTCTAAAGGAAGAGGGAATAGAGCTGGGTTTCGTAGCTCCTATACTAAATGTTAACAATGTTTCATATTATTACTTTCTTAAGACATTGAATCTTATAGAGGAATACACTAAACTCTTTGAAAAACCGCATATTTACAAGCATTGGAGCAGACAGAAAATATGGTACGATGCTCGTGTAGCGATTTGGATTTGGGAACATTCGATACCTCTAAACACTGTAGCGGAAATTTTTGAAAAAGTAAATAAAGACGCTTGGGTACCAATACCAGTAAGATTTTCCATAAGTTTAATTCTTTTTGAAAAAGATTTCGTTCTGAAAAATGCCTATGGGCTAGTAAGCCCTCCCCCTCGCATTTCATTCGAGGATTTTAGAACTAAAGGAAGCTATGAGAGAGCATCCATGATACCTTACACCGATGAAGTGAGTTTTAACTACTACTCGGATGTTTTGAAACGCGCTAGAGTTTTGGTCTTAGATTCATTCGCTGGGCACTTAGCATATGGTCCTCAAAAGGAGTTAGTTAAGAAATGGTTTTTAGCTAACGAGAAAAGGTTACTGGAAGATCTATAGTTGCGACAGTCAGTGCGAGCCATCGCACTTTACTACCCATTGGGTGGGGGCGCGTGCGGCGCACAAGTGCTACTGGGCGTCGCCTTCCCGGGGCGCTGTTGGCCGTGGCACTCTCGGCCGCGGCAACGCTTATAGCGGTCACCGCGCTCTCAGCGGCGGGCCTCCTGGGGAGGCGCGAGGTGGAGGTCGTGAGGCCCAGGCTGATGCTCGACCGGTACAACGCGTTCGGGGGTACCGGGGTCTCTACGGGTTCGAGAAGCGCGGCTTCTTCTACGTGGCCGAGCGCGGCGGGAGGTGGTGGCTGGTGAACCCGCTCGGCTGCGCCTTCTTCTCGAAGGGCGTGAACCACGTGGACCCGCGGGGGGACTGGTCGCCGGCGCTCGGCTACTCGCCTTACGAGAGGGCGGTGGGGGACCGCTACGGGGGCTTCGAGGCGTGGGTTGAGGAGACGGTGGTGAGGCTGCGCTCCTGGGGCTACGAGGGCCTCTTCGACCAGATGCCGTACACGGTGATCCTCGACGTATAGCGAGCTACGGCTTCGACTGGGTTTCGGGGAGGGTTCCGGACGTCTTCAGCCCCGAGTTCGAGGCACACGCGGAGCGCGTGGCGGCCGCGCTCACCTTGCCACCTCTCATGCATGCACTGCTCCCCCGAGTGAGGGAGCGGGGGTGTTGAGGCAATG
>JAJHRM010000253.1 GCA_020832965.1 Thermofilum sp. | reverse complement strand
CTAAGTACAGCGTCAGGAGACCAAGACGCGTGCGCCTCGCGATCTCCCGCGCTAAGCGCTTGCCGCTAGGGCCGCGCCATTGCCGCACCCAATCCTTGGCCGTTAAATGCCACTCTATCGACGGCCCCCGCTTGTTTAGGTGCAGCGCTATGATCGCTACGTGTAGGCGACCGTAGCGCACGGCGGACCAAGCGAGCACCTGCCACGGACGCGTTGTCCCTATTTCCGGTCTACCCGTTTTAGTGCGGCTTTCGTCGGACGCCCGCCACCCGGCTTGCGCGCTCTCCAAGTCCGCCGGCGACCACTTCACGACGTCTGGGAACACCGCCACCCCGCTCACGCCATGTATGGACAGTATGAAGCGCCATCCCCCGCGCGGAGGCAGCCACGCCGACACGAACCAGCTTTCGCCCGCCGGCCGCACGCGGTACGTCTTCTTCCCACCTCGCTCGACTGTTACTGCGCGTCTCTCGAGCGCCACAATGAGCGCCGATAACCTTATGTACGCTTGCTCGCGCGCTCGATCAAGCAACTTTAATAGCGTTTCCTTGAACCTATTCAATTCATCTATTTCCTCTATTGTTAACTTAAATTCTCTTACGATGCTGTTAATAGCTTCATTGAAGTAGCTTTTGGTCTCGTCGAAGAGGCTGTCGAGGTCGGCGAGAGCCTTCCTCGATCTCTCCAGTAGCTCCCCCAGCATCGCTTCCGGCGCTGCATCGCTCGCCCTCGGGCCCCGCCCCCCAGCCCTCAGGCCTTCGTTCGATGCCCGGGCCTTCCTCCCCTCTGGCATACCCGGGCCCTGTGGCGCCCGGGGCGCCCCTTTCGGGCGCGCGGAGGGGTCGGAGCCCGGGCGCTTGGGGGGCGGGGCTTCACCGGGCCACTGCTCGCGGTGGGGAGCTGGGTCGCGCGCGGCGGCGCCCTCTCGGCGTGCCGAAGGCGGAGGGGGTGGAGAAGCCGCTCAGGCTGCTGCGGGAAGCGCGCTCGAGTGCTCTCGGAGAGCCGCCCCTCCCCTCTTTCTGCGCGCAGGGCCGGCCTCGGGGCCAAGGGCCTCCGGAAGCCGGCCCCCTCGCCCCCGCCGAGCCAAGGGCTCAGCCGCGGGGGCTCACAGGCCGCAAGCCGCTTTCGGGGCCAAGGGCCCCTACGGCGGCCCCCTCGGCGGCGCGCGGCCAAGGGCCTGCGCGCCGCCTCCTCAGCTCCCCCTCTGCGGGGGAGCCGCTTTTTACGGCGGGAGGGTGGGAGAGGCGGTGCGCGCAGAAAAAGAAGGGTTTTGGGGCGGATTCTGCTAAGCGCTGCGCGCTTCAGCGGTGTTCGCTGCCCTCTTGCTGCTCGAGCTTCTGCGGGCCCGCCCCTCCCCTCCGTCCTCCCCCATCCCGCGCCGAGCCGTTTGACCGGGGTTCATCGTCATCCCGCTCGGCGCGTTCATCAGAAGATAGTTCCAAGGCTGTTATAAAAGCGTTGCGCTGGAGGTCGGTGGGGAAAGCTGCGCTCACCGCTCGCTCCGGCCCAAGTCCTCATTCCCCTGCGCTTCTCGGCTGCCCCGGTATAAAAGCGTGTTGGCTGGCAAAACGGTTTTGTCCGCAGGGAGGAAGGGAGAAAAAGGAAAAAAGAAAGAAAAGGGGGGTCTTGGGGCGCGCTCAAGCCTTGGGCCAAACCCTCTCGCTAGCGCGCGCGACCCTTACCGCGACCCTGTTCAGCGCGCGCTGTCAACCCGGAGCTCGTAGAGGAGGTTCTCTCCCTGCTCGGCGGAGCGTGTGGAGGTGAGAGCAGATGAGCGCGTGGGAGGAGAGGAAGAGGGAGATCAGGGAGGAGCTTCTTGGCTTCGCGCGCCAGTACTGGGAAGAGAAGAAGGTGCTCTTGGGCGCCAAGGAAGGTGTGGGAGGTACTGCAACGAGCGAGGTGCGGATCGTGGTGAGGGTGGAGGATGACGAGGACGAGGAAGTTCTCAAAAAGTTCCTCAGCGACATCGCGTGGGACGCATATCCCTATCATGTCGAGATCAGCAACGTGGGTTACGGGAGACTCGCGTTGGTGCTGCGCGACCTCCGCGGGCGGCGTATAGCGCGCGTGGACGGCAAGCGCGCGTGCGTCATCATAGACGCGTTCCCGTTCCGCATCTATGCGTACGACGTTGAGCACGAGCGTCTCGTGGCGCTGAACATCTGAGCGCGCGCTTGGGTCGATGTTTTTGGAGGCAGTAGTAGGGGGTGGGGGCGGGTGAGCTTCTCAGCCTGAAAGACTAGGGCGGTGATCAGGCTCCTGCAGCTGAAGAAGAAGTACTCCGGCGCGGAGCTCGCTGCCGAGATCGACCAGCTGATCGCGCGGCTCAAGCGCTTGAGGGCGCGCGACCTGCGCTCGTTCCTCGCGCAGCTGAGCGCCCTTTCTGAGCGCGTGCCCGAGGTACTCGAGATCGCTCCCAGCGAGGAGGATGTGGAGCGGTGGCTGCGGCAGGGGGAAGCAGGGGGGTGAGTGATCGTGCGCGCGCGCGCGCTGTGAGCGAGAAATAGGCGGCACGGAGCAAGGCTAGCGCGCGGCGGAGATCTTGAAGTCCCTCACCGCGCTTAGGGGCTAGCGGCAGGCGCTAAGTCTAGCAGCGCGCTAAGCCAAGCTTTCCGCAGCGCCCCAGTCACGCTAGCGCCTTCCTCAGCTCTTCGGCTAGCTCCTCCGCGCTCTTGAACGCGACGATCTTGACTCTGCCCTTTCGGGAGAGCTCGACCGCTTTCGGCGGAGGCTCGCCCTCCGCCGCGCGCGCAGTTGAAATATAATACAATTACTGCCATGATGATCGATACCATAGCTTGTACAAAACTACTATGCCGCTCGATTAGGTTTACCACCTCAGCCACAATACTACTCGCTCCGCTCACCCCGCATTCTATTTGAAACGCTTAAATACTCTCTTTGCAGCGCGCAGCGGATGCTCTGAGCGCGTTGCGCCAACTCTGAGCACGCGCTAGGAGCGCGGCGCGCGGTTACGGGATCGCCTTCGACCTCTTCGCTGAAGTTTTGCACCAGACGCGGAAGGAGATGCTCGCAGGCCTTGTCGGCAAGCACGTGAGCTTCTCTAGCAACTTCACGCGCGCTCGACTTGAGGGTGTCTGAGACCGTGGACGGCTACCAGGGGAGGGAGAGGGAGGTTGTGCTGTACTCGGTGACGGCGCACTACGAGCACGAGGCGCTGCTAGACTACAGGAGGGCGAACGTGGCTTTTTCGAGGGCCCGCTCGAAGCTCATCGTGTTCAGCTCGCTGCGATCCACGGGGAAGACACCTTGGCTCAAGTACCTCAGGCTGCGGGCGCACAGAGTAACAATCAATGTAACCGAGCTTGAACCCGAGCGCGCGCTATACCATTTGAGCAGGGATAACGCCAGCTATCCTACCAAATATTTGATACAACAACTCATTTTTGAACATAGATACGGGAATTCTAAATCCTTGGCTGGCGACTAGTACCACTCCGCTCTAAAAGAACATGGTGCCGAGAGTCGCAATGAAAGAGGGAATGCTGCCTTCTAGTAATTATCAGACCATTTAAGAGACCAACTGCTGCTCCTGCTAAAAGTGCAAGAAGCACGCCTATGATGTTAGAACCTATCGCACGCCATGTGACAGCTAAAATCCACGATGCGAGAGCCATTACAGAGGGGGAGGATAAGTCCATTTCGCCAAGAATTACAATATACGTTAAACTTAAGGCCGGGATAATGGCCAGCGGAAGTACCGACATAAGTGCACTGTATGTATATTGATTTGTAAAAGCAAAGGCGCGCGAGCGCGTGCAGCGCGTGGGCGCGGCTGCCCGGCTCAACCCCCTCTAGGCCTGTGCTCGTGAGCGACCCGAGCGGGGGCTTCAGCGCGCGCGGGAAATATAAGCGTTGACGCGCGCCGAGGGGGTTGTGAGGGCCCTCCTTACGATGTTTTTCGCGCCTCCGGAACTGGAGCTATTTCGCTGCTGGTGGGGTGCGGGAGCCGCGCTGAGCGAAGAGTTTAAGTTGCCCCTCTGCAGGGTTGCCCGCGAGCCGGGGTCGCCTAGCCTGGTCCAGGGCGACACGCGGTGCAGCGCGCTAGGGGTTGCTAACCCGTTGGCCG
>JAJHRM010000252.1 GCA_020832965.1 Thermofilum sp. | reverse complement strand
CATCACCCTCGTGACCCTGAGGAGGTACGACGTTCCTGTAAACCAGGTGGTAGCCCCGAGGGTGCCGCTGCCCAGGATGCGGACCCTCCTGAGGGACCTCGCGCTCAGGGTGATCTCGGGGAGCTCGGACGTGGTCCACGCGAACAGCTCGAGCGACGGGGTGGTCGTGCCCCGGAAGGACAGGCTCGTGGTCACGGAGCACGGCTTCCCGGACCTCTTCGGCCAGCCGGCCGACATGAGGGCTCTGCGGGAGATCGCTGAGGACCACGGGCTGGTGTTGATCGAGGACGCGGCCCAAGCGCATGGCGCCGAGTTCGAGGGGCGGAAAGCGGGGTCGCTGGAGGACACGGTGATCTTCAGCTTTTACGCCACGAGAACATGACGACGGGCGAGGGCGGGATGATGGTGACGAACGACCGGCGCGTGGCGGAGCGCGTGAAGCTGCTGCGCGATCACGGGCAGGCGGAGAAGTACCTGCACGTCGAGCTCGGCTACAACCTGCGGATGACAAGCCTGCAGGCAGCGATCGGGAGGGACCAGCTCCGGAAGCTCAACCGCTTGAACGAGGCGAGGAGAGCCAACGCACGCTTCCTGACCGAGGGGCTCTCCAAGGTGCGGGGGATCATGCCCCCCTACGAGGACCCGCGGTACAAGCACGTCTACCACCAGTATGTGGTGAGGGTCGAGGACGAGTTCCCGATGAGGAGGGACAAGCTGAGGGCGTTCCTCGAGAGCGGGGGCGTCGGTACCGCCGTCCACTACCCGATCCCCGCCCACCGGCAGCCGCTGTACTGCAAGCTGGGCTACCCGCAGGACATACGCCCCAACGCGATCGAGGCGAGCAGGAGGGTGCTCAGCCTGCCCGTCCACCCGCTGCTCTCGAAGAGCAACCTCGAGTGCATCCTCGAGTGCGTTAGGAAGGTGGCGCAGCGCGGGGGGCGCTAGCCCGGCTTCAACCCCGCTTCACGAGGTCCGCGACCTGAGCCAGACGCCCGAAGCGCCAACGGCGCCAGCGTGCGCGCGCTAAGCTAGCTCGACTTTCGCCCTCCTAGCCCTCATATTCGCTGCCAGCTCGTACTTCCCCTTGACAATTTTCACTACTTTTACACAACTTCCAGCAGGAACTGGCACGTGCATTCTGCTGAACGCATCGTTTAAATTCCGCCGTTCACTAACACCTTGCGCCAACGCGCTACGAATGGAGGCTGCACAGGTACCTGCGCGATAGCGGGGGTGCGCGATGGAAGTAAGCATCTTGAAGAGAAAACTGCGGACGCTGAAGCGGGAGCCTAGGGCCGTTGCGCGCAAGCACCTCCGCATCTTTGCACGCGCGCTATCAAGAGCGTAGCGTCTCCCGCAATGGGTATACACGGCGATAAGTTAGATGCAGAGTGGATCATATCGAAATTAATGTTGGAGCACCGCCAATGTGCACTAGTTATCGAACGTGTTGCGCGTCCATAAACTTTATTTGTTATGTATACATCTCCAAGCATTACAGACCTTGTTACTAGTCAAAATCTCTTTTCAGACCTTTTACCATACCTCATGAAAGCCCGGCGAAGCTCGCGTAAGATCCCGTAGAGGAAAGCCCACCTGCGCACCGTCCAGTAGGGCAAGAAGTGTAAGTTGCGTGTTCTAATAGCTAAAATCAAACCTCTAACCGGAGCTACCATAGCAGAAAGTATTGGATAGATAAAAATTATTGAATTAAACAATTTATAAATTAAGGGATTCCATCTGTAACAACGCCATAATTCTTTCTCATTTCTGTACTTAGCGATTATGTACGCGTAACCCTTACCCCATCCTACTTGCTGCTTAATAAGTTCTTTCAACCCTCTCCTATATCTAGCATATGTGTTAGGTACATTTATCACTCCTATTTTAAAACCTGATTTATATGCTCTATAGCTAAAATCTATGTCATCACCTCCGTATGGAGGATAATTCCAAAAACCTTTTATTTTTTCAAAGACTTCACGCTTAAACGAGATGAACGCTCCGCCAGCAAAGCACCTACTCTTAAGCAATTCCTCAGAGTACGCCCTTCCCTTAGCCCAAACTTCCACTTCTAGCTTTTCTACCGCGGTTTCAGCCGGTGGGGACCCCCCTTTTACGTCCACGATATCCGCTCCTTCTTCAATTGTTTTAATAATCTTTTCAAAATGATCGCGACCTACTACACAATCGGCATCTACAAAACATATTATGCTCCCTTGCGAAGAAAGCACCCCAATGTTCCTAGCTAAACCTATACCTTTGCCTTCATCGTAAATTACTCGAATATAGTTTTTAAACAATAAAAGAATACGCGGTGTATTATCGTTGCTATGGGCGTCAACTACTATGATTTCCCTTTTCCATCCGCTCGGCACACTGGCCCTTACAATGCTTAACAAAGAGTACCCGATGGTTCTACCGTTATTTTTAGAGAGCACGATCACGCTGAGCGTGCGCATAAGATCTTCTTAACTATACCCCACTATACCCCTTTTTAAGGGTTGACAATTTTTGAGACAAAATCCCTATAAACGGGTGCAAGTCTCTCCCACTCGAATAGGCGTGCGCGCTCGCTGGCTCGCGCTCCTAGCTCCTCCCTGAGCTCGCTGTTACAGATCAACTCGACGATTGCGTCGGCCATGCCCTCGATATCGCCAGGCTCCACGTACAAAGCCGCATCCCCCAGCGCGCTTAACGCTCCGGGTGTTCTTTCCGCAATTATAGCTTTGCCGGTTACCATGTACTGGAAAAACTTCATCCTTTCAGCGTAGTAAGCAGTGGGGTGTTCGCTACCGGGTGCCAACAAAACATCCGCAGCTGCAAAAGCACTCTGCCTTAAAAAGCTTGCATAAGGAAGCGCACCTAAAATTTTCACTTTTATCCGCATTCTTTTAATTAGTCCCAATGTAAATGTATCTAACTTAGGCACCTGCAATACCAAAATAACATTACTAAGTTTTCTCGAAGCCAAAGCGAAAGCTTTTAGCATTTTATCTGTTCCTTGCAAATCTACACTACCGATTCTCCATATGCCACCGCTATAAAGTAGCATAAATTGATCTCTTATTCCAAATTTCTCTCTGAAATATTTACTGTTTCCATATTTTCGTGGATTAAAAATCGAAGAATCAATACCATAAGGTATATAGATATATCTTTTTAGACTTAGCTGTTTAGTAATAAGCTCTAACATTGGTTTACTCCAAAAAATCACTCCATCAGCCTTCTTAACAGTTGCAACATCAAAGGGATGGAGAACCCCCTCAGGTGACATCCAAACGTCCATCCAATCCAAAATGACTATGGCATCGTCCCCCCAGATGACTCTGGACGCCAAGTAGGGGTTCAGCGCTATAACAGCATCCCTTCGTAAACCTTTAAATTCCAACGACACAAAAAAATCTCTTAGCAAAGCACTTATATAATAATCACCTCCACTCCTGCTTCTTTTACATAACATCCCTTCTATTTTACTAATTTTTAGGAAAAATCTAAGCGAAATGTTTCCAACAAGCCCCAATCTCCTAAGCGATTTTACGTAGAAAACTTCTAGACCTGGTAGGGCTTTTCTTGCTAACAATGGCCGCCGGTAGCTTAACGGGTCAAAACCCGTAACGTACATCATACTACCTTCTCCCGATCCATCGCCCCGCATGATAGCATCACTGGGCACAGGCACTCTGTGCCAAAAAGGAATTAAGATGTTTCCCACACATCCGGGATGCTAAGCTCATGATCTCCCCGCGCGCTCTACTCGCGGGCTGGCTAAGGCCGGCGCTCGGCACTCCCCGCCAACCGGCCGCGCAAAAGCGCCCTAAACTTGTCAACGACCTCCTCCACGCCGAGCTTTAGCGAGCCTTGAGGCCTGTACCCTAAGCTTCTGATCTTTGCGTCGATCAAGCCGTAGGAGACCTGCTGCTGGTAGGGCGGCTCCACGTACTGAATCACGCAGTCGGGGACGACCTCCCTCACCGCGTACACCGCGTGCGCGATCCCGTACGGGTAGCCCTGGTACACGTAGGTCAGCCGCAGCCCCAGCCACGACCCATCCCCGTAGTACTCGACAACCCGCTCAGGCGCCAAGCTGCC
>JAJHRM010000251.1 GCA_020832965.1 Thermofilum sp. | reverse complement strand
CAATCACGGAACCCCCAGTGCTGTCAAGATCTTCCAAACTGGTGTGTGCCAGCATTAAACCGTCAATTTACACGTTGGCAATAACTGGGAATTGAAAAAAGGCCAAAAAATTATAGTTAGCCATAAAGATAGAAAGCATTAACAATCTTTTTTAGGGACAATAACTATTCAAATTATGAAGGCGAAGGCGACCCATGAGCTCCCAGCTCAAGCAGAGACTCCTAAAGCTCCTAAAGGAGGACGAAGAGTTCAGATACGCCGTAGCCGGCCTCCTCGGCCTAGAAGAAATACTAAAAAGGCTGGACAAACATGAGGAACAACTTGTCAAGCTAAGAGAAGACATGAATAGGGGATTTGAACTCATTGAAAGAAGGATATCTGCTCTAGGGGCAAGATGGGGAATCCAGACCGAGGAAGCATTCAGAGAAGCACTAAAGGGAATACTAGAGAAAGAGTTCGACGTAAAGATAGAGAGATGGATCACAAAGGACAACGAAGGAATAGTCTACGATTACCCAAGCGAGGTAGAAATAGACATAGCCGTAAAGGACGGCAAAACCATCCTGATAGAGATTTCTTCCCACATAAAGCCATCCGACATCCCAACCTTCAAGAGAAAAGCCCAACTCTACGAGAAAACAACAGGCAAAAAGCCAGACAGACTTATAATCGTCACCCCCTACGCCGACGAAAAAGCCCTAGAAATAGCTAAAAAATTCGGAATAGAGATATACACAAAGACATAATGCCACTGATCTACACGCCTGCCGTTTTTCCATGCGAGACTATAGACGGAATGTTATATAAGGAGGGATAGCGATAACCCGCGCCAAGAAAAATACTTGACAAGAGCAGAGGAATCAATGACTCTCACGGTCCTCCCTCTCACTTATAACCGTGCTTATACTTTCGTCACTTCTTTTTGTAAACAATTCTTATATACTTGATTGCAGACAACGTTGCCGCACACAGTAAAAGGTGTTAGAAGAACGGAAGCATTAGAAGCGACAGGAGGACAAGTATTGTCCCGTATATTGTGATAACGTAGATTATTTCTCTTTTGCTTTCCGGCCACTCCTTTTTCAGGACGAGCCTGACGGGAAATGTCACCAGGCTGGAGATGCCTCTGGGGAGGGGGATCATGAATGCGGTTCTGCCACGGTACTCTAGGTATTCCTCCTCGTACCTCCTAGTCATTGCGATTTCCTCCATCATGGCGGTTGAGATTATCGCCAGAGCTAGTAGGAGCCATGGGAGGCTTGGGGGCGGGATGTAGCCTCCCCTGGGACCGCCGAATATGGAGGTGAGCATTAGGAGACCGTAGCTCCATAGCAGGAAGCCAAGGTACTGGGGGTGTCTCGAGTACCTGTAGATCCAGAAGGTCACAAGCTCGACGCCCTTGAACCTCCCGTAGAGCCACGCCGTAGCTCCCAGGAAGAAAATGAAGAGCCCAGCACTCATAACGAGGAAGCCTAGCGGGATCCATGCATCGATGCCTAGGAGGCGGAGGAGTGCAACCAGCGCTATGTAAGGTAAGTAGACTATTCCCCCGAGCTTTAGAATCGCTGGTGAGACGTCAAGCATTGGGAGCCAGAGGATTCTTAGGAAGCCGACGCCGGCTAGGAAGAACATCGAGAACGCGAAGTATCCGAACACTGGGAGGTACAGGGAGAGTGCACCCAGGAGAGTCAGCCTCCACCTATTGATCACGAAGCCAGCCGCCATCAAGCTCAGCACGCATAAGAAAGCAACGTAGCCGAGCGGCCTGAAGACCTGGACCAGCTCCTGAGCCTTGCCCCACTCGAAAGTTAAGCCGTAATCTGGGAAAACCTGCTTAAGAAGGCTGTTAGCCGCAACTGGGATCTCAACCGTGGCGTAAACAAGTGCAATCGTGAACAACGCGGACAATAAGAGGGCAACGAGTAAGCTTTGCCTATGCCCCATACCCTTTCCTAGCAGTTTTACACGCAGAGTATTTAACTCTAATTTTGGCACACAATGTTAGTTACAGAAGCGAAAACATTAATCTTTTTCGCTTTAGGAATGCCCTGCCTTCCTCCTTGTATGAAATTATGAAATCATGTTCCCTTTTGTTCTAGGATTTTACGCTTAGCGGCAATTTGAGACTCCATAAACCCAGCAATGAAACTTAACGGACCAAAGGCATGAGCGCGCTAAGTGTCTCAGAGAAAACTGCGTATAGGGTCAGCTTTCAAAGCCATCAACTTAAAGGAGAACCCGCCGTTGTTTTTCAGACCCCATTTATAACGCGCGGTTGTGGAATCCGGCAAAGGTATATATTTTTATTACATTGTATAACCAGCGCGCGCGCTCAAGCTACTACCACTAGGACCCGAGCTCTACCCCTACTTCAAGCACTACTTAGAAAAATACCACCTCAAGCCCTCCGACGCAATACACGCAGCCACAATCAACAAGTACAGACTAGACGCAATTGCAACCGAAGACAAAGACTTCGACAAAATACAAATAAAAAGACTATGGCTATAACTACGACACGTATTGGCTCAGCAACCGCGCACTTAAATTCACGGTAATAAGCCAAGCTACAAACCGTAGCCTAGCACTCTCAGGATCAGTGTAGCCTTCTCGAGAGCATCCTCGGCCAGCCTGAGAGCATTTAATGCCTTCTCCCTTGTGTAGAGCTGGGCGGGTGTCAGCCTCTCCTGCGGCACTCCGTAGGTAGCCACGCCGTGCTCAGGCGCTAGCTCTCTAGCTATAGTTGCGAGCTTAAGAGCCGCCCCTACTAATGCCGGAGGGAGCTGTGTGACTAGCCCCTGTAGCTCTCTTGAGGGGTCGTGGCTCCAGCTTGGCACGTGGAAGTGGGCGATTACGGCTTTAGCGGCGTTTTCTGCTGCCAGCTGTGCCGCCTCGACAACGCCGGCCCAGTCCTCAACCCTCAGCCTTTTCCTCGCCCTCTCCAGGTGCTCGCGGGCGAGCGCCAGCCTGTACATCACCTCCTCGCCGGGGTCCAGCTCTAAGCTCATGCTTAAAGCACCACCTTGGATCCAGGCTCCGGTAGCACCCAGTAGTAGGACTCCCCCAACCTCCTCCTAACTAGACCCTTTTCACCGAGCCCGTGCTTAATCCTCGACAGGAACTTGCTCAGCTTCCCGTACTTGTCATGGAGGATGACGCCATCATATGCAATGTTGATTAGTAGGGGGGTAAGCTTCCTCGTGCTCACGAAGCTCCAGTACTCTGCCTCGAGTACTGTCAGCCCGATGCCCGGCGGGAAGCACCTCGAGACAGTCTCGTAAACTGTGCGCAAAGCCCCGTGTTTGTCGAGCCCCTCCCACAGGACGAGCAGGTCCACGTCGCTCCGCTCACTCTCCTCTCCCCTGGCGACCGAGCCGAAGAGCACCACTCCTGCGATGAAACCGCACTCCCGCACTGCGTCGCCGACGCACTTCGCTGCAAGCTCGCGTAAGCCCACAAGCTACACTTCGCATGCACTGCTATAAGCCTTACCGCTGCACTTGCATCTACTGTTTACCTAGAAGGACATCACGTGGACGCGGCGCATGCTTAGCTGTAAGTAGCGGCTTCGCGGCGGGCTGTGCGTAGAGAGCGCATATCTTTATTATGTGGCTCGCCTCTATTCTGCTGATGGGCGAGGATTTCGTGAAGGCGAGGCTTGGCGATGCTTGGAGCTTCCTTGAGGCGGCTAAGAAGGAGTTCCTCGAGTCGAGGGGGGACCCGGTCAGGGTTAGGGACGCGGCTGAGAAGGCGTGGAACGCTGTTGTCCAGGCGACGGACGCCCTTATATACGCGTTTACTGGTGCTAGGCCGCTGAGCCACTACGAGAGGAGGGTTGCCCTTAGGGACATCGAGAGGAGGTTTGAGGGGGCGAAGAGGCTGGGGCTGAGGGACAGGTACATGGCGCGCGCGCTCTTGTACGGAGAGACGTTCTATGTGGGGGTAGGGGACTTGGAGGAGGTTAAAACTGAGCTTGAGAAGGTGGAGGAGTATATAAGAGACGTTGAGAGGCTGCTGAAGGAGGCTAGGTGAAACCCATGGCTCGCTAGCAAAAATCGTCCCACCAGCTTTACATGTTCAGACTACACCACGCTAACCGACC
>JAJHRM010000250.1 GCA_020832965.1 Thermofilum sp. | reverse complement strand
GAGCCCTCAGGATGGCCTCGGCGAGGCTGCGCAGCACGCCCTTCAGGCTGCTGCCCGGGATGTAGGGCTTCTCGCTGCCGTCGGCGAAGCGGACCCTGAGCGGCGCGATGTCCACCGCCGAGCCGAGCGGCGGCTCCCTGCCAACCCCCACGCGCAAGGGCGTCAAGTTCACCAAGCTGCCGGTGACGCGCGTCAAAACCTCAAGCCTGTCAAAGTCGGCGAAGCTCTGCAAGCGTGTCACCTGCCCCCTCCGGCGAGCTGCCTCAGCAGGCTCTCCAGTGTCAGCTGCTCCGGTCTGACCCCCCTGGGTGGGAGTATGCGCGCTTCAAAAACCCACTTGGCGAAGCCCAGCATCTTCCGGGCCTCCTCCTTCCCAGCACCTTTCTCGTAAAGTTCGAGCAACGCTTGGCTAATGAGCCTGGCTGTCGCCCGACCTGCAGCAAGTCTCTGAGCTTGTCTCTGGGCGAAAGCCGCGGTAGCTAGCAAGGCTTCTCTCCCTCGAAAATTCTCAAGCGACACTATAAGGTTCTCTAGCTGTGACGCCTTAACCCCCTCGATTTGTGCAGAGACGCCGATCCTAGCGCCCCAGTCGAGAATCAATTTCTCATCAGTCATCGTAGCTAAACACGAGTTAGAGTTTAATATGCCTTACTCCCTGAAAATACGTAACCATGCGAGTGCAGACATGGAGCTTTCAATCTCTTGGTGGAGCGCTCTCCCCTATGATAGACGGAATGCTTAATCGGAGGAGGAAAAGGCGCATACAGCTACAGACACACAAAGATGCTCTTAAAAAAGCATTAAAACAACTGAATAAATGCATCGAGAAAATAGATGATCCAACTTTTCAACTTGAAGTTGATATCCCGCTAGAGGACATACTAAGGAAAATATTCCCAGAGGAGACTATATACTTAACAGAAATACTGAGAGAAACTTGCAACACCATGAAAACGCAACTTGATGAATTAAAAGAAAATTATAAAATACGCATTATGAGTATTTTTAAGTCTATTTATAAATCTGAATTAATACCTTTTGAAACCATGTATGAAGAAACCGTCGTAAAAACACCTAGTTATAGCATGTCACAACCTTTTGAAAGAGCTATGGGTGCATTACTGAGCATGTTAGTTGAAGTTTCAGGAGTTTTCTCTAGGAGAAGTTTTGAAGCAGCATACCTAACTGCGGAAGTTTTAGGAAATAAACTTCGACAAACTGATAATGTTAACATTACAGAATCAGACCTTCGGGATATGGATATGAGATGTATTCATCCTACATGGAGCTTGCTTGCCGATAAAGGATGTAGCCTACTAGCGAAAATACAAGGTCGTTTAAATGATGAAACAATAATGAAAATGATAAATGCTTTGAGTAGCATGGGTAGCTCCCTAAAAAATCAGGCTAAGGAACTTCATAATCTCATTTTTGCAGAAGAGTTGCAGAAGAAGAAACTTAATGCTGTTATTTTTAAAGAGTTAAATTCATTAGAGAATTTGTTAGAGAATTTTGACAAACATATACTTGTAGATTATATCTTTGAACATCTCCAAGCTTTAAGAACCACCTTAATTGGATCCGGCAGGGTGCCACTCCCCCGAGAACTAGAATACTACCTGAAAGTCGTGTTTGAGGACAGCTGCTTCCTGGAGTACGAAGTTTACGCGGCTTTACTAGAGCACGGTATAGCTGCGCTACCCCGAGTGCCGCTTGAGTATTCACGCGAAGTCCAGAGCGAGGGAGAACACGAGAGAAAGGAAAGAGTTCCTACAGATATCGATGTTGTTGCAACACTAGGAGATGACCTCTGGCTGGTCGAAGTAACGAAATCCGAGAGGGAGGATAAGCTAAAGAGGGACGTGAAGGACCTCGAGTTTCTTGTAAGAGAGCTTGAAGCTGAAGGCGCATTGGTTGTTTGCACTAGAGCTGCACGAGAAAAAGCAGAAAAAGATATTAAAACAGAAAAGTTACTTTTCATAGCATTCGAGGATATTTTCAGCGAACTTCATAGATTATTTATGGAATAGCTTGGACGCAATAAGTGCTAATGACCTACGATGTGCCCTTACATCCTGTGTCAGCCCACACGATTGGGATGAAGCCGCGCTGGAGCAAGCGGGCGACGCGGGCGCCGCGGAACCGCGCTCTAGCTGTGAGGTCGCCCGGCTTCCACTCGACGGCGGTGGCGCCGAGCTCCAGGAGCTCGAAGGGATTGCCCCTCGCGAGCACTAAGAACTCGCCGTCGAGCACGGGGTCCTCCAGCTCGCTCAGGCGCGCTTCAGCCTCCAGCGGGTCCAGGAGGCCGCGCGGCGTGGCTACCAGCGGCTCGAAGCCGGAGAGGAGGGAGCGCGCGACCTCCCTCAGCAGCGCGCCCAGGTCGGGGCAGCGCACCCAAGCCCACCCGCCCACCGGCTCGTGCAGCGGCTCGCACTCGCACGGCTCGCGCCCCAGCTTCACGGCAGCGTAGACGGGCACGTGAGCATAGCCGGGGCGCCTCTTATAAGACCTCGGGCACTAGGCCTCCACCGGTAACTCCTTGCACTCCTTCTTCGGAGGCTCACGCGCGGCAACGCCACTACTCTTACCAAAATAGAGAAAAGATCTTAATCCTCCTTAGCTGCGCTAGCCCCTTGAGGAGCCTCTGCAGCCTGCCGAGGAGATCCTCACCGCGGAGGTTCCCGCTCACGTCCCTC
Organism: Thermofilum sp.; assembly: GCA_020832965.1. The sequence continues at coordinate 1,407 of JAJHRM010000250.1, read as the reverse complement.
TCAAGGGTGCGCTCCAGGAGCCTGGGAACAGTGCCCCGAACCTCCTCTCTACAGCCTCTCTCAGCCGCTCGAAGTCCTCGGGGAGGTTCGCGGACAGGAAGCCGCGGAACCTGAAGAGCCACACCAGCTCCAGGGCTTTGAGCGCTCTGCGGCGCTTCTAATGTGCGAGCAGTGGTGTTAAGGCGCTGACAGCCCAACCCACCAGCCTAGTTCCCCACCCCCTCGAGAACTCGACGTTATTTTATCCAGAAGCTTCCCGACGGGTGGTTTATTTTCAACAGAGAACACGGGAGGAGTTCCCGCCTCGAAACGGGATTTACGAATTCACTCGTCGAGAGCGTTAGAAGCTTCTCATGCGTGAGTGGATAGTGCGAGGCAGTTTTGCAAACTTCTGACGGGAAAGAGAAAGCCTTATAAGCAGGCACGAGAACAAGCCACAGGCAGCAACTGAGAAAGAATTGAAAGGGGTGGAAAGAGAGAAGGGTTTAGGGGGAGGGCGCTGAGACGCGCGCTGGCTATGTGGCAGCAACTGGGAAAGAATTGAAAGACCGTGGAGACACGCGAAGACACCGCGTTTCGTCAAACTTCCCTGGGGTCTTCCAGCAGCAACTGGGAAAGAATTGAAAGCCTTGTTGCCCCACATGGTTTTCCCCAGTCTTTTGTTGAATCTTAGGCAGCAACTGGGAAAGAATTGAAAGTCTCCTCCCACGTGTCCATTGCGCTCACCCCGCCCTCACCGCAGCAACTGGGAAAGAATTGAAAGAACGCGAGCGACTACCAGTACCAGCCCCCGCCAGGGATAACGAGCCTGATGCAGCAACTGGGAAAGAATTGAAAGGTCGATACGCTCCTGCTCTATTACCTCGCTCAGTTTGGCAAAGCAGCAACTGGGAAAGAATTGAAAGAGCCTGACGACCAACTTGCCACCCTCGATGAAGGCGCCACACGCAGCAACTGGGAAAGAATTGAAAGTCCAGGGCGACCAGGAGCGCCGCCGAGAGGGTCGGGGCCGCGGCGCGGCAACTGAGAAAGAATTGAAAGTTTCGAGCCTGTATTGCGGCGGTATTTCGCTTTTTGTCTGTGCGGCAACTGAGAAAGAATTGAAAGGCTCCCACGAGCCGACACGCTCATTAACCTTTCAGCTTGTTGAGCGGCAACTGAGAAAGAATTGAAAGTCGCCTCGCCGAGGAGCTCGGCTTCGCCGCGGTACACCTGCGGCAACTGGGAAAGAATTGAGGGGCGCGGCTCCTGGGAGGCGTTGTGGAGCAGGGGTGGCGGGGGATCGTGAGGACGAGCCTGGGGGGAGGGGTGCTTCCGACCTGGGGTGGGTGGTGTGGGCTGCTTGTGCGGAAGGCTTTAGTGGCTCTGCGGCGCTTTTGGCGTGTGAGCGGTGGTGCTAGGGCGCTG
>JAJHRM010000249.1 GCA_020832965.1 Thermofilum sp. | reverse complement strand
GGTCGAGGATCGACGACGCGATCCTGCGCGCGCGAGGCTACGAGCTGCGGGACCACGAGGAAGCGCTGGCGATCCTGCGCGACGACGCCAAGCGGCTCGCCGAAGCCCTGCGGGAGCTGGCGGAGCCAGAGTAGAGCGCTGTTCCGAAAAATATAAATTTTTGAATACTATAGCGCGCCACTAGCTTGCTGAAGCTGGCTGAGACGAAAGCTCATTTAAAGAGGAGGCTCACGGAATTCGAGCACAAAATCGAGCCTCTCGAGCTAGTCTTTGCATTCATTGAAAGGCGCTCGCGTGAAAGAGCGCAGCTGAGGTCCTCGTACCGTGCAAAAAGCGCTGCGCGAGGTGATCGAGCGTCTCACCGCCTGCCTCCTCGTCTACGCAGCCACCTACATAGCGCTTAGCTTAGCGTTGGATGGACCGTCCATTCGCGCTATGTTGCGGGGCGACTAGCCCGAAGCAATCAAGAGATGGAATGGTAGAAAGTGCACGTCACATCCTCTCTCACATCACCGACACGTGAGTGTCTAGCGTTCTTCTGGAGAGCTTATTCTCATTTTTAATTGCAAATTAATAGGCGCGCCTGAGCAGGGCGCGCGCAGCGGTCAGCGCGCGGGGAAAGGGCGCGCGTGCTTCCACATCCTAGTTCACCCTAATTTGTAGTTCCTCGGCGCTGCGCGTAGCTGCAACAATCTCGGGCAGGGCATATACCGCAGCTGGGCGACCTAGCCGTGCAGATGGTGGCAGCGAAGTCTATAAGGGCTAAAGCCACCTCGCGCGACCACTCGATGCCCGCAGCTAGCTGAGCGACCACCCCGCTCTTAGCACGCTCTTTTGGCGGCTCTCCGCCAAGCGCTAGCCTGCACAGCACCCTCGCCACGTTGACGTCCACTAGGGGGCGCGACTTGCCGTAAGCGAAGAGGAGGACGGCTGAGGCCACGTAGTCCCCCACTCCGGGGAGGCGGCGGAGCTCCTCGTAGGTCTCGGGGACCCGGCAGCCGTATTCGCGGCAGAGGACCTCGGCGGCCTGCTTCAGCAGCTTAGCTCTCTGCCTGTGGAGACCGAGCGGTCTTAGCAGCTCTTCCACCTCGGAAACTTCGGCTTCGGCGAGGTGCGCTGGAGTGGGGTATCTCTTCACGAATTCCTCATACACTTTAACCACCTTCGCCGCGTTAGTCTGTATTAGGAGGACTTCGGCCACTAGGATGCGCCACGGGTCGCTGGTTTCCCTCCAAGGGTATGTTCGCGCCCCTCTTTTATGCCACCATGCGATGATATTTTCTAGCGCGCGATCCAGCTTCCCAAGCCAGCATGTTTCCATAGGGCCTCCCACCGTTACTGTGATGGTAAAAAGCGTTGACTCGCGCCTAGCAGGTGTACGCCAAGCGCTCAGGATCGTGTCATAGTCCTCAGATAAAGCACTTATCCCCCTTTGCAGGCTAGGCAAAATAGGATAGGCAATATGTCTGCGAAAGAGCATGGGAGGGGGAAAAGCTGGACTGACATAGTTGTAGAGGCACTAAAATCTTTAGGTGCTGAACAGAAAGCGGTCTTAATCCAAGAAATATACGATGCTGTCAGAAAGATTGCTCCTTCGATGTGCGATGACCGCAACATTTACACGCATGTACGCGGAAATGTGAGCAGAAGCGAGCCTCGATGGAAAAAAAGCGTAAGGAACGCTTTGCATACGCTCAAGCGACGGGGGCTAGTAACGCATTTACGTACCGGTCTATGGAAGCTCGCTGACACTTAGCTCTAGCTAGGGACCCCTGATAGGCGAAAAGCGTGCGAAAATTATAAAAATCCCTGAAGTAAAATAGTGGGACGATATGGGGGTATGCAAATCATGAAGTCGCATTTGCACTATAACGCCGCGGTTAAGCCTCCAGCTTTGATGGCTGGAAATAGGTCGCACATTTTGGCTTCGTTGCAGGCTCTGCAAGAACGGAGCGCAAGCGTAGAAAACGGGGTCACGTCTATATGGGCGAGCATTATGTTTTCTGATATTTACAGCGGGTTAACGCAGCTGGTCACAGCAAAGAGGATCAAAGATAACAGAATTTTTGGAAGTTTTATTTGCGATATTGAAAAATATTTTAATCGAGAAGCACCAGCACTCCTTATGCACAAGGAAAGTAAGCTCACATACGTGTACCAGAAAATCGAAAGAGGAAGGTTAGCGGCTATAGAATTACTCTTTGAGTCTCTCCGCCGAGATAAGGAACCGAGATGTGCAGCGTTAGTTTCTTTTCCCCCTGTGCTGCTGCTACCGTTGGCGTCGAGCGCTCAGGTTTCGGTGCCGCACGTGAGCGTTTAGGGGGTGAGAGCCGTGGGCGAAATGGATGCGGATGCTACGAGTGTATTAGCCGCAGAAGAGGGGGGGCGCTACACGGCGGTAGACCTCTTCTGCGGCGCCGGAGGTCTCACGCTGGGAGCGAGGATGGCGGGCTTTAGAGTGCTCTTCGGCGTGGACATAGACCCCTGGGCCTGCCAGACGTACAGGGCCAATAACCCCCGCGTAGAATGCTATCAGGGCGACATAGCTGGCCTCGACCCCTCCAAGCTGAGGAGGAAGCTGGGCTTGGAGCCGGGCGAGCTCGACCTGCTGCTCGGGGGGCCGCCCTGCGAGGGCTTCTCCATATACGCGCCAGAGCGGTACATCGAAGACCCGCGCAACCACCTCTTCCGCCACTACCTAGCGTTCGTGCGCGAGTTCAGGCCGAAATTCGTCCTTATGGAGAACGTGCCCGGCATGCTGTCGCTGGGCAACGGAACCTTCATCCGAGCGATAATGCGGGCCCTCGAAGACTTGGGCTACAAGGTCGGGATGAGGGTGCTCAACGCCGCCAACTACGGAGTCCCGCAGGATAGGTGGAGGGTCTTCATCGTGGGCACAGCCCTCGACGGCGCTGAGCCGCTCTTCCCCCAGCCCACGCACTACGCGCCCGTGAGGGCGAACTTCACGGGCGGGCGCGTCTTTACGGTCAGCGCGACGCAGCCCGATGTTTTCGGCGTTCTCAAGAGGTTCGTCACGGTCGGGGAGGCCATAGGGGATCTCCCAGCCTTGAGGGCGGGCGAGGGCAGCGAGGTTATGCCATACGACAAGGAGCCGCACTCCGAGTACGCGAGGATGATGCGCGAGGGCTCGAAGTACGTGTACAACCACGTCGCCCCCAAGCTGAGCAAGATAAACTTGGAGAGGCTCAAGTACATCCCGCCCGGCGGGAGCTGGAGGGACATCCCGTTCGACCTCCTCCCCCCTGGGATGAGGAGGGCGAGGAGGAGCGACCACACGAAGCGTTACGGGAGGCTGAGGGCCGACGGCCTAGCGGCCACCATCCTAGGCAAGTGCGACCCCCACTGGGGGCCCGTGTTCCACTACGAGCAGGACAGGACGCTGACCGTGAGGGAGGAGGCTAGGCTGCAATCCTTCCCCGACTGGTACCGCTTTTACGGTCCGAGGATGGCGCAGTACGAGCAGGTCGGCAACGCCGTCCCCCCGCTGCTGGCGAAGGCACTGTGCGGCTTGATAAGGAGGCAGCTCAGCGGCGATCCCATCGGCGAAGGCGGCGCCGTCAGGGCGATAAGCTTGGAGGAGGTCGAGGCCTTTTACGAGGAGCGCGCCAGCGTGAGGCGAATCGCAAAGGTTGAATCTTCCACTAAGGTCGAGCTTTTCTCTAGATAGCTAGCCAGAGAGGTTCTGGACGCGCGTTTTAAAGCATAAAACAATTGTATGGTTGAGAGGCTTTTAACTTCCTAATGAATCTATAGAGATCTTGACTAGTTTCCACTTTCGCAAGTCCTTTCGCAAGTTCCTCTGCCTTCGTGCTTAAGGTTTCAACGAGGCTTAGTTTTCCTTCTTCTACAAAGTCGTAAACTAAAAAAATAATGTTGCCTTCACTAGAACTGAATGGTGACCACTCCCTCAGGTGATTTAGCAGGCTCTTTTGGAGAACCACGTACATCTTCTTATTCCAGCGCGCTAGCTGAGCTCCTTTTTTCACAAGTTGAGGTAGCGTGCGCTTGACAACGTTGGCCCAGTTTATTCCAAAATTATATTTTTCTGCGTAATACCCTTTTTGGATTGCATCTCTAAAGGCTTGTACGAGCTCGC
>JAJHRM010000020.1 GCA_020832965.1 Thermofilum sp. | reverse complement strand
ACGGGCTCCATGCTCACGGTGGAGAAGATCGAACACGAGAGGGCCCGATACGCAGCATACCGCGGATGCGGGGGGAGCACAACAGGATGCTGGAGGAGGGGGCGAGCACGCTGGAGAGGCTCCTCATTGAGCGGGGAATACTGTAGCACGCCAAACGAGACCGCTCCGCCCGGGAAGGCTGAAGCCAGCTAGATAAACGCAAGCAGTATACGGGGAAATGGATAAAGATTTTTAAAAATATGTATGTGAATCGATAGGATATTATCATTTTTCTGAGAGATTTTGAAGGTTTTTAGCATACATGCTCAGCGGGGGAAGTGTTCAAGGAGCTACTGTGCCAGCTTTGTACGCTAGAAAATGCTCATATATATATACCGGCACGGTTAAAATGAAACGAGTATGGGTAGCAGGACGCGCACAACTGAAACTGGGAAGCTTGAAACAGTGGCGCGCGCGGGGGAAATAAGCACCGAAAGAGCAAATGCCTCACTAGCAGCTCTTGGGCTCATAAAAGATGGGATGATCATAGGCTTGGGCAGTGGGTCTACGGTAAAGCTGTTCATACGACTCTTAGCTGAGAAAGTAAAGAAAGAGGACATCGAGTTGTACATTGTTTCATCCTCTTTTGACACCAGCCTATTTGCCGCCTCCCTTGGACTAGTAGAGGTCCCGCTCTACCAGTTTACGCCGGATCTGAGCGTCGACGGCGCAGACGTGGTTTTTCCAGACAAGTCCCTGATTAAGGGCGGGGGTGGCTGCCTCCTTCGGGAGAAGCTGGTGGACTACTACGCGAGAGAGTACGTGATTATAGTGGACCACGGAAAACTCCGCCCAAGCTTTGAGGGCGAGCTCAGCATACCCGTCGAGGTACATCCACTAGCGTACAAGCATGTTGAGAAAGAGATTTCCCGGATCTATGGTGCTCGTGTGGGCATGCGACTACTCTCTGAGAAAAAGGTCGGACCCGTGATCACCGACAATGGAGGCTTCTTGATTGATGTTGTGCTGGAGTGGGGTGAAGATCTAGGCATACTTGAAGAAAAAATGAAGACGATTCCGGGAGTCCTAGAGACGGGGATTTTCTCCGTTAAGAAGCCTTCCAAGATCTTCGTCGGTTACCCAGAGGGTGTGCGCGTGCTAGCGTAGATCCTTAAAACTGCTAGCCGTGCGCGCTGTAGGCGTAGGAACACATGTGGAGGCAGATGTGTATAGCACAAAGAATTTAAACTTCTGGGGGTAAGGCTCGTGGACCCGCACCATGCCGGTAGAGTATGACGAGGAGTTGGTTAATGAGTTGAGGAAGACATTTACCCTGCTAGAGGCACCAGTGAGAATACGGTGGTTCACAGACCCGGAAGCTGAATGCGCATACTGTGAGGACACCCAACAGATACTCGATCTAGTGCAGCGAAATTCAGGCAACAAGGTAAAGGTGATTAGGCACGTGAAAACCGACCCGGAAGCGCGGAAGTACAACATTGACATGTTCCCAGCCATACTTATACATGGTGCTGACGAGTGGAATGTCAGGTACTTTGGTACGCCCGCTGGCTACGAGTTTGGAGCATTCGTGGAGGATATCGTAGATGCCTCAGCTGGAAAAGTGGATGTTTCCCCAGCGATAAGAGAGGTCCTGCTAAAATACGTTACTAAACCTACCCGAGTCATGATATTTGTAACACCGACGTGTCCCTACTGCCCGCTGGCTGTAAGAGCAGCCCACAGATTCGCGATGGTCAACAAGAACATATATGGAGACATGGTAGATGCGCTGGAATTCCCCGACCTAGCTGACAAGTACAGCGTGTACGCGGTACCAAAAAGCATAATCCAGGTAAACGGCGAAGATAGGCTAGAATTCGAAGGAGTTGCACCTGACCCCTACTTTGCTGCACAAATTCTTCAGGCACACGGTGTTGAGCCGCCGAGAAGCTTACAGGAGGAGTTAGCTGGTCTCGGCACATCACAAGAGCTTTAGGAAATAACCGAAGATATCCACTATTAAAGGCTTGCGCAAGGAAGCGCACGCCTAAACCAGACAATTACCCAAGTTTTCTTAAAATTCCCGGTACGTGAGCGCGCGCTACACTCTTACAAAAAGCTTAAAAAATATGAGTAGCGGTCTGCTTTTTAGTGCCGCAATATTTGTAGCGCGCGGTGTAATGCATGACAGAAGTCAAGCTGCCAAAAGTATATGACTTCAGGCTTGTGGAGGAAAAATGGCAGAAGTTTTGGGAGGAAAAGGGTATTTACCGCTTCGCAAGGGAGGATAGATCCAGGCCCGTATACTCCATAGATACCCCGCCTCCTTACCCAAGCGGCGACCTCCACGTGGGTAATGCCCTAAACTTTTCCTACATAGACTTTGTCGCCAGGTACAAGAGGATGAGAGGCTACAATGTGTTCTTTCCGCAGGGCTGGGACTGCCACGGCTTGCCCACGGAGGTGAGAGTTGAACGTGCCATCGGTAAGAGAAGAAGCGAAGTGGATCAGTCAGAGTTTCTGCGGCTGTGCAAGGAGTATACTCTAAAGTGGATCTCAGATATGCGTCAAGCGTTAAGGAAACTGGGCTTGAGCATCGATTGGAGCACTGAGTACATGACCATGGACCCCGACTATTGGCGGCGAACACAGCTAAGCTTCATTGAAATGTATAACAAGGGGCTGATTTATCGAGGAGAGCACCCTGTCATATGGTGTCCCAGGTGCGAGACTGCGATCGCAGAGGCAGAAGTAGAGTACGAGGAGAAAAGTCGCCCACTATATTACGTGAAGTTTAAGATTGAGGAGAGCGGAGAGGATCTCCTAGTAGCTACGACAAGACCTGAGCTACTAGCTTCCTGCGTCGCCGTTGCTGTTAACCCCACCGACGAGAGGTACAGAAACCTGCAGGGCAAGCACGTAATTGTACCGATATATCGCCGCAGCGTGCCTGTGGTCCTTGACGAGGAAGTGGATAAAGCATTCGGAACAGGAGTAGTAATGGTATGCACTTACGGGGACAAGAGCGACGTAAAATGGCAGGCAAAACACAACTTGCCTGTCATCATCTCAATTTCCGACAACGGCACGATGAATGAAAACGCCGGGCCAATTAGCGGATTAAGTGTGGAAGAGGCAAGAAGAAGGATCGCGGAAATCCTGAGGAGAGAGGGGCTGCTTACAAAAACCGAGATTATTCGCTCCACAGTTGGCACGTGCTGGCGGTGCCACACTCCAGTAGAGATCCTCCCAAAGAAGCAGTGGTTCGTCAAATCTACGGCTCTAAACAGCAAGGTGCTTGAGGAAGGGAGGAAAATCAACTGGGTACCGCCCTACATGTACAAAAGGCTGGAAAATTGGGTCCTTAACTTGGACTGGGATTGGGTGATTTCAAGGCAGAGGCTCTTCGCGACGCCGATACCAATTTACTACTGCGGGGATTGCGGAGCGGAATTGGCTGTCCCCCCTGAGAAGCTGCCTCACGATCCTCGCTTCGACGACCCACCCTTTGAGAAGTGTCCAAGGTGCGGCTCTAGGAACATTTACCCGGAGAGGGACGTCATGGATACCTGGATGGACTCGAGCATAACTGCGGCTGTGCATGCGGGGTGGCCTGACAACCTTGATGAAAGGCTATTCCCTGCTGACCTACAGCCGAACGGCTACGACATTATAAGGACGTGGGACTACTACCTGATACTCAGGGGGGTAGCGCTCTTCGGCAAAACACAGTTTAAAACAGCCCTCATTAATGGGATGGTGCGTGGGACAGATGGCCGGATGATGCATAAAAGCTACGGCAACTACGTAGCCGTTACAGAGGTCCTTGAAAAGTACGGAGCCGACAGCTTCAGGTTGTGGGTAGCTCTCTCAGCCTCCACTGGGCAGGACGTTAGATTCTCGTGGGAGGGTGTTGACTACGCCCACAGATTCCTCGTCAAGATCTGGAATGCAGCAAGGCTTGCCAGCTCCTTCATGGAGGAAGTAGACCTAAGTCCAGGGGCTGAACTGTCCTACGTGGATCAATGGATACTCAAAGAGCTCTCAGAGACAATACGCTACGTAACCTCTGCACTGGACGAGTACCAGTTTCAAGCCGCCTCCCAAAAGCTGGTAGACTTCGCTTGGCACAAGCTCTGCGACCACTACCTGGAGATAATCAAGTACCGATTATCGCAGGGAGACCCCACCGCTAAGTACGTGCTGAGAAAAGTTCTCTTATGCATGGTTCAGATGCTATCCGTATTCGCGCCACACGTTTCAGAAGAAATTTATCACAGCGTCCTCAAGGGGTCCGAAAACTGGGAGAGCATCACGCTCTCGCCGTGGCCTACACCGCCGGAGTACGACGAGGAGAAAGCAAAGGTAGGAGAAGTCGTCGTAGCAGTAATAGCTGAAGGTAGGCGCGCTAAGCACGACGCCAAGGTCCCCCTCAATAGGGAGATCTCCCTCCTCAGGATCCATACGGCTACTCACGTGGCTGAGCTGGAACGCGCAAAACAGGATATCGCTGGGACGCTTAGAGCGCTTAAAGTGGAAATTACGAGCGAGGGGGCGGGGGAGAGGAGAGTCCCGGAGTATCCCGAGATAACGATATCGCTCCAGCCATAGCACGCTACATATGAGGGAAAAACACATACTTTTCTCCCAAAGGTACCTTGAGAAGCTACTATCCGGCGAGAAGAGGGCTACGATTAGGCTCAGGTGCCCCGGGCTGAGGCCAGGCGACAAGGCTCTCGTGCACTGCGGCGGGAGAATAATTGGCGAGGTAGAGGTCCTGGCAGTTTACAGGAAGAGGCTGCGAGACATCACTATTGACGAAGCTTTGCTCGACGGATTCATAAGCCTCCACGAGCTACGTCTACACTTAAAGAAGCATTATCCGGGGGTGAGGGAAAATGCACACCTCTGTATTCTCATATTCAGGTGGATAAATGTGTACCCAGAAGCCATAAGTGATGCAGCGGCAGCATGGCCCTACAAAGCGACATTCCAAGAAGTTGCGCAAAAAGCCCTAGAGCACCTAGAGCTGAGCGAATTCGAGAAAAGTATATTAGGGCTGGTAGCAAAGACGGGGTCCATACGCAAAGCCGCCTACGAGATGGGAGGCTTAAGTCAAAGATTCATCATTAGGGACGTTTTAAGGAGGGCTGCACAGCTGCTCGAAAAGAAAGGAATGATTCAAAGGGGCAACTGAACACTGGTTCCCGCCTAGAAGGCAGCCGGCACTGCTATTAATGCGGCGCCCGCCTCTACGCGGAGTTATGGGTATCGTCTTTTGCTGCGCTATAGGAGGCTTCTCGTTGTGATGCGCACTGGCAGCCTTGCTTCTAAACCCGAAGCTCACAGCAGCGGGGATAATGGCTTTGGAGAAGTACGAGGATGAACATACGCTGGTTTGAGCTGGCAGTCATCAATGCTCCAATCGTGAGGTGCACGAAGGTCTACAATATGAGTCAGCAATGCGCACTTAGCAAGCGATCAAAGGAAACTAAAAATATGTGAGCACGCCAATCTTTGTTTATCTTTTTAAAGCGCCTAGGCAAAGCCCACACACGCGACTAAGCGGAAAAAGATAAAAATCCTGGGGAGAGTAAATACTACCTGTTCGGTGATGCGCTTGGAAGGATACATAGTATCCTTCAAGCGCGGGATGAACAGGTACTATCCCAGGCAGGTACTAGTAGAGCTGAAGGGTATAAGCTACAGAGACGCCTTTAGAGTCATTGGAAGGAAGGTTGTCTGGACACACCCTGTGACAGGTAGAAAGTTCGTTGGAAGAATAGTAAGGATGCACGGTAGGAGAGGAAGGGTCATCGCCTACTTTGACCACCACTTGCCGGGGCAGGCCCTAGGGAGCAAGGTGCTCGTTGCCTAGGTATCAGCTACGGTTTTACTCAGAAGCGACGGCCATCGTCACGTCATCACGATCGGGTTCATCTCGTCATTGCACAGTTACATGTAGAGGATTAAGACTTAAATTTATCGCGTGGTCATCCGGCCTTGACTATCATCTTGCTCAACTGTCTTTTAAGTCTCCAGTAGTGGTACTCCATTGCGAAGACTATGAGGAGTAAGATAAGTGCAACTGTTCCAATGACGAGTAGGACGAAGTCCATTGTTCCGAGTACGATTTCGCCCATACCTAGTAAAAACTGGAAACTGTAATATATAAGTAAATTGCTTACATTTAGACTAAGCCATAGATGCGCGCATCCTCCTAGCGCCCGTCACTTGTTGGACGGGATGCTCCTCACCGCGCCCCGCGTGCTGCTCTGGGGCTTGGAGTGCCATGGGGTCTGCCGCCTCGCGGCGGCCCACTACCACCACAAATTTTCGGTCACAGAAAGGGGGTACAAGAAGATGTGGTTCTACCGCGGCGAGGGCGTGCGCTTAGCGTAAAATAGCCAATGGTCTTAAATGCAATTGGGTGAGATGTAATGCGCTGTCTCTTATTGTATGTATGTCCGCGCCTGAACCGCTTGCCCTATAGAGGTTTACTGCTGGTATGCCATGTTTAACGCGCACGCAGGTCTAAAAATATAATACAAGGTCGCAATGCTATTTTTAGCTGAGCCATAGATGGAGGGCAAGACGAGGAACGTGTTGATAGTTAGGCTGGGAGAAATAACCATTAAGGGGGAGAGGTCCAGAGATAGGTTCGAGAAGAAGCTCGTTGCAAACATGAAGGAAGCCTTAAGGCTTCATGGTTTACAGGGCGAAGTTAGGAGGGGGTATGGACGCATATATGTTTATTCTTCCTCAGAGGCGATAGAGGTTCTACGCAGGATCTTCGGAATTACGTCTATTTCCAACGCAGTGAAGTTCGAGTTTGAAACACTGGAGGAAATAGTGGAGACTGCGTACCGCATGTTCTGTGACAAGGTAAAGGGCAAGACCTTTGCAGTAAGGGCTAGGAGGACGGGATCCCATACCTTTACCTCCATGGATGTGGCCAGAGAGGTCGGAGCAAGACTCTACCCGTGCTCCAGGGGGGTAGACTTGGAGAATCCAGAACTCACTGTCCACGTTGAGATTAGGGGGGACAAGGCGTACCTATTCACGGACGTGGTAAGAGCGTATGGCGGGCTTCCAGTGGGAACAGAGGGGAGGGTAGTGGCTCTTGTTTCGGGAGGCTTTGACTCCATCGTTGCTGCCTGGTTTATGCTTAAGAGGGGCGCGGAGGTTCACTACGTGTTTTGCAATATGGCAGGCGAGCTTACCGAGAAACTCGTAGCTTCTGTAGCAAAGATACTGGTGGACAACTGGAGCTACGGATATTCGCCGAAACTCTATGTCGCTGACTTTAAACCTCTACTCAAAGAGCTGAGAGGAAAAGTGGACCCAGGACTCATGGGCGTCCTGCTAAAAAGATACATGTATAGGACTGCCGAATATATTGCCAGGAAGATAAATGCTCTCGGAATAGTTACTGGCGAGAGCCTGGGACAGGTTTCTTCGCAGACACTGGAAAACCTCTACTCGTCTTCGGTTGCCGCCTCGATACCAATATATAGACCACTCATAGGGATGGACAAGGAGGAGATAATTTCCATTGCAAGGGAGATAGGCACGTATGAGGCTAGCGCCAGGGTCAAGGAGATCTGTGGAGTGTATTCGGTGCACCCACGTACGAGGAGCAGACTCGAGGAAGTTATAAGAGAAGAGGAGAAGGTTGACAAGACAGTCTTCGACAAGGTGCTTTCCAGTATAAGGGAGATAGACCTGAGAATCTTCAGCCCCAAAGAAGAAAAACTGGAGGAGGATATAGAGGTAAGCATCATCAGTTCTGACAGCGTCGTTATCGACCTTAGACCCCCAGAGAAGTATTTAGAAGGGCATGTACCTGGAAGCATAAACATCGATTTTGCTGATCTGCCTTTAGCAGCTGTGAAGCTCGACCCCAGCAAGAAATACATCCTTATATGTGATGAGGGTGGGCTTAGCCGTGAGGCCGCCCACATGTTGAGGAAACTTGGATACAAGGCTTGGAGCCTTAAAGGCGGATACAGAGCTCTGTCTAAAAAGCTAGGCGCCCAGCCTTTTTGAAAAGTACTCCTCAACCCTCCTCCGTATATCTTCGGGAATTTCTCTCTCGAAGGGAATCTCTTCAGCGTTAAGGATTTCCTCTAGAAGAAGCATGGTAAAATAGCCTATGGTCTTGAAAGCTACTGGGTGCAGGTGCTTAGGCTCGTCCCTAACAGTGTGAATGTCTACGCCCGAGCCGCCGGCTCTGTACAGGTTGACTGCTGGTATGCCGTGCTTAACGAAGGACGAGCCATCACTGCTCATTATGTCCTCAGAAATGCTGAGATTAACGCCAACACGCTTAGCTAGCCCCTCTACGTAGTACCTAAGGCTCTTAGCACCGCTCACTATCGCAGACGACGTGCCAAAAATTCCTCCATGGACGTCAAGGTTTATCACCGCTTTTATCTTCTTCTTTTCGTCGTCGCTTAAAGAGTTCACATGGAAGAGTGAGCCACGTAAACCGAGCTCCTCTGCCCCGAAGAATGCAAATCGAATTGTTCTCTTGGGCTTAAAACCCAAGAGAGCCTTTGCAAGAGCCAGGACTAGGGCAGTGCCTCCAGCGTTATCGGTTGCACCTGGTACGCCCTGAACACTGTCGTAGTGTGATGTGAGGTATATTACCTCGTCGGGGTACTTATACCCCTCAAGTGTAGCAAATATGTTGCATGCTTCAACGTCCCTGTAGCTCTGAACAACCTTCAGCCTCACCTTTTTCGCGGACAACAACTCGTAAGCGTCATTGTACCTTACATAGACGCTTGGAAGCGAGCCGATCCTCTCCCTCCACTCATAGGGGACGGCGACTCTGCTAAGCTCCCTGTAGGGAGAACCCTCAACAATGATTAATCCTCGAGCTTTTCCAATCAGCTTTTTCCAGAGCTCTTTCGAGGGACGCTGAGAAACCAAGCCGATCCAGCCCACGCCCTCGGGGACGAGAACGCTGTCCACGTTCTCGATGTAGACTACATCCCCCTCAACCCCCTCTAATGGAGTTTCGCCGCTGAAACCAAGCACGCTGCACTCAAGCCTCTTGTAGTAGGGCTCAACAATCGAGAGCTCTGACTCCACGACGTCATAGGTCTTCACAGAGAATTTTTCCATGGATGGATGATAGCCGAATTTTTCAAGCTCCTTGGCAATTAACTCCCTTGAATGCCTCTCTCCATCAGTGCCAGTAAACCTGGGCTGCTTAGATAGGGTTACAGCCAGACTATAAGCGTAGGTGTAGTCAAATTTTTCCATGAAGGAAAAGGGCGCTCAACGAGATACATATGTTTTTCGTGTAATCATATCGGACAAAAAGTTTTCCCAGATGACCAGCGCATTACTTCTTTCACGGGAAACCTTAAGCCGTAGCTTATGCAAGGTAGCAAGCGTAGCGCGCGCCCAGCTACTACAATTGCTCTAAATTCCTGTCAAAGAGAAGAATGCCTCGCGGAAAGCTTATTTTCTTGGCAACGTGAACCCCTAGAATGCATGCTCTGAGGATAAGAGTATCTGGGATCGTTCAAGGCGTTGGCTTTAGGCCTCATGTTTACAGGCTTGCAGAGAAGCACGGCCTCAAAGGGTATGTTGTGAATTTAGGAGGAAGCGAGGTTGAGATCTGGGTTGAGGGGGAGGGGACAAGTGTGGAGAACTTCCTTCACGAGCTAAAGACCAGTACTCCGAGGGCAGCAGAGCTGGAAGAAGTACATGTAGAGGAGAAAGAGCCGAAGGGGTATAAATCTTTCAGCATATTGAAGAGTGGCACGAGCATTACCAAGCTCTCGATGATCCCGCCCGACTTCGGCATTTGCGATGATTGCCTTAGAGAGGTTTTAGACCCCGCTTCAAGGTGGTATAGATACCCCTTTCACAGCTGTGCCTGGTGTGGGCCTAGGTTTACAGTGATCGAGAAAACCCCATACGACAGAGAAAACACCTCAATGAGGGACTTTCCACTGTGCAGTGAATGCACGAAGGAGTATACTGACCCAAGCAACCTGAGAAGGTTCCACATCCAGGGAATCTCGTGTCCAGCATGTGGTCCAAGAGTCTTCCTGGTAGACTCCAGTGGGGGGCAACTCGACGTCGAGGATCCAATACGGGAGGCAGCTAAATTGATTGATGAGGGGAAGATCGTGGCAGTGAAGGGAATAGGCGGATTCCACCTAGCGTGCCTAGCAACGGACGACGGGGTTCTGGCTAGGCTGCGCAAGTACAAAAAGCGCCCTACAAAGCCCTTTGCATTAATGGCTCTAAGCCTAGAGGTGGCGGAAAAGATAGCCGAGTTGGACGCAAAAGCTAGGGAACTTCTAGCAAGCCCTGCAAGACCCATAGTTATTCTCCCGAGAAAGGCTGGGGCAGTATCAGAGCTCGTCGCTCCAAAGCTTAGAACAGTCGGCATCATGCTTCCGTACACGGCTCTTCACTACATGCTACTAGTGGAAACAAGGGACAAATTCCTGGTAATGACTAGCGGTAATGAAAGTGGTGAACCGATAATCAAGGAAAACGGGGAGGCGCTTGAGAAGCTGAGGAACGTAGCAGACTACTTCCTCCTGCACAATAGGAGGATAGTCAACAGAGCTGACGATAGCGTTGTCAGGTTCACCGACGGGCAGCCAGTAATGATACGCAGGAGCCGAGGATATGCTCCGCGCTGGTTAACTCTACCGAGGAATGTTAAAAGTACGGCTATTGCCACTGGCGCCTATTTAATGAATACGGGAAGCATAGCCGTTGAAAAATACGTAGTTCCAACACAGCACATAGGGGATCTCGAGAACCTCGAGACGCTCGAATTCTTGAAGGAAGCTCTCTCCTTCCTCATTAGAACCTACGGCTTGAGAGAGTGCGAATCCCTAGTGATTACGGATAAGCACCCCTCCTACCCCTCCAGGCTCGTTGCGGAGGAGGTCGCTGCTAAGTGCTCTACGCAAGTCTTAGAGGTGCAACACCACGTTGCCCACATTTCGGCATTGATGCTTGAGAGACAAATGGCTGAGGGTTATGGTATAGCCATAGATGGCGTAGGCTACGGCGACGATGGCCAGGTGTGGGGTGGGGAAGTTCTGCGGGTCGGGCAGGGCACATATGACAGGCTAGGCCACCTAGAGTACCTGCCCCTACCGGGGGGCGATAGAGCGGCTTACTACCCCGCGAGAATACTTCTCGGAGTACTCGCAAGAGAACTGGGACCCGAAGAAGCCGTGAAGATCTTTCAAGAGAATGGCTTACAAAGGTATCTTCCAGGCGGTCTTCACGAAGCGATACTTGCAGCAAGACAGGCAAACAGCTGCGTAAAGTCTAGCAGTGCTGGCCGTTTTCTGGATGCAGTCTCAGCTGCGCTGGGAGTATCCTGGGAGAGAAGCTACGAGGGCGAGCCAGCCATCACGCTGGAGGAATACAGTTACGGTGGAAACCTTATCTCGGATAGCTTGTTAGAAGCTGAGGGGGGCGTGGTCCTAACAAGCGATTTTCTCATTAAGCTTCTTTTAGGCGAAATAGACAGCAGCCCCAGGGATGTAGCATACTCAGCGCAATTCCTCCTGGGGAGGAGATTAGCGGAGATAGCTAGGGAAGAAGGCGCCAGGAGTCTGCTTGTATCTGGAGGAGCAGCGGTAAACACGCCAATAATTAAGGGCATGAGGAGTGTATTTGGCGCAGAAGGCATCATACTGCCAAGGAAGCTACCCCCGGGTGATAATGGAATCTCCGCAGGACAAATCTATTACGCTTTTCTGCAAGGCTACATTTAGCGCTCGCCAGTCGCCGCCCCGCCTTTTGCCGCGGGGTAGCGCGCCAACTGCGTGCCTACGAGTTGCGCGCGCACCCTCATCTCCGCCTTGTTGGTGGCGGTCTCATCGCGCCCCAAGCGTTTGCTGTGGGGGCACTCCGGGGTCATGGGGTTTACTCCTTGCGGAGCCTCACCCCCCTCCTCGGTCCCGCGCGCGGGATGCACCCCCCACAGTTCTACGACCTGATGGGCGAGCTGGTGTGGCACCTGCTGAGGGCTGCGATGGGCTGACGCGCCAAGCCGCGCGCGAGGCTGGGGGTGCAACCCGTGCGGGGCGGTGGAGGCGGTGGTCTGGGAAGCCATGTCCAGGCTCGGGAGGGGGCGCCCGAAAAGCCGGGGCGCGCTAAATACTAACATTTTTATCTTTATGCCATTTTCTCTCTGTATGACTGTTTACTCTCTTGAACACTCGAATGGGCTCGCCGCGCAGATAGCGAGAAAAATCGGCGACGAATTAGTCTTCCTGGAGAAGAAGACTTTTC
This sequence comes from Thermofilum sp., assembly GCA_020832965.1. The sequence goes on along the minus strand of JAJHRM010000020.1, from coordinate 6,619 downwards.
CAGACGGAGAAATCTACGTGAGGGTCCCCTCGAAGCCGAAAGGCTTAGCAGTACTCGTAGCCACAATGCTCCCTAGCCAGGAAAAGAGGTTCTTAGAGCTACTGCTAGCAGCCGAGGCTTTATCAGCCTACGCTGAAGGAAGCGTAATCGCAGTCATACCCTACCTGGCGTACGCGAGGCAAGATAAACGCTTCCTTGAGGGAGAACCGATAAGCGTAAAGGTTGTTTTGAGGTCTCTAGAGACAGCGGGGGTCTCCGGGCTAGTCACGGTGGATTGCCACCAGCCACGAGTACTTAACGAATTCTTATCTGTCCCCTCCAGGAACGTGCTGCCATTTGAGGAATTTGCATCATACTTTAGGGGTAAAGTTGCTAATCCACTCATACTGGCGCCCGACCTTGGCGCGGTTGAGCGTGCCAGAAAAGTTGCTGAGTGCATGAATGCCGAGTTCGACTACCTAGTCAAGGAGAGGGATAAGGTGACCGGCGAGGTGAAAATCACCCCCAAGAGCATCGATGTGTCAGGCAAGGAAGTGATCATCGTGGACGACATTATAAGCACCGGCGGCACTATATCGCATGCGGCAAAAAGCGTGCTAAGTAGTGGTGCGAGGAGCGTTAAAGCTGCCTGCACACACGCAGTAATGGTTCAGGGAGCGCTGGACAGGCTCTACTACGCAGGTGTAGAGGAGGTTGTGGCAACGGATACCGTGCCCTCGCCCGTATCTAAGATCTCAGTGGCCCCCGCTCTAGCTAGAGGCATAAGAGAGTTAATCGATGAAATGATTTAAATCTCAGGAGGGAGCTAAAAGAGTGATGCGCCATGCCCCTTGACGTCGTTCAAGCGTTAAGCGAGCTTGTCAAGATACCCTCAGAGGTTTACTATCACGAGAATAGGGTGGTCAGGAAGAATTACCGTGAAGCCGCAGAAGCCACCGCCACGATAGCGGAGTCCAGCGGGTTAAAGGTTGAAAAACTTGAGCTTGAGGGGGGTGAAATCCCAACCTTAGTAGTTACTCTGCCGAGCGCTCCTAGAGGGAAGCCCTCAGTAGCCTTCGTCACCCACTATGACGTTGTGCCGGCGAGGGGGCCCTGGAGGATAAATGGAGAAGAAATCGACCCATACACTCCTAGAGTTAGGGATGGAAAGCTATATGGAAGAGGAGCAGCAGATGATAAGTCTGGAATTGTAGCGACGATCGCTGGTCTCGTGGACGTCAAGGAATCAGGCGTGGAGCTGGCCTACAACCCAGTAGTCATTGTTACGGGTGATGAGGAGGTTGGGGGAACGGGTGTCAGGAGGCTTTTAGAGGGTGGGGCTAGGTGGGACCACGTGATTATAGTTGACTCGGGCTCAGAGTACGTATCTATAGGGGCCTCCGGCGTCGTCGAGGGCTGGATCAAAGTTAGGGGTAGGTCTGGGCACGCCGGTTACCCGCACGTGGCGAGGAACGCGGCGGAGGATCTTGTTAGAGTTCTGAGCGATCTGATGGAGTTTAAAGCTGTACGCGGTTCTAAGGTTTCAAAGCTCCCCTCGCCTCCGGGAAGCCCAGTACCGTACGTCTGGGGAAGATTTACAATAAACATCCTGAAGATGCCGCCAACAGAGCCTGAGAAGCACAACAGGATTCCCGGGGAAGCCTGGGCAGGCTTCGACATGAGGCTTCTCCCAGAGGAGGATATTGAAGAGGCTATCCGGGAACTTCTCGGAGCTATTTCCGCAGTAGCGATGAAGCGCGGAGTGGCACTAGAGGTAGAGTTGCTGAATAAGCAAAGAGGATGGTACACCAAAAACCAGTTCTTCATGCAGAAGGTTTTGTCGGCAGTGAGCAAGGTTAAGGGTAGGGAAGCCAGGGTGGCAGCAGAGCTAGGAGGCAACGATGGCACGTTTTTCGACGAGTACGGTATGGACGTTATCGCGTTTGGAACAATACGGGAGGGGACAAACATACACTCAGAGGGGGAGTTCGTGTATCTCGAGGACATTGAATGCTTCCGCAAATTCATGGTCGAGTTTCTCAAGGCGTGACAAGCCATGACGCTCAGGGTGAGAGTAAGGTACATTTCAATTGTCCGCGACAAGGTCGGCAAAGACTACGAGGAAATAATCTTTGAGAGTGATCAGGTGACACTTGGCGAGCTCTTAGAGACCCTGGACAGGAAGTACAACTTCTCCAGCATCTTAGGCGATGACCTCATAGTTTTAATTAATGGGAAACGTTTAGACCAGAACGAGTATTTGCCAGCTGAGTGCAGCGTAGTGATAGCGCCCCCAGTTTCCGGTGGTTGAAAAATGGGTGAAGAGAACAGGCTTTCCGCGGGATTCGTCGAGGAAGTGAACCCCGACGAGCTTCTCGGAAAGTTCCTGAATAGTCTTGGGGAGGATGCTGGTGCAGTTGCGATCTTTATTGGGCGGGTAAAGGGCAAAGTAGGGGTGTTCAGAGTTTTTAGCCTAAGCTACGAAACGGCCGAACCACACTCTACCCAAAGCCTCGAAAAAATCGCCAGGGAAGAACTTGAGAAAAATAGTCTCCAAGGGGTAATGATCTACCACAAGAGAGGCGAAGCTCTGCCAGGAGAACCAGTGCTATTCATAGCTGTTGCCTCTAAAGCGAGAAAGGAGGCGATAAGGGTACTTGAATCCACCCTTGAACGTGTGAAGCATGAAGCATACGTATGGAAGCTGGAGAAGAGAGAGGACGGAGAGTTCTGGATAGTAGGCGACGGGATGAGGGTGCCAAGGCAGAAAAGCAAGCAATGATGATTTTTACCTCTCCTTTTTCACCTTCTCGACAACCCTGATTGAGGAAATTTCCGTGTACGGGTACTGTCCATGCTCATCCTTCTCCAGCGCCTTAACCATGTCCCACACGGTAAGGAGTGCAACACTGGCGCCCGTTAATGCCTCCATCTCGACGCCTGTCCTTGCAGTTGTCCTCACATTCACGGTCACTTTAACAGCATCCTCCTGAAGCTCCACATTCACATCTACGAAGGTGATTGGTATGGGGTGGCAGAGGGGAATCATCTCCCATGTTTTCTTGACGGCGAGTATTGCTGCAGTCTTTGCAACGGAGACTACATCGCCTTTAGGAACTTCGCCCCGCTTAATCTTCTCTAGGGTCTCTCTACGCAGCCTGATTACCCCCTCGGCAGTCGCCTCCCTGTAAACTTCCTCTTTTTCTGTAATGTCAACCATCCTCACGTGTCCCGGCTTAGACATGCTTATCCCCCCGAGCCAGCGAGAGTACGTGCCCGCTTTCCGGCAAGATGAGTTTCTCTAATGCTAGCTTAACTGCGTTTGGGGACCCGGGGAGAAGGTATACAAGTTTCCCCGAAACTATTCCGGCAACAGTGCTCGACAGAAACGCTGGGGAACCAATCTCCTGGTAACTGAGATAGCGGAATACGTCACCGAAACCAACAAGGATTTTTTGGAGTAGGGGCTTAATTGTTTCAATTGTTATGTCGCTGGAGGAGGGACCGGTGCCGCCGCTAAACACTATGACGTCTACGTCGCTCCTGCTGATAAGTTCAGAGAATGCCTCAAGAAGTAGCCTAGGATTGTCTGGGACTAGGATGTAGTCTACAAGGGTGTCGCCGTTCTCCTGGATTAATTTCCTGGCTATCTCAATCGACAAGTCTGGAATGAATGCCCCCCTGGTTTTAGCCTCGTGACGAGAAGTGCTAACGGTTACAAAAGCATACCTGAGATTCTTGGTGGCCCTGGATTTATGCTCATGCACCCCGGCGGGGGCATGCTTGTCCATGCTTAAACTTCACCAGCATCATCTGCGTGGCAGGACTTTTATGTCTTTGCTGCATAGCGCGTTGTGAGCGCCATGGAAGCTGTCTCTGCTGCAGTGTGAGAAGTTTTATATCGTAGTGCCCGCGCCACCTGCACCCCCGCCTTTTCGCAGGGTTGTAGGGTTTATGAGCATCTTTTTCATGGGTTGCTAGGAAGCTGAGTACCCTTACGCGCTCCGGTAGCCTCGCCTCTATGCTCAGTGCTTCCGCCGCGCGTTAGATTGCGGCTTAAAGCCACTTGATAAGTAGGGGCTGAAGCCGCTGCTAGCAGCAGCTAGTACAATGAGCCACGCTGCTCGCCCCCTCCTGGGGAGAATGACGCCGCATCCACTCTCCCAGCAAAGCGGAGGAGAAGAGAGGTGGAGACGATAGCTATTAGGGCTGAGACCGCTGCGTAAGCGAGGAGGAGCTGGGAGAGCGTGATGACGGGCCTTAAGATCTCCCGTAGCGATTCTGGGAGCGCGCTGCACTTTTATATCGCAACCACGCTTAACAATTCTCGTGGAGGAGGGAAAGATTCAGCAGGAACTCCAGAAAATCAGTGGTGAGGGGCTGCTAGCCGGAAATACCGTTGTAATTACGGACAGCGAGTTTGCATCAAAGCTAGCAGAAAGAGGTTACGGCATCAAAGTTAACTCCAAGCTTGAATTATCACTAGTCGAGGCAACATACCTAGTCCACAGGGGCATTTTAAAGGTGAGAAATGATAAGGGCGAAGAAATCCGCTTTAGCGATCTAGTCAGGTTAGCAGCGGGGCAGGATCCCGACTTTTGGCTCAGGCTAAATGTGTATGCTGACTTGAGAAATAGAGCCTTGATAGTGAGGCATGGCGTGCACCCGCACGAATTCGTTATCGACTGGAAGAAGAAGAATAAGCCGAGAAGGCTACTAGTACGAATACTTTGCGAAGGAACCAAGGTTGGCTTCCCGGAATTTGAGGAGATGTTCAGGAGAGCCCTTGAGAGCGACCGCGAATTAGTTGTAGCGATAGTCGATAAAGAGGGGGTAGTAACGTACTACCTTGTGGAGGGAGGCTCTTATGAGCAGGTCTCAAAGGGGGTTGAGGATAGCTTCGAGGTATCTTCTGAGTAAGAGAGACAGGAGGAAGGTGGAGGACGAAGTCATGAGGGAAGTTGGAGGTGAGTATGCCCAGAGAGCACGCGAGGCGGATAGGGTAGAGATAGCACTAGTAAAGCACTCTGAGGTCAGCGAGGCGTACTTCTTAGACGGCACGCTGGCTCTCGTCAGAACCATGGGGGCAGGGCTTATCCCGTCCCTGTACTTCATGTACAAAAATAACGTTTATCCCAGCTATCCATCAGTGTACGTTGATGCAGGCGCTGTCCCCAGGATCCTCAATGGAGCAGACGTCATGGTTCCAGGCATTAAAAAAGTGGAGGGGGAGTTCAGCCCTAACGCCAAGGTCTTGGTAAGAGAGCTTGAAAAAGGAAGGGTGATAGCTGTGGGCGTCTCCTTAATGAGCTCGCAAGAGATAAGGACCAGTGGAAAGGGGAAAGCCGTCAAATCATTGCATTACTTGGGAGACGAAATCTGGGAAGCCTCTGTAGAGGCTTGAAAATGCATCATACGAGCCGGACGCTTTCACCATTCTTAGGAGCGGCAACTTCAAAGCTGAGGTTTGCTCTTTTCCTGAACCACTCGCTCCCCAAGTACTTCATGAACTCCTCAATTTTACTGCTTTCACCATGGTTAAGGATTACTTTCCTCGGTGTCGGCTCCATCCTCCGTATAAATGCTTCAAGCTGCCTTCTGTCGCTGTGGCCCGAAAACCCCTCAACCCTGTAAACCTGCATCTTTAAGTCTTTAGTGATGACTTTACCTGAGGGATCAGAAAACGTTATCTTCCTCAGACCCTGAAGAATTCTTCTACCAAGTGTGCCCTCGACTTGGTAGCTAACGAAAACCAAGCTGCTGTTCTCATCGTCAGCCAGCATCCTCAAATAGTCCAAGACGGGGCCGCCTGTAAGCATGCCGGAAGTTGCCAAGATAATAGCTGGTCTCTTATCTACGACATCCTCCCTGGCTTCTCCGCGAATGATGTGGATGTTCTCTGACGTGAACGGGTTCTCGTCCCGAAGGATCATCTCACGTACCGCGGCAGATAAGTACTCCGGGAAGGTCATATGCACTGCCGAGACCTCATCTATCATCCCCTCAATGAATATCGGTAGTTGAGGTACGGCTCGCCTCTTCATCAGATCTAGGAGCGCCAGTAGAACCTCCTGTGCCCTGCCAACAGCTAAAACTGGGATGAGAACAACCCCGTTGCGCTGAGCGGTCTCCAGCACTATTTTCCCGAGTTCCAGTTTCGCGTCATCCTCGCTTGGCAGGACGTCAGTTCTCGAGCCGTACGTACTTTCAATAATAAGCACCTCTGCTCTTGGAAACTTGTTGTACGCAGGGTCCAGCAGCATTGTCCTAGCATACTTGACATCCCCCGTGTATACGATGTTTATTAGCCCCTCCCCTATATGCAAGTGTATCATAGCGGATCCCAGGATGTGCCCAGCCCTGTAGAAAGTTAACCTTATTTCAGGGGCGATGTCAGTTACTTCGCCATAAGTCAACGTATAAGTGTGAAGGATCATCGAATTGATGTCTCTCATCGAATACAACGGGTCCTTACCTTCGCGCTCGGATACCTTAACGTAGTCCTCTAGAAGAAGCTTCGCCAAGTGCAGCGTCGGCTCAGTCATGTAGACCGGCCCCCTGTAGCCATGCTTGAAGAGCACAGGTAGGGCACCGATGTGATCTAGGTGTGCATGCGTAATAACGACCGCGTCCAGATCCT
>JAJHRM010000248.1 GCA_020832965.1 Thermofilum sp. | reverse complement strand
AGCGGGGACCACGTGAAGCTGTGCGTCAGCGACAGCAGGATTGTCCAGGTCGTCAAACCCTAATGAGCAGCTAACCGAGCACGCTCAAACACCTCGCGCGCTGTCGCGCGCATAGAGCTGCGAGAGCGGCCCGAGTGCGCTTTGACGACCTCCTCGAGGAACTGAGGGGCGCGTAGATCAACGTGAAGCGTGTAGCGCTCGAGCTCGCCCTTAAGCTCTGGGTTCCGCTCGACAACGCTCTGGTAAATGTCGCTGAGCAGAACGATGAGCACGTTCATCCGCTCCACGCCTTTTAGCAAGAGGAGCCCCTGCAGTCTCCTCCGCCGAGAAAGCCCTATGGAGCTCTTCTCGAAGGCTTCCCGCGCTTCGCGCGCGTAAGCTCCCGGCTCGTAGTAGGCTGAGAGCGGGGAGGGGTCGTAGGCTGCGATGAACGCGCGCAGATCGATTATCGCTGCCCGCTGGGATGGGTATCAGGAAAAGGTTCGTTTGTTCTATTAGCACGCTCACACCCAGCGCTAGGGACTCTAAAAGCAGGAATTCTACAAAGAGCAGAATAACGCTTACCCTGGACTTGAGCTTCCCTAGGCCTTGCGCTTCCTCCGCAGGTAGGCGAGGGAAAAGCCTGCCGCCATCGTGCATGCAGCTAGCAGCACGATGAGCTGGCTGTAATCTGTCCTCCAAATAGCTACCAGCGCCCTCGGCTTGTCAATGCTCACTTCCACGACACCCGGCTCTACAACTCGATCTCCAGGCTCTAAGCCCTCCCAATGGTCGAAAACACAGCGAATGAGCGGAGCCGCGTAGACTTCCGTTTCCCTCAGCTTCACCACCGCATGGCTACCCTCGTCGTACCAGCCTCCACCCTGAGGATGACCGATAGAACCATAATTGGAGGCGACAAAGAGGTAGTATTGGGTCTTCCAGTTTGCAATGATCCTTTTCGGCGAGTCCACTTTGACAATAATTGTTGGAGATGTTGAAGAGATGTCCCCGCTCCACGAAACAAAAACCCGCTTTGTATTATTACTGTAAACAATCTCTCGCTCGACCTTTATTGTTATCTCCTGCCCCTCCCTATACCAACCGCCATCACTCGGTTGAGGAGCCCCGCTGATTTGCGCATTACCGAACGGTGAGATTATTTTGACGGGGTAGTATCTGGCGGGGATTAAGCGGTACCCGCTTAATGTTAACGTGGGTATGAATAATGTCAGCTCTTTGTCGCCAGATTTGACAGCCACTATTTTACCAGAAATCTTACCAAACTCATCGAGCGGTATCGTATACGTTCTCCCACCGCTAAGTATGTTGACACTCCTCCAAGGCCAGGGAGGAAGCTTAACAACCTCAACAACCCCGTCCGAGTCGATATCTGAGGAGAGAATCACGTTCTCCGGCTCAGCCGCTGACTTGTATTCGTTAGTTAGGAGTTCTCCGTCGAGCGAAAACACGTACGGTTCGAGGATGATCTCCTCCTTCTCATCGTTATTCACATCTTGGAGCTTTGCTCTATAACCGTAATCGTAGCATTTCTCCCAGACGTCCCTTGAAACTATGCGATCGAAAATGAGATTCCCGTCGCTTGTGTAAAACTCCAGGTGGTATTCACCTCGCCCCCAAGGACCGATGACTAAGATGTAGCTTTTACCAGTAATTTTTGATTCGAGTATTTGAACGTACGGTGGATCCCAGTAAAACCCTATAACTTTAATCAATTTCCCCGTGTCAGAGTAGATCCTAACTTGAGGCGGCATGTCCATGTGTCCTGCGAAAATTCCAACCGAAACGGCTATCATCTTCTTACCGTATTGGGTTCCCCCTATACTGACCCTTCTGAAGTCCGCGCCTACCACGCTCCATACGAGGTTTCCATGCGCGTCGTAGATTTCCAAACCTCTATCGCTCACGCACACAACCTCTTTGTAACCATCACCGTTCAGGTCAACAGCCTCACAATTTTCAAGCTGGTAAACAAGTCTCCCATTTCTGAAGTATAGGAAGCTTTCCATAAAATCGCATTTCACGAATATAGCATCGTGAATTCCGTCATTATCTAAGTCTAAAGGTATACTATACTCAACCGCTGATTCTAGGCCGAAAGTCCATAGCAGAGAACCATTTAATTTGTAAGCTTCTATGAATGAACCTATAAATATGCATTCGGGGTCTGGATCGGAGTCTAAGTTTGCAAGCTTCATATCGATTGGTTCGGTTAACGTAGTGAGAAATTCATGGATAGAGCCGTTTTTCAGATTCCCTATATATACACTTTTGCTTTTATAAACTCGAATAAGCAGATTTCCTCTCGCATCGAAAGTGAACCACGAGTATGTCCCAAAAGGCTTTCTAGCTATGAGTCTTCCCTCCTCATCAAGGAGATAAAAGGCTTCACCTGTGCTGAACATAATCCTATGCATTGATGGTATCACCGCTGAAGCCAGAATCCATTCTTTCTCCACACGAAAACGAGCCTTTATACTTCCCGTTATTGAGTTGATAATGATGATTTCTGAACTTAAGGGAATAACTATATCACCAAGCGATGTTGTAACGCTATTGCCCGGCAAAGATCTACCATGTACATTCACGCTCCATATAGTGTTACCCCTCCAGTTGAGCAGACGTACGTCGTTATCGCATAGGAGAAGAAACTCCTTATAATCATCACTACTAATGAAATTTCCAATTTTTAGCATACGCATGCTAGGAATCTCCTTTCTCCACAATAATTGACCATCAACAGAGTAAACATATATAACATAAGCTTTCTCATTATACCACTTCACAGTTATATCATTGTAGAGAAGCCCCACTATTATTTCTGGTTTAGAATCGCCATTTATATCCTCAACAGCTATTAACCCATAAAAGTAGCCGCGCGACAAATAATAACTAAATTCGAAAGTTTCTTCGTCTTTATTCGTAACAGTAAAATTCCTTAGCAATATGCCATTCTTTCCATCTATAATATATATGTTAAGGGGCGTATAGATATGCAGTAACGTACCAGTTCTTGTCTCTATTGATTTTCTCGCAGAGGGATATAAGATAAAAATATCCATGATTCCGTCATTATTCGCATCTCCAAATTTAATTTGTTTATCTGGATAATCTATCGAAAGTGGTAACAAGGGAAGGAAATTTCTTGTTTTCCAATTTAATCCACCGACCTTGTAAGATTGAAGACCTATTTCTTTATTTGTGATGTAGAATATTTCTTTAACTTTATCACCGTCTATATCGTTCAGCAAAATTGCTTGAACATATTTTTCTTCAATAAGAGAACCATTAGGATTTAGAATACATACACGCCAATCATTTTCTCCAGGTATATAGTAGGCTAGGTGCTGCATATAAATTACTTCTTCAATTGAGTCACCATTTAGATCTACCGTTTCTAGATATGGTCGCACGTGCTCGCGAGGTAAAGGAGCGGACCCCCACATTTGTAGCTTTAGCTCTCTTTTTCCCGTTATTTGAAAATGCATCAAAGCTCTATTATCTTCCTCGCTATATTCTAACACGTCATCTACAATTCGAGCTTCCCAAAGTACTGTGTGGTTTCCCGGTTCTTTAGGGAGCAGTGCTGAAACTCTGACGCTTCCGGCTACGGGTATTTGGTTAAAGTGTTTCTTATAGCGTACTACCCCATTTACGAAGAGAGTAACTTCTACTCTATTCGCTGGTAGATCTCCGCTATTTATTACATCGGCCTGAAGTAGGATCTTATCATCCACCTCGCTAGGTGTTAGCGGTTTTATGATGATGTTTGAAGCTCGATAATCTATTGTAACAATGTACTTTCTATCTGATTTTGAAAATTCTATTACAATGTTCCCATCGCTGCTAATTAGTTTCTGGCCTGGTTTAAAGGGGTCTAGGGCTTTAGTGCTTGGGTTCGAATCTACTACAGAGATTAAGCCGTTGAAAACGCTAGTTGCTGTATCGTTGCAGATGTACACGAGGAATCCTTCATCTGGGAGGTAGGAGTCGAATCCAACTTTTTCCCTTACTTCGATTAAATAGTACTTAGAGTGAGTTATTGGAACCTTTATAACGTGGGGACCTTCCAATGGAGACTCCAACGGTATCAGCTCTATCTTGTGCCTGCCGGGTCCAAGGAGAACAAAGTCGGAGTCTCTGAACCAGCCTATT
>JAJHRM010000247.1 GCA_020832965.1 Thermofilum sp. | reverse complement strand
TTCTGAAGGCGGCGGAGAAAGGGGGAGGTGGAGCTGTACGCTAGCTGCGCGCGACGCGTTTTTATATTGGCAAAGAACATGGTAAGATTGGAAATAAAAATGGCAAAAATTGTCAAAGTTGATAGGTGGGGGCGCCTAGTTTTACCACAGGATGTGAGAAGGGCAGTGGGCATAAAGGGTGCAGAAGAACTTTTATGCCGTGTTGTCGGAGACAAAATTATTCTTGAAAAATTCTCCCCGGAGAGTATAAGTACAGTTTTAGACGAACTAGAGGAAATAGCGCCCAGCCTAGAGCTCGACGCTGAGGAAACTGAAGAGGGCGACAAATATATTGATGAAGAGTACGCACTCCGCAAACTGGGGATACGAGGCACTAATTGACGCGGGCATCGTAGCTATTGCACATTTCAGAAACCCAGCGCAGGAGCACGCAGCACAGCTACTATTAGATGCGATTACTCTTAAAAGACGTATCCTAATCCCAGTAAGTACCTACTTGGGTGCATACATAGTTATGACACGCTACCTGAGACTTAAAAAAGAAAAAGTAGCAAAAGCTTTACTCAAAACCCTTTCCTTAGAATCTCCAGCATTCTACGAAAACGTACCAAAAGACGATTGCAGAAAGATCAATTTTAAGCGCAACTGACCTTGGCGTATCTTCATGGGACGCTTACCTTCTTGAACTCGCTCGGGAACTGGGAATAGGAAAAGTATACACAGTCGACATGGAGCTAGCCAAAAAGGCAAAAGACATGGAAATAGTAAACCCAATACCGAAGAAAATCATGGATGAATACCATAAATACAACGGAAATTTTTCACTAAACACTAGACACTTTAAATGTAAATTAGCGCGCGCTATCTGTTGTCGCCTCTAAGATTCAAGAGGTTCCTGAAGTAAGCGCGCGCGCCGCGCGCGCGAGCTGAAGGATGGATTTATGCTACCTAAAAGGCCTTCCACGCTGGAAACAACTTGCTGACAAATCCTTTCTATTTGGTAATAATATCTTCTATCTCCTCAGGTTCAGGAGGAAAGCCGGTATATCCTCTTCAGAAAGGACTATAACATCTCTGGGATATCTTCTGTGAGGCTTTCCAGTCTTAACCTCAACTTTCAGCTTTCCAGAGATAACATCCACCTCAAGTCCATTCCTCCAGAAGTAAACCTCTCCGAACTCTCTGAGGACATGCTCCTGAACAACCCATTCAAGAAGAGCTGCTCTTGAGAGATCTGCTCCAAGGAGCTTTGAGAGAGATATTGCGAGGAATGGATCCCTGATAAAGATCTTCTTCTCCCTCCTGTAGAGGATTTTCCCATCTTCCTTTAAGTAAGCTACTCCTAGGAGGAACATGTCCTCCATCAGCCTTACATAATCATGGACAGTGTTGTGCGATATTCCAAGATCTCCTGCAATTGAGTTGAAGCTGATGGCACTGGGAGCCTTCTCTATTATCGATTTAGCTATAAGCCTTAGAAGCCTGGGATTTCTTCCTGCCTTAACAGAGTCCATCTCAATGCTAGCAATTAGATCCTCTGAAAACCTTTCATCCCCATTTATGCTCCTGGGAAATCCTCCAGTCTCAAGATATTCATCAAAAGCTGAGAGGATTCTGCTGTACTCGCTGATCCTCAATTCAACCCCCCTCACCTTCGCATATTCCGGAAAGCTGAGAGGAAGGACCTCCACAGTTCTTCCCATCCCTCTTCTCCCGGGAAAGGCCTCAGAGAACCCTTTGAACCTGAATGAAGCGGAGCCTAGAAGAACCAAGACATCTCTTTCCAGAAGACCCAGATCAACATATCCCTTCACTATCCTCCACCAGCCCTCCAACCCTGCGACCTCATCCAGAAAGATAACAGAGCTCTTCACTCCATTTCTCTCCTTAAACCTCCTGTAGAAGTTCAGGACATTCCTCAGCTCCTTTGCATCGGAGGCAAGATCGCAGCTGAAGTAGAAGATCGATTCTGAGCTTCTCCCCTTCAGGAGCTCCGATATAAAAAGCTTCACTCCTGTTGTCTTCCCCACCTGTCTAGGTCCCATCACTATGTTCATGGAGAAGGGCTTAAGAGAGATTTTATCTATCCAGGAGGGCCTCCACTTCACCCTGCTCTCATTGTATTTCCTCAGATCTCTGTCTCTTGTTTCCCAGTTCCCCCACTCCCACCAGGGATTCTGGGAATATATTAGCTCCTCCATCTTGTCAGTTAACTGACAAGATATATAAAAAGCTTTGTCAGTGCACTGACAATAATGACTCGAAAAAGATTATTAAAATTCCATTCACCTTGAAGAGAATGGCAGCAGGGGATATTTGGGAGGCTAGGGAACTTTTCTTCAAAAAGAGTTTTTAGGATGGGCGCGCGCTATGCCAGGAGGCTGAGATCTCAAAAAGAGGGATTCTATGAAAAAGATACTTGGGCAGGAATTCTTCAGGAGGAGGCATGATCTGGTTGCAATGGATCTGCTGGCAAGGTTATTCTGAACAAGAGAAGGAGAGTTGCGGGCATGATAATTGAAGTGGAGCCCTATTTTGGTCCAGAGGATCCGGCATCTAGGGCTAGGAAGGGAGGAGATCTGGCTAAAACGCGCGCTAAATGGGTTTTGTTTTTCCTCTGAGCGATCAATGTTGCGTATTTTTTCGTCTACCTCTATTGCGTTTAGCTCCGTCTGCAGATATATGATTGTTTGTCCTAGATTATTTAGAGCCTTTTTAAGAAATAGAGCAAGGGGCAAAATTATTTTTGCCATCTCTTGAAGCTTTTCATCGTACTGTTTCCTCACTAGTTCAATTAGCGCGCGCGAACAAGCATCAAAGAAGCCTTCAAAAGAGACTTCATAGACACAGGAAAAATCAAGCCCCACTACCTAGTCTGGAACACACTAGAAAACCTAAAAAAAGGAGCCGTAGACTCCCAAAAAATAGCAATGCTAGAGAATATAGACGTAGAAGAACTAAGGGAAGAAACAAGAAAACTCTTACTCAACCTGGAAAGAGCACACAGAAAAGAGAAACAAGCCAACAAAACCCAGTAACACACTCAGCAATACCTATCGCTAAGCAAATATACACAAAAGAACCCCGGCACACGACCCAGAACACTCCCACTAATGGGAACAACACACATCATGTAGCAACACAACTATATCCGAGCAACCAAAAACTTTGCCAGCGCGTCTCTTACCTGCTGGGCGCTAGGCCTATCCGCTGGGCCTACTTTCAGGCAGGACTCTACGAGTTCATCAATCTCCCTTATGCCGGTAGATTCATAGGAAAGTTTTTCTCTCTCAAGCCTCGCCACTGCCTCCCTGTATCCCAGGACGTCTAGGGGCAGAAGCGGCTTAGCCGTAACGGCCTCATAGAGCACAAGCCCAAGCGCCCAAGAATCAGCCTTCTCGGTGACCTTCTCCTCCTTCCACAACTGCTCCGGCGCCGCATAGCCGGGGGTATAGCCAGGCTTCGTCTTCGAAATAGTTGCCAAGGCCTTCGCAGTGTTGAAGTCAGAGAGCTTAGGCACACTCTCGAACGAAAAGAGGATATTCTCTGGTTTCACGTCCCCATGCACGTAGCCCTTCGAGTGGAGAAAAGCCAACGCGTCAGCGATCTGCACGAGGACCTCTGCGGCCCTTACCGGTCCTAGACCCCCATGCCTCAAGACGTCCCTAAGAGAGTACTTGCAGAGCTCAAAAACCATGGCCGGGGGACTGTCAATAAAGCCGTGGAAGCCAACGATGCATGGATGCCCAGAAACACTCCTCAAAGCCTCAACCTCCCTCAAGAACGGCTTCAAGTCTACATTTACCTGCGTTGGCGTCCCTCCCCTGACACTCGTAAGCTCCGTATATACCTGTGTAGGCATCTTCACCGCGTAGCTCACCCCAAACTCGTCCACACAGACCACAACAGTTGCAAACCCACCCTGCCCAAGAAGACACCTACACTTAAGCCTCCCCAGCCTAAAAGGCCTCAGCAGAGGCCTCAACTTTTCTCTAAAATCCCCTTCAAGCTGGTCAAGCTCGACACGCCTACCTACAAGCAACTTTACAATCAACTCAACTTTGGATTTGACTTTCAGCGTAAACATCTTTGTCACTTTTGTGCCGAGCGACTCAAGAGTAATCTTTATCGGGACTTCCTTAGCCGACGTCGGCTTAACTAACAGCTCTA
>JAJHRM010000246.1 GCA_020832965.1 Thermofilum sp. | reverse complement strand
TACCATCTTATTACTGTACCCCTCACCATTCTGGTGGTTAAAAGAACAGAGTTAAAAACCAGTTTGCTGGTGCTCGTACCGCGCGCTGTATCGGTCGAGACCTCGCACGTTCAGCTGCTACCTCAGATAGCGCCTAACAAACGCGCGAACTAGGTAAAGTGCGCGCCGATGCCCTCGATGCTCTCGGAGTGCCTCCTTGGAGATCCTGAGAAAACGCTAGCCTTTTATCCAGGGAAAGAGCTCTTCGCGCGTGCCAAGCTAGACTTTAAGCGGGACGCTGGAGAACTGGATGGTCGCGCTGGAGAAGGGCGTTTGGGGCGTGAGCGAGAGAGCGAAAGCGCTGTGGGCGAGGGTGCAGCCCGGCGACATCGTGGTGCTCTACGCGAAGCGCGCCGGCGTCATCGGGCGCGCGCGTAAACAAAATGCTTCTAAAACTTAATATTAGAATAATAATGGAGAAGGAAGGTGGTTAAATGCCGATAGTGATTTTCTCTGAAATCTTAAGAGATTATAGCATTCTTATATGGAAACTAAAATCATACATACCCGGAATGAAAAGTGGTAGTCATGTAAGGCTTTATCTTCTAGAAATTAGAGATAATAAAAATAATCTAATAAAAAGATTTAAACCCTTTAAAGATCTTTCATTAAAAATCATATACACATATAAGTACTATTTGATTTTTCCTGAAGATCTAGCATATGAACTTAATCTTCATCGAGGTTACAAGATCTTGGCAGTAATTACGTCCTACGAGGGAAAGCCACTTCTACCATTCGAGCTTAAGCCCTTAGATAGGAAGGCTGAGGAGGCTATTAAAAGTTTTCCACCTATTGAAGCAAATTTACTTACATTATGTTTTGAACATGATATTCTTAATAAATCCTTTAGCTACTTGTTTGATGCGTACTTCCGGTTGGAGGAAAACGATATTGAGGGAGCTAGAGTTTCCTTGAGGAATTCCCTTGAGGTGTTGCGAAGAGAGCTCTTGCCTGTGCTAGAGGTAAGAGAGGAGAGCGAAAGTTTCCGAGAAAATCTTGAAAGTTTGATAAGCAAGCTAAGGGGGTTCCTCAATTACGGAGGTCCTCACCCAGGTCCTGCACCAAAAATCACTACTGAGATGGTGATTTCTATGACTATAGAACTTGCTAAGTATTTAGCGAAATCGCTTGTAGCTGGTATCATATCAATAAAGTCGTCATTTTCGAGCGGAAGGCTCGTTTAAGCAAACGCATAGCATAGAGCTAACGTGTTGAGCTAAAGGCTGCGGGAATTCTTTTCCATGACTAGCGCGCGGGATTTCGTTGGCGCAACCCCGCTGCACGATGCGGTTCCCAGCGGTAAAATCAACGCTGTCAAGAAGCTATTGGAGCACGGTGCAGATGTAAACGTGAGAACAAGCGCGCGTAGCGCACAAGGCGAAAGCTTATTTAGTATCTGGGCGCAAAGTTAGCATGATGCCTGGAAGCGATATAGAGGAAGGGGGGAACTGGCTTGGCACAGTCATGAAGGCTATGAAGCTTTTAGGCGCAGAATCTAAGGCGGTATCGATTCAAGAAATTTACGAGATGGTCAAGAAAGTTGCCCCCTCAAAATGCGTTGACAGCAACGTATACACACATGCGCGCGGAAATGTAAGTAGGGTTGAGCCTAAGTGGAAAAAGAACGTAAGGAACGCCCTCTATTATCTTAAGCGGAAGGGGCTAGTAACGCGCGAAGG
This sequence comes from Thermofilum sp., assembly GCA_020832965.1. The sequence continues at coordinate 2,460 of JAJHRM010000246.1, read as the reverse complement.
CTTCCGCTTATGGAAGCTTACCGAGACTTCTAGCGCCCCATAGCGCGCGGCGCCAGGTATGCCGGGAGATCTCGCCGTTAGGTTGTATCAAAGTATCCCCCCCAAAGCCGGCTCTGAAGGTACTATATATGGAAGCAATCAAGAAGTATATTTAAAAATTGAAAAAGAATTGAAAGATAAGATTCAAGATATTGAAGAAGTTCACTTAGCGTTATACTTGTTTAACAACACGCGCCTTTACCAAGTTCTCCGCGATTTAGCCAAAACCGCATCGGTCATCGTGACTAGCACGCCACTATCAGCGTATGATGAGAGGAAGATAGGAAGCGCCAAAGAAATATACGAAGATCTGGCTAAACGCTACGAGCCTGCTGAGGCAAGCCGTAATCCTGACCTCCTCATCTACCCGCATATGTACATTTGGCATGGTGCAGAGTACGCTGAAGCTGAGGCAAGCTACAGTTTCCACATTAAAGCAGGGTACGTTTTATACAAAGATGGTAGCTGCAAGCTAATTTTAACTTCATGCAACATGTCTCCAGGCGACCCCTACCATTCTGAGCTGGCGGTTGTGTTAGAAGATCATTCGGGTAGCAGTGCTTACAGTGAAGTGTTTAAGAGATTCTTTCAAATTTTAGAAAGTTTGGCTGTCCCTTGGAAAGAGTACAACGCGTTTACAAAGGACTTGACAGATGAGCTGCAGACGGTTTTCGCCTTTACTTTCATAGGGAAACAGGGGCTGCAGGACTGGTGTGGCAACACTGCCAACCTAGCGTTTTTCACGGGACCTTTTATCACAATTTGCGGTGAAGGCTCAACCCGCTACGCGAGAAAAAAGATCGTTGAAGCCATAAAGAAGGCGGAAAGAAGGATTTACGTGTGCGCCCAGCACGCGCACGACTTATCCCCCTTTAACGGCTACGAAGGTGCAACGCTAATAGAGGCTCTAACGGCAAAAAAGCGCGAAAACTCAAGTATAGAGGTGAAGCTCCTTAAGCAAGTTTCCTCAAAAGGTCTGGCAGATAAAAGAAGAGCGGCTTTCGTCGAATGCCACCTAAGTTACGCAGGAGTGGCGCAGAGGGTAAACAAGCTAGTCCACGACAAGTTTGTAATCGCAGACGATATTGTCATAGTGTCCACCGGCAACTTCACTGCTACACAATTTGCATGGGGAGACAGGCAGATGGAGCTCAAGGTGAAAGAAGACATAAAAAATGTAAAAAATACTGTCAATTCGGCACTAAAACTTTACAAGCACGATGCAAACCTGGTCGAAGTGAGCCCTGTTCAGCATAGGAAAGGGGTGGCTGCTAAAACAACCAGGATAAAGAAGAATGATATTTTCGCCGAAGTAAACGGCTTTATCGTTATAGAGGATAGCGAGCTAGCCGACTCCCTTGCAAGGCACTTTAAGAACTTATGGCAGCACAATCTATCACAGGACGTGGAAGTTCCGCGGTAGGCGCGGGTCGTCCATGCCTCCAGGTAGGGAGAAAATTGAGTTTTTCAAGGTAGAGATTTCCCGGTGGTCGCGGGCAAATCTTCGCGACTTCCCTTGGAGGAGGGTGTCCGACCCCTATGTAGTGCTAGTAACAGAGAAGCTCCTCCAACAGACCGACTTCGGGCACGTGAGAAAGGTTTGGCACGAGTTTTTCAGAAAATTTCCGACGGTTAGCGACCTAGCCTCGGCGGGCGAAGAGGAGATAGCGTCCGTGTTAAAACCCCTCGGGCTGTGGAGGCAGAGGGCTAAGCAGCTCAAAGCGCTCGCGAACGAGCTAATCGCGAAATACGGGGGAGAAGTGCCGCGAAGGTACGAGGACCTTAGAGCCCTACCAGGGGTGGGGGATTACGTTGCCCGGGCGACGCTGGTTTTCGCCTTCGGAATTCCAACTTACCTGCTGGACGTCAACACTAGGAAGGTAGTGCAGAGGTTCTTCTTTCACCCCCGGGAGGCTAGCGACAGAGAGGTTATAGAGGTGCTGGAGCTGGCGTTGCCGGCTGACCCGGAGGAATGCAAGCTTTTCAACTGGGGCTTGATAGATTTTTCCGCCTTAGTGTGCTCGCGAAAGCCGAAATGCGCTAAATGCCCGCTGGGCGGAAGCTGCTCCTATAGGCTCGCCCAATCTAGGAGCTAGGCTCGATGCCAGCCTCCACTAGAGACTTTAGAACAGCTTCCGCCACCCGCATTGCCAGCAGGGGCGGGACAGCGTCGCCTATGAGCGCGTACTTGTCCACGGTATTGCCCACGAACTTATACCAGTCTGGGAAGGTCTGCACCCTAGCGCATTCCCAGACGCTCAACCTTCTAGGCTTCTTTCCAGGTTCCTCGGCGAATACCCACTTATCCGCGCCAACTTTGACCATCCTCGGCGAGTCGGGGTGAAGCGGTATGTGCCGCGCGCTTGCGAGGATTGTGTAGCTGGGCTCATCCCACGACTTGTACCTGTTCCTGGACATGTA
>JAJHRM010000245.1 GCA_020832965.1 Thermofilum sp. | reverse complement strand
GATTTTTTCAAAGTTTTCTCTTAGCTCCTTCACTGCCTTCGGGAGGAAATTCATGATTGTCACAGCTGTAACTCCATCCATTCCAAGGCTTTCAGCGGCGAGGTCCCCTGCTAGGCCGTGGATGAATACTCCCATCCTTACTGCTTCCTCGAAGCTGAACCCTACGCCGTGCATGGCTGCTATTGCGCCTACTAGGACGTCACCGCTCCCGGCAGTCGCCATACCGGGATTTCCCGTGAGGTTTATGTAGGCGCTGCCCTGTGGTGTGGCTATGATGGTGTGGGCTCCCTTGAGGACTACGTAGGCGTTAAGTTTCTGAGCCGTCTCTAGGGCAGTTTTAAGCCTGGATCTCTTGATTTCCTCTATTGGCTTGCCAGTTAGCCTCGACATTTCACCGACGTGCGGCGTGACAACCGTGGGGGAGGTTCGGAGAGTGAGGATGGAGGTGTTCCTCGATAGTGCTGTTAAGCCGTCACCATCTATTATAAGTGGCTTGTTGATCCTTGGCACGAGTTCCAGTACGAGCTTTATTGTTTCCTCGTCTAGACCGATGCCCGGACCAATCGCGACGATGTCGGAGTTTCTGGCCAGCTCTAGGATTTTATCCACGTTGTCGCAGGAGATGGTCCCGCTAGGAGTCTCGGCTAAGCCCTCGTAGACGACTTCTGGAGCCCTCACCGCGAGGAACGGGACTATACTGCTGACTGTTGCAAGCCTCGAGTAGCCTCCCCCAGCCTTCAGGAATGAGAGGGAGGCTAGGAGGGGAGCGCCGTAGTACTTCCTCGACCCAGCGATGAATAATGCCTTGCCGTAGTCCCCCTTGTGGGTGTCCGGCCTCCTCTCGGGCGGTGGGAGAGGGTCGTTTGTCTCGACTTTTATCCTCTCATCTTCAATGAGGCTTCTGGGGTACGATATGTGGGATACGAAGATCTCCCCGGCGTGCTCTGCCCCCGGGTAGACGAGGAGTCCTACCTTCGGAAGCCCAAACGTGACAGTGAAATCCGCCTTGACGGCTACACCCATGACTTCCCCCGTGTCCGAGTTTATCCCCGATGGGATGTCTACGCTGACGACCACAGACTCGGAATGGTTTATTGCCTCCACAGCTTCCCTGTAGACTCCCTCAAGTGGTCTCGAGAGACCTGTGCCAAAGAGAGCATCAATGACTACGTCGAAGGACGGGAGAGCTTCCCGCAGGTCCCCAACGTTTCCCTCCGAGACTACTTCAACTGGTATCCCCGCCCTCGTAACCCTCTCGTAATTTTCCCTGACTAGGCCCGTAATCTTCTCTGGGTCTGCGACAAGGAATACCTGGACGCCTGCACCGAGGCTTGCCAAGTGCCTCGCTGCTACTAGTCCATCGCCGCCATTCTTCCCCGGACCCGCGACTACAGCTATGCCGCCCGCGTTGGGGGCTACGAGTGCTACGAGCCTCGCTACAGCTGCTCCCGCGTTCTCCATTAGTACCTCTTCTGTGATGCCGTACTTTTCCACGGCTTCTCTATCTAAAAGTCTTATCTCGCTGGAGTTGGCGACCTTCACAGATATTATGTTCTCGAATCCTGCTATTATTCTTTATTCCACATTTTCTTCGCAGCAATGATTACCAAGTATGATTACAAAGCCTATTTGTATTTACCTACGCAGATAGACCTGGAGAGCATGAGTTACGGGTATATAGGTAAGAGGGTCCGGTTGGGCAGAATCCTGAGAGACGGGAGAGCTGTGATCTTTGCCTTTGACCATGGCGTGGAGCACGGCCCCTCAGACTTTCCCGGGGATACCATTGATCCGAGGAGGATTTTATCCAAAGTCGTAGATGTTGTTGATGGAGTGATGCTTCTCCCTGGGATGGCTAGCCTGACCCACGAGGTTTGGGCAGGCAGGACTGCGCTCATTGTAAAGGTGACTAGCAAGACGAATTTGAGGCCGGAGCAGGAGAAGCTTCTTCAAAGCCCTTTTGGGTTCGTGGAGGATGCTGTTTCCCTAGGCGCGGAGGCTGTGGCGGCAACTGTTTATTGGGGGAGCAGTTTCGAGAACCATATGCTGAGGACGTGGTTTGCAGTTAAGAGGGGGGCGGGGAGGTATGGCTTGCCCTGTCTACAGCTATCTTACCCGAGGGGGCCAACGATAAGGAACATGTATGATGCTGAGGTTGTCAGGTATGGTGTTAGAGCTGCAATTGAGAGTGGTGCCGACATTATCAAGACCTACTATACTGGGAGTACTGAGTCCTTTAGACGCGTAGTTGAGGCGGCTTCAGGTGTCCCCGTTTTGATGAGTGGAGGAGCGAGGGCCGAGACGCTCCTAGACTTCTTGAATGTTGTTAAAAGCGTCATGGATGCGGGTGCCCAGGGCGTGGTTGTAGGTCGGAACATCTTCCAGCATGAGAACCCGCGAGGAGCTGCTAAGGCAATTGTGGCTGTCGTACATGAGGGCTACTCTCCTGTGGAAGCATTGAAGATGGCTGAGTAGTGATGCGGAAGGGGAAGGCAAGGTTTGACGTAGTGGCTCTTGGACACATACTGCTGGACTTGAGGTTTTGCGTAGACGTGTTTGCCGCTCCAGACAGGGAGAGCGCTATTAAGAGCCAGAGCCATGGCGTGGGGGGTAGTGCTGCGAATGTCGCTATAGGTGTAAGGAGGCTCGGGGGAATGAGTGCAGTCATTGGGAAAATTGGCTTCGATGATTTTGGTAAAAGTGCTTTGGAGGATCTAGCAAGAGAGGGTGTGGATATTTCAAACGTGAGGATCGATGCTCTGGGCGGCAAAACTGGCTTTACCCTGGTAATCATTGATTCAAGTGGGCAGATCATCATGTATGGTGACAAGGGTGTCGCAGATGCGCTTACACCTGAAGAAGTAAATGCCAAGGTTCTCCGCGAGTCAGAGCATCTGCACATTGCTAGTCTCCGCATAGACACGGCTTCAGCAATAGCTAGGATGGCTAAGGAGCTAGGCGTAAAGATCTCCTGGGACCCCGGAAGGAGGCAGGCATGCTTGGGTATGGAGGCTCTGAGGCCTGTGGTGAGATATGCTGACATTATTCTCCCAAACGAGGCAGAGGCGAGGGCGATGACCGGCGCAGAGACTCTGGAGGAAGCTTCAGAGGTGCTGCTCGGTGAGGGAGCGGAGCTAGTGATCATCAAGAGAGGTAGCAGAGGGGCCTACGTTGCCTCAAAAAACGAGATCTTCGAGGTGCCTGCCTATAGGCCCGGGGCAGTTGTTGACACCACTGGAGCCGGAGACGCGTTTGCTGCCGGCTTGATAATGGGCTTGGAGAAGTTTGAGCTAAAAGAGGCTGTGAGGTTTGCGACAATCGTTGCTGGGCTAAAAGTCATGAGACTTGGGTCTCACGAGATACCTCCATGGAGCGAGGTTATTGAGGTCTTTGAGAAGGTAGGAAAAAGTTAAAGAGTGGTATTGCTATTCACTTTGATATGTTTGCTAGGTTTGGCGTCTATGCGCGTAACGAGCTTTTTGACTCTTTGCTCTACGAAGCTCTCTCGAAGCATGAGAGAAACCCGAGAAACAAAGAGATTCTTGAAGAGCTTTCAAGGCAAGAATACATGCACTACGAGTTTTGGTCAAAGTTTGCGGGAAAAATCGAGCTTGAGCCACGAGAGCTCTTTAAGCTGAAGTTTTTCCTACTACTCTCAAGGGTTCTGGGAAGAACTTTCATCATAAAGTTTCTCGAGAGGCACGAGACGCGAGCAGTAGAAGTGTATTCACAAATCCTTGGGAAAGAGCCCCTCACTGAGGAGGACAGAAGAACTCTTGCTAGAGTAATTGAGGATGAGAAGTTCCACGAGGGAGCTCTATCCAGCCAGATAGACGAGTTCGCTGTGAGGCACTTAGGCTCAATAGCACTTGGAATGTCCGACGCCATCATTGAGCTGTCAGGCGTCCATGCAGGGTTCCTCGGCTACACCTCATCCTCACTATACACTGGCATTTCTGGGCTGATTGTGGGTATTAGTGCCTCCTTGTCTATGGCTGCGGCAGCCTACCTTCAAGCTAAGCAGGAGAGGGGGAAGAGTCCTGGGAAGTCGGCGACGGTCACTGGATTAATGTATATGGCCACGGTAGTCCTGCTCACTTCACCCTTCTTCGCGGGCCTCCCGCTACTGACAGCCCTATCCATCTCTGTTGCACTGGCGCTAGTTGTTCTTGCAGGCTTTAC
>JAJHRM010000244.1 GCA_020832965.1 Thermofilum sp. | reverse complement strand
CCTCGAGCAGCCCCCTGACCCTCTTCCTCTTCGCCCTCCTCACCTCCTCCTCAAGAGACCCTCTCATTAACACTCCTAGCATCGATCCCCCAGCCTCAATGCCTCCTCCTTAAGCTCACTCCTAATCTAGCAGACAGCACCTCAGCAGACACATATGTATATAAATATCTCTATGAAAACAGAGGTACATAGCGTGTACTTCCTCTAGGCTCCTTCCTCCTTTTCTCTAAGCCTCGGCTCAATCGACAAATCTTAAGTAACATTAGCGTGCGCAACAGTCCACGCCCAAACGTTTACTCGACACTAGGTAAATAACACAGCTAGAGGGAATGCACACAGCGCGCGCTATGGCTAAGAGCTTGACATGGGTAGCACATTCTAGCTATTCAGCAGAAGCCCTTGATCTAGATTTTAAGGGTGCAAAAACTTATTAACACAGCGCTCCTAGGTTGGCATGGCTGTATGAGTAACGAAAACGGATACGCTATAAAAGTGGATAATTTAAAATTTAAGTATGCTGGGTCTGAAAAATTTGCCTTAAATGGAGTTTCATTTAATGTTAAAAGAGGTGAGTTCTTCACAGTAATGGGCCGAAACGGTGCAGGTAAAACAACTCTAGCACTATGCCTGGCTGGAGTTATTCCTCATTATATTGAGGGAGAATTTGAGGGGAAAATCCTTGTAGACGGTGTGGATGTCGCTTCAGTAACAATCCCAGAAGTGGCTAAAAAGCTTGGATTAGTTTTGCAAGATCCTGAAGATCAGATAGTAGGCGTAACCGTTAGAGACGATGTAGCTTTTGGACCTTGCAATCTTGGATTGAGTAAAGAGATCGTCCTAAGGAGAATCAACGATGCACTCAAGATGGTTAGATTAAGTGGCTATGAGGATAGAGAGACTTTTGCACTATCAGGTGGGGAGAAACAGCGACTTGCCATAGCTGGAATTTTAGCACTAGGACCCAGTATCATTGTAGCCGATGAACCCACGTCACAACTAGATCCTGCTGGAAAGAGAGAGGTATTTGAGACGCTTCTTCAGCTAAATATGATTGAGAAAAAAACAATCGTAATGATCACGCATGAAACTGATTGGGCTATGAAGTATTCACATCGTATTGGTATACTTGACGCTGGGAAGTTCGTAGCTATAGGTTCTCCAAGAGAGGTTTTATTAAAGCTTGGGGTAGATGGTTTGGTACAGCATGGCATCAGACCTCCTCAGATACCACATTTATTCTTTAGGCTTTCCCAGAAAGGGGTAATCTCATGGAGCTCGAATCCGTGGCTGGATGTTGAGGAAGCTGCATGCAAGCTTAGTGAGCTAATAACAAAGAGATGCCCAGAAGACGCGTTGATGTTAAGTAGACGCAATAAGCATGAGGGGGAGAGGGCAATAATCGTCGAAGATCTGTGGCATGTTTACCCAAACGGCATTGAGGCTTTAAAGGGTGTCTCTCTGCAGATCTACAGAGGTGAATTTGTAGCCATAGTTGGACAGAATGGGTCCGGAAAAACAACGCTTGTCAAGCACTTTAATGGATTACTCAAACCAACGAGGGGGGACGTCTATGTCTTCGACATGAATACCAAAAATGTAACCATCTCGACTCTTTCTAGGTTTGTCGGATATGTTTTCCAGAACCCGGATAACCAGATATTCGCCTCATCCGTCAAAGATGAGGTTGCATTCGGGCTTAAGAATCTTGGGTATAGTCGTGATGAAGTAGAAGAAATGGTTGAACAAGCACTCGACTTTGTCGGCCTGAAAGGGCTGGAAAACGAGCACCCCTTTCACCTCTCGAAGGCTGAGAGGCAGCTAGTTGCCTTCGCATCCATAATTGCAATGAAACCCAAGATTATAGTGATCGATGAACCAACCACTGGCCAGGATTGGTTTGGTACCTGCAAGATGATGAACATGCTGAAAAAGCTTAACGAAGAGGGTCATACCATTATAGTAGTTACTCATGACATGAATGTTGTTGCCGAGTATGCTGAAAGAGTCATTGTACTTCATTCTGGAAGAATACTTATGGATGGTGACCCAAGGGAGGTATTTTACAAGGTTGAGGATCTAGCACGAGTATATGTAGAACCTCCACCAATCGTTCTATTGATGAACCACCTCAGGGAACATGGCATGTCTCCAGGAATTTTAACTATCGACGAAGCAGCAACAGAATTATATAGGAAGATTAGAGGTGAGCTGTAACATGGTTTTCCTGGAATATTTACCTGGAAACTCGATATTTCATAGGCTCGATGTGAGGACCAAAGTTTGCTGGCTGGCTGCTGTTCTCATTCTATCTTTCATTTTTAATGATCCATTGTTCATGCTAGCAATAATGGGCAGCGTAGTTTTCATCGCATTACGTATTGGGTTGCCTTTTAGTAGGTTAAGAAGTATGTTTCAACCATTAGTACCTGTAATGATCTGCATAGTGCTATTCACTGGCTTTGGTTTCCAGCAGGATTACTTCGTGAGGGATACATCGAGGAGGGTGCTACTTGAAATCCTCGGATTACAAATCACGGTGGGTGGAGTTATGATAGGTGTAACTTTCCTTGTTAGACTAATAATCATAGTTGTCTCTACATCAATAGTTACCCTGACTACAAGGTTTGAGGATTTTATCGCCTTGATGAAAAAATTGCATTTCCCTTACGCGCTAATTCTTGCGGTTTCAATTTCCTTTCGTTTTATCCCTACACTCATGAAGGAACTTGAAACAGTTATGGATGCACAGCAGGCCAGAGGGTTGGATCTTGAAAAAGGCAGTTTCTTGCAGAAAATCAAGAAAAGAATACCATTAATGATTCCAATGCTTGTTGGAGGAATCAGACATTCTGAGAACCTAGCGATCGCAATATTAGTCAGAGGTTTTGGCGCATCCAAAAACAGAGCCTCGCTATATGACATAAAAATGTCGAGAGTGGATTACACAGCGCTTGCATTAATTTTAATAATTATGTTGATAGGAGTATATATACGATTTACCGGTCTAGGTATACTCTAACTGGTGAGCCTATATGGACTCTGAGCTAATGAAAGCCTACGGTTGCCTTTTAGGAGTAGCGATAGGCGATGCTATGGGTTCTCCTACGACGTTTATGAATCCAAGAGAAATAAGAGAGAAGTACGGGTTTGTTAAGGAGTTTATAGAACCTCCAAAAGATCATCCAATACACGGGGGACTTAAAGCGGGTCAAGTAACTGACGATACTGAAATGACACTTCTTCTAGCAGAGTCCATAATAAAATGCGGCGGAGTAGATGTTGAATGTTACCTCAAACACCTGTTGAGGTGGGCTCAAGAGAAAAATGTCCTCGAAACAGACTATCTAGGACCCAGCACTAGGAATGCGCTCATGAAACTTCTCCAGGGTGCGAGCATCGAAGAAGCTGGAAGATATGGAACGACTAATGGAGCTGCAATGAAGATATCTCCAATAGGGATCATAGATAGGAGAAAGCTAGATAAAACTATTAAAGACGTTTACAAGATATGCTTGCCGACGCATGGAACAAGTATTGCGATTTCGGCTGCTGCCGCTGTAGCATGTGCTATCTCTGCTGCTTTTGATGAGAACCCGACCACTGAGAAGATTATTAGCGCGGCTATTTATGGAGCTGGTGAGGGAGAAAAACTCGGGTTTAAATATCCTGCTGCATCTGTCGAGAAAAGAATTCAGCTCGCCTTAAAATTGGTTGAAGGTGCCAGGAGTACTGAGGAAGTATGCTCTATACTCTATGACTACATTGGTATGGGAGTGGCGTCAAACGAGTCCATTCCATCAGCATTAGCAATAGTAAGGATAACAGATGGAGACCCACTTAAAGCAATAACATTAGCTGTTAATTGCGGAGGCGATTCAGATACGATTGCATCAATCGTTGGAGCGATAACCGGTGCGATGCGTGGCGCAAGGGCATTTCCAACCTCTCTAGTGAGGGTTGTTGAGGAGGTTAACAATATAAAACTTAAAGAGGTGGCCGAAAAACTACTGAGTATCAGGGATAGTTAAAATGTTCGATGTCCTAGTTATAGGCGATCTTGTCCTAGACAATGTAGTTCAGCTGGATACCCTGCCTCAACCAGAGGGTGTGCACATGGCCTACGAGTTCAAGAAACTCGCCGGCGGGGCTGCGAACTTTGCAATCATGGCCAGCAGGCTAGGTTTAAGGGTTGGATTGATTGATTGCATTGGTTATGACGAAGCAGGAAAACT
>JAJHRM010000243.1 GCA_020832965.1 Thermofilum sp. | reverse complement strand
TGCTAGGCAGCAGGGCATAAGAGGAAAAATATCGTCGGAAGATATATTGCCAAACATTGTAGAAGAATTCTTCAAATTTAAATTGAATACAATAAAAACTCTAATAGAAAAGAATGGAAAACTTCCCGACGAATTTGCCCCTTATGGGAAGAAGCTGGAAGAATACCTGTTACCAGCTGATGAACTCGTAGATATTATAGAGAAGTATAATGCAGGTGGAACAGGTGTGCTGTTTATAGACGAAGTGGAGGAAGCTTACAAAAATCTAACCGCGATTATTTCATATGAAACATCGCCGTTCAGAGGTTTAGCGGATAAGATAAAAGACCATGCAATCAGGATCTTCACGATTCTGGCGTTCGGTCCCTCCGCAGCGCTAAGGGAGGTATCCTCGGGACCCGCGGCATGGCGGATAGTTAGGTTAGACATACCATTCCTAAGCAAAGAAAATATAAAGAGAATTTTGGAACAACAATTGGAAATAAAGGATTATCTTGATCTGCTTTCCAATACAATGTGGTGGCTCTCTCGGGGGAGGATAGCGTGGGTCTATAAGCTAGTTAACGAGAAGGTACCGTCTAATATAGTGAACTGCTTGAGCGGAAACAAAATTGATTTGCTAAAAGATGTTCTGACATCAGATGCGCTCAGCGCGACCCAGATAATCGAAGGGGTGCCGCTCCTCGACGGCCACGAGCTCCAGCAGCTGCTGAGGTCGGCGACAAGGGAAGAATACGCGAAGCTAATCCTTATTACATCAGCGCTCGTAGGCCCGATACCTGCAGATCAACTTAAGAAGTTGGGGATCAACGAGAATCTCCTCAACTTCGCTCCCCAAGAATTATTCGTAGAAGGGAGAGAATTCTGCAATGTTGAGGATCTGATAGCTGAAATTGCGGAAAAATTGAAAGATAGGCTCAAAAAGGAGCACGCTGTACGACGCGCGGAGAGCTTAGCCAGGAAAATCCTAGGCGCTTGGTCCTTAGAGGGGAAGCTGCTCTGCAATCTCGAGGCGCTCAAGAGCCTTAAGGAGCTGACGGCCGACTACGCGTACGACGTGTACAAAGACGAGCCCCAAATCGGCGAGGCGCTGAGGGAGCTGCGCCTCGAAGCCCTTCACATCCGCACAGAAAACGCGGGAATGCTCCACGTTGCCCTAAGCCCGAGGTATATCAAGGCAATCTTCCCACCTGCAGTACTAGTTCCAACACTCGGTGAAGCTAGGAAGGAAGGGAATGTTCAAAAGCTTTATGATGAAGTAAATAAATTACTTGATGAATTAAATAAAATGAATGAATATTCAAAATACATCAAACATATATTAAATCTTTCAGAATTGAAGGAAAGTTTAATGTTTGTATACCCATCGAAGGCGAAGGAGAAAGAGATCAGGAAAGCAGTTCTAGAGTACTTCGAGAAAACCAGAGAACAGATCATTATGCTACTGGTTGGACCTGAGAAGAACAGCGAGGAGCTGATGGAGGAGCTCAGCAAAAGCATGCTCTTCAAAACGATCGCCTACGCCGTACCGCTGCCCGAAAGGGCTGCGATCTACCTGGCCTCGCTGATCTACAATCTCGAGTATAACAGGCACTACATTGAAGAGCTTGCGCAAGGTAGTGGGAAAGTTGACAAGCTTGATGAAAGAGTGTTCAAGTGGTATAACGACCTCTTGCGGATGCAGATACTTGAGGCTCAGAGAAAAATGAGAGATAAGGATAAAATTCTAGATGAAAATATCTTGACGTTAATTAGGGATATTCATGTAGCCAGAGGCAAAGAAATCGGCTCTCAGCAAGCTTATCTTTTCTACTTAAATGCTGCATTTCCAGAAAATATTAAACATCTAATCAAGGTAATAGAGCATTTAAATAATACTAGAGAATCATACAGTAAGCTTATAAACATTATATCTAGAGAGATCTACCCTGAAGTACTTGACGTTGGCAAAGTTCTTGACGAAGAAATATTTAAAGATCTAAAGCTTCTATGTACAAGCGGAAAAAGATTCCTAGACAGAGTGATTAAGCTAAACGATGAAATAATTAAAACTAAAAGTTTAATGAATTTAATTTTAGAAATAAGCGATCTGTTACCCTCTTATGATACCATAGTAGTTTCCCAAAGGTTTATAGAGGATGTTATTCAAACAGAACGCCTAATACAAGATTGTATTACAAAATCATCTGAACTCGGAGATCCCGTAGAAGATTTAGCTTTTATACTTGTATCTCATATTTTGAGTAGAAGAGATCTCACTGTGCAACCTATATTGCCTAATAATGTTCCCATTAGGATGAAATCTTTCATCACAGACTTAGTTGACCCTATGATTGGCGCTTTAAACAATATAGAAACTTCTCTTAAAAGCCTTGGAATAGATATATCAAACAAGACAAGTTTAATTAGAAGCACACTCAAGAGTATAAAAGACAATATTAATGGTTTAAGAGAGCTTGCACAAATAGAAGAGAATGCTACGCGCGCAGGTATGAAAGTTAAGGACTTCCTGCTCCGTTTGAGCCTTATTGATGGAGTAAGATTTTCTGAAGAAAAGCGCCGAAAGGGAACCGGGGGCTTTTTAAGCATTTTCACTGAAAATATATTCAATTACGATATTTACATTCGATCATTAAGAGATAAAATTAAATCTATTGAAAAATCTCTTGAAGATCTTGAAAATATCATAAAAGAAATAAAAGAAATTGAAGACCAGGCAGAATTATTGGAAAGAGCTAACATAACTTATGATGAATTAATGAGAGGAATACAACGTGATCTAAGCCTAGTATCGAAGCTAAGAATGCATGATATGGATCAGTATATTTCCAATATATTAAATGCAATTAATGAAATTATAACGAATTTGAAAAGATTCAATACAGAAGTACTCGAACACTCTGATCCTCAGATAACAAGATTGATTTCTAAAATATTAAGTGATGTTTACGGTGATGAATATGAGCGGGTTGGTTCCACTTAACTTAAGCGAGATTAACAAAAAATTAACTGAAAGATTAAATATGATTAAAAAACAACGAGAAGAATTAATAATGATTTTAGAAAGAATAAATAAAGATATTGAAAAAATCAAAAATTCCCTTGGCGATGTCTCGTTCTTGAAGGATGTGATACCACGAGACGCGCTAAGGAGGCTTATCGGTGTAGACGACGCTAGAAGGATCCTGGAAGAAGTTGAAAAGAGGGGAGCTGATGCGCTGCGAAGCACCTTTGAAAAACGCTTGGGATGCGCGCCGCTCTTTTACAATGAGAACTTAACGTTTGAGAAGTTGTATGAACTATACGAGAAGACAATCAAGTTACTGGATAGTGTTGTTAACAAGGATAAAATAAAGAGTTTCATGTGTCATAACATGAGTACCTATAAGCTCACGTTAGAGGATTTGCTTTCGCGCGAGAAAATTCTTAGGGAATTAGATAGCAAGCTAAAGGATTTCACTGGCATGAAATTTAGGTTTACAGAATCATCTCCTCGTGAAGTATTATGGAATTTTATCAGAAACCGGCATGTGGATGAATTGCAAAATGTATTAAATAAAGTTATTCCCTTAATAGAATTCTTCGCTAAAATAGACGTATTAAATCCGATTGATTGCAAGTACTCCACGACGCTTGCTCGACGCTTGTGCGAAGATTACAACGATGCAGTGAAGGGTTCTAAGAGGGTTCTAGACGAGAGCGAAAAAGTTTTCCTTGAAATTATTGAACCAGATATAGCTATAAAAGAACTAGAAAAATACAGGACCGAATATGAGAAATTGTTGATGAAGCTTCAAAGGGTGAATGACAGAATAGGTTTACTGAAAAGCAAGTTTAAAATCGTTGAAGCCGATATCGCGAGCGTGCTCAAACGAATCGACGAGGTGGTCAGCGGGCTAAACCTGAGCCCGCTGCAGCAGTTGATCATCGAAAGATTGAGCAGCACAGGCGAGAGGGTGGGCGAAGCGAGGCTCGAGAGGCTCGTCAGGGAGCTGAGCCAGAGCTTGGAAGCGCGATCGGAAGAGCTGCTCCTCGAGCTGTACAAGCTGTGCGAGATGGGGCTCGTCGAGTGCGTGGTGAGAGCGTGAGCGCTAGTCCGCTGCTCCAGTACCTCGACAGAGAGCTCGTCGAGGCCTTCAAGAGGACGGGGCGCGACGAGCTCTTCCTCCGCAACTACGTCGCCAACGCGGTGCTGTCGTGGATAGAGGAGAGGGAGCAGGAGCTGATCCGGGACATGAGGTACGACGCT
>JAJHRM010000242.1 GCA_020832965.1 Thermofilum sp. | reverse complement strand
CTGCCTGTCCATCACATGCGCCTGAAGAGGTAAAGAGGAGTGTAGATTACGTTGCGAGTAAACCGTACAGTGACGGGTTTATAGAGATAGCTGAAAAATTCCTGCTGCCCTAGCTAGCTCTTGCGCACCCTCGTAGCGCCCCAGTTGTTGCTGGGTGCTTGGGGTTTCATGGGGTTTGCCCGTTGCCGAGCCTCACCCCCTCCTCGGTCCCGCGCGCGGGAGCCTCAGTGGCTCGTGGGCCGTGATTACGGTTCCCCGCTCCGCTGGGGAATGGGCTCACTGAGGAACCTGTGCCTCTTTTGGAAGCCTTTGGACTTTGTGGAAGCCAAGCTCGTGCTTCGCGTCATCGTGTATGCTTTCCAGCCGTTCTAGGTGAAGCACTGGAAGCCTCGTAAGAGCAGCGAGGTCCCTGTCCCAGACCATGCAGCAGCTAGGCGCGCTCGAAACGCCTACCAGCAGTAATTTCAAGGACCCAAAATATACCTTTTACATATGTAAGGATGCTTCCCGCGCGCTAGCTCTTGGAGTACAGGTGGCAAGCGACTGTGTGGTCTTTCCCTATTAGTAGGATTTCAGGCTCTCTCTCCCTGCAGGTTTCCGTGGCGAAGGGGCATCTGGGGTGGAGCCTGCAGCCGGGCGGTGGATTTATGGGGCTCGGTATTTCACCCCTCAGTACAAGTCTCTTGCCGGGGGTGTGCTCGCCTAGGATGGGAGCGGCGGACATGAGTGCCTGTGTGTAGGGGTGTAGTGGCTCCTTGAAGATCTCAGTGGTTGGGGCTACTTCGACGATTTTGCCGAGGTACATTACTGCTACTTTGTCTGTGATCGCCCACGCCGATGAGAGGTCATGCGTTATGTAGAGGATGGACAAGTGGTATTGGTCTTTGAGTTCTCGTAGGAGGGTTAAGATCTGCGCTCTCGCTGAGACGTCGATGTTTGATATTGGCTCGTCTGCTACTAGTAGCTCTGGGTCGAGTATGAGTGCTCTGGCTATCGCTGCCCTCTGCCTCTGCCCTCCGCTCAGCTGGTGGGGGTACCTGTTGTAGAAGTCTTCTGGAGGGGTTAAGCCTACTGCTTCAAGTGTCTTTATTGCTTTTTCTCTCCTCTGCTCCGGTGTGCTTACCTTGTTTACGTCTAATGGGTACTTTACCTGCTCGCCTATCTTCATCCTCGGGTTTAGGCTGACTGTGGGGTCCTGGAAGACCATCTGGACTTTTCTCCTATATTCCCTGAACTCCTCGCCCCTCAGGCTGAACACGTCCCTCCCCCTGAAGAGTACTCTGCCTGACGTCGGGTTTACGAGTCCGACGACTGTTCTAGCTATGGTGGTTTTCCCAGAGCCGCTTTCACCCACGAGTGCCATTATGCTCCCCTCCTCCATGGAGAATGAAACGTCGTCTACAGCCTTCAAGACCTTCTGCTTCCTGGCGAGCACCTCCTCTATTGTTCTCTTTAGTGGGAAGTAAACTTTCAACCTTGAGACTGAGAGGATTTCACGCGTAGTGGCATGCGACAAGCCTGTCACCTATACTCCTCAATGCGGGGGTTTCCCTCTTACAGACTTCACTCGCTAGCGGGCACCTGGGGTGAAAGCGGCACCCTGGTGGGGGGTTCCTCATGTCTGGCGGCTCTCCTGGGATCGGCTGCAGGCTTCTCGAGCCGCCGATCCTTGGAACAGCGGTGAGGAGTGCCTTGGTGTATGGGTGCCTGGGGTTCCTGATTACCTGCCCTGTCTCTCCTGCCTCGACGAGCTTGCCTGCATACATGACGGCTACGCGGTCTGCGAGCTGGGCTACGAGCCCCATGTTGTGTGTTATGAATAGCATTGATGTCTTGTACTCCTTCTTTACTTCTCTTAGGAGATCAACTATCTGCGCTTCGACGAGCGCGTCCAGGGCTGTCGTTATTTCGTCTGCTATGAGGAGCCTTGGGTTTAGTGCGAGTGCTAGGGCGATCGCTGCCCTCTGCCTCTGCCCTCCGCTCAGCTGGTGGGGGTAGTCGAGAACCTTTTCACGCGGTACACCCATCTTCTCGAGGAGCTCTGCCGCGGTCCGCAGGACTTCTTCCCTTGAGTAGTTGTAGCCGTGCTCTCTGAAGAGCTCGGCGAAGTGGTCTATTATTCTCGTCACGGGGTTCAGGGAGGAGTATGGGTCCTGGAAGACTATGGCTATTTCCCTCCCACGCAGCTGCCTCAGGGATTCCTCGTCCATTTTCAGTATGTCCTTCCCGTTGAAGATTACCTCCCCCCTCTCCACCTTCGCGTACCGCGGTAGCAGTCTCATGATCGCTAGGCCCAGTGTGCTTTTGCCTGAGCCGCTCTCCCCGACTACCCCCAGTACTTCTGCCTCGTTCAGGGCGAGGGAGACGTCGCTGAGGGCTTCTACTCTCCCCCGCCTAGTATTGTAGCTTACTCTTAATTCCCGCACTTCCAGGAGCCTCACGCTTCCCACTTCTTTGGGTTTAGAATCTCGTTTAGCCCTTCGCCTAGTAGCAGGAATCCCAGCACGGTGACAATTATGGCTAAGCCTGGGAATACCCCTATCCACCAGTAGCCAGCTAGGAAGAACTGCCTACCCTTGTTTAAGTCGAAGCCCCAGTCAGGTGTCGGGGGCTCTATGCCCAGCCCCAGGAAGGATAGCCCCGCCTCTGTTATGATCGCGTCTGCAAACGTTATTGGTAGTAGCGATGCGATTGAGGGGAAGGTGTTCGGGAGTATCTGCCTGAGAGTTATGCTTAGTGAGCCTGCCCCAGCGATCTTTGCGGCTTCGACGAACGGCATTGCCTTCAGCGAGAGCACCTGCCCCCTGACCATGCGGAAGTAGGATGGGATGTAGGCTACGGCTATTGCTAGAGACATGTTGACTAGACCTGTTCCGAGGAGCGCTGCGAGGGCGATAGCGACTATCAGCCCAGGCAGTGAGTATAGGCTGTCCATGACGAGGGAGACAACCCTATCGAACATTCCTCCAGCGTACCCCGAAAGCAAGCCTAGAAGTATTCCAGCAAGGGAGGAGATGGCTGTGCTTAGGAAGGCGACTGCCAGGACGAACCTTGCTCCAGCTAGGAGCCTGCTTAGAATGTCCCTGCCGAGCTGGTCTGTTCCAAGATGGAACGTGTACGTTTTCCCGGCGAGTTGTATGGATGAAAGCGGGGGTAGAAGTGGGGGGACTTCCACCCTGGAACCATCGATAATTAAGATGCTCGACGTAGCGTTTCCCGGAGCTACGATGTCCCCAATCAGTGACAGCAGCACGGTTGCCGCGGTTAAAATGCTTCCCAAGAGGAGGCACCACTCGCCAAACGTTCTCGGCTTCCTCACTAGTACCTCACCCTCGGGTCAACGTAGGCGTATAAAATGTCAACAACTAGGCTAACGAGAGTGACTAGGACTGCGTAGATGGTCACTGCCCCCTGCACGATCGCGTAGTCGCGCTTCAGTATGCCTTCGTAAACCAGCAGACCCACCCCTTCCCAGTTAAACGTAGTCTCTGTGAGTACTGCCCCGCCTAGCAGCGCTGCTACCTGGAGCCCGGCCATCGTCAAGATGGGTATGAGGGCGTTCCTCAGCCCGTAATTTTTGACCACCGTCCACTCTTTTAGGCCTCTGCCCCTCGCCGCCTGGGTGTAGTCTTGGGACATTGAGTCCTCTACTGAGAGGTATGTTACCCTCGAGAAAACTCCCGACAAATATATCCCAAGAGTGAGTGAGGGCAGGCTCATGTGGAGCAGGTAGTCGAGCAGTATGTCGGGTCTCCCGGAGAGGATTGAGTCTATGAACACGAAGCCCGTCCTCACGGGCAAGGTGTCTGCGAGAACCATGTTTATTGGGCTTAGTCTGCCGGTTGTGGGCAGCCCTACCGGCTTGGCTACGTATGCTTGAAGCATTAATCCGAGGTAGAAAACTGGTATCGAGTAGACTATGGAGGAGTACACCCTCGCAAAGTAGGGGAATTTCCCGTACTGGTACCTCGCGGATAGTAGACCCACGATGATCCCAATGGCTCCAGCAATTATCGTCGATGAGATTGTAAGCTCTATTGTCGCAGGGAGCCTTGTGAGGATGAGGTATGATACTGGGATTTTTTCTAGGGCTGTTTGCCCGAGGTCCAGCTTTACCAGCAACGAGTACAGGTAGTTAAAGTATTGCTGGTAGATTGGCTTGTCCAGTCCCAGCTCGGCTCTACGCCTGGCTAGCACGTCTTCCGGGATGTTTTTGCCTTCCAGCATCGTAATGGGGTCTCCGGGAAGGACTCTCAG
>JAJHRM010000241.1 GCA_020832965.1 Thermofilum sp. | reverse complement strand
GATGGTTGCGAGGGAGCTTGCTAAGAGGCTCCCGGAGTACAAGGAGGTGAAGAAAGCGCTCGGCTCTGCGAACTTCGACGAAACGCTGAGGAAGGTCAGCGAGTCCTGGAGGAGCTTCGCAGCGCAGCTCAGGGAGAAGAAGCAGGGAAGGCTGCCTCCCTGGCTCAACCCGAGGCCTCCTGGCTACAGGAAGAGAAGCGGCGAGAGGGTGCCGATAGTCATCGTCCGCGCAGACAACTACAGGGTTGACGTGGAGAGGAAGGTGATCCGCCTAGGATACTGGAACGTGGACATCCCGTTCACCGGCAAGCTCAGGTGGCTTACAAAGCCGGGAGCTAAGCGTGGTAGGATGGAGATCGTCTTTGACCCCGTCAAGAAGAGGTGGTACGCGCACATCAGCGTGAAGGTAGTGCTGGAGAGGAGGCATAACGGAGGTGGCTTCATGGGAATAGACTTGGGAAGGGAGGTGCTGGTCGCTGCCGTTGCGAGCGACGGCACTGCGCTGCTGTACAAGGGTAGCGCCCTCAAAGCTGACTACTTCTACTTTGAGAAGAAAATCGCCGCCATCGACAAAGCCCTGTCAGACCCCAGAGCGGAGGAGGCGAGGAGGTCCGCGCTGCAAGAGGAGAGGAGGAGGCTGTTCGAGAAGAGGGGGAGGCGGAGGGATCAAGCACACGCCAACACTGCGGCGCACCTTAAGAACGAGGCTGTCAAGAGGGATATCGGCATCGTACTCATAGGATACCCCTGGAACATATCTCAGGAGAAGCCCGGCAAGGGCAACGTGAACATATAGAGTCAGCGGAGGCAGCTGATGAGGCTCGCAACGACGCTGGAGAACGCTGGCATCCCAGCCTTCGCCGTCAGCGAGGACAACACTTCGAGGAAGTGCGCCTACCATGGGTGCGAGGTCAAGAGGAGTCCTAGGGGGCTGGTAACATGCCCGCACGGGCACACGATGCACGCTGATGTCAACGCCGCACTGAACATCACGCTGCGCGGGCTTACTGCACTAGGCATCGAGGCGGAACTGCCAAAGCGCATCAAAGTACTCAGCTTCCTAGCAACACCAGGCGGGGTAAAACCCATAAACCCATAACCCTGCGATAAGGCGGGGTAACAGATGGCGCGCGCTGAGATAAGCATGGCGCGCTAGCTGATGCTGATCTCCTTCGTAAAAAGCGTTAGCACCCTGCCTGTTTCCCGCTGTACAAGTACCATGTCCTCGATGCGGACCCCTCCGTAGCCGGGCAGGTAAACCCCGGGTTCAATTGTGACTACGTCTCCCGCTATTAGAGTAGATTCACTTTGGGGATTTAGGTATGGTTCCTCGTGCACGTCTAAACCGACTCCGTGTCCAAGCCCGTGATTAAAGTAGGCGGATAGCCCTTCACTCTTTAAGTGGCTGTAAGCAACCATGTGGATATCCTTCGCTTTTGCTCCTTCCTTAACTGCATCAATCGAGGCTTCCTGTGCCCTAAGTACCGCTGTGTAGATCCTTTTTTGCCTTTCGGAGATGTTGCCGTAAACAAAAGTCCTAGTCATGTCTGAGCAGTAGCCCTCGTACTTGGCTCCCAGGTCTATCTTGATGAGGTCTCCTTTCGTTAGCCTTCTCAATCCCGGCTTTGCGTGGGGGTGGGCTGAGTGCTCTCCAAAGGCAACTATTGGCAGGAAAGATGGTTGCGCACCTGCTGCAACTATTACTCGGAGTATCTCGGCAGCCACCTCGGACTCTGTGACACCCAGCTCAATTGCGTCTACAGCCCTCCTTAGTGCCTGTTCAGCTATCCTTGATGCATGCTCCATTAGTTTTACTTCCTCCTCGTCCTTTACGCGTCGGAGCATTGAGAAGTCCTTGGAGAGTTCCAGCAATTCTCTGTTAAGTTTTCCTTTAAGCTGCTCCTTGAGTTCAAGCGTTGCGCCAACTATCCCCACCTTTTCGCTACCACCTACTAGCTGTGCCATAGCTTCTATTAGGTCCCCCTTTATGACCCTCTCGTACTCACTCACCTCCTCCTGCTTTGTGTATGCCAGAGCCTCTCCAATCCTCATCTCCGAGACTGCGCGGAAGTACTCTAAGCGTGTTGTCAACGCCGAAAGTTCTCCATCCGGCGACAGGACTAAAGCTGATGGGGCGTCAGAACCAGTCACGTAGAAAATGTTTGAGGGGGAGGAGATTATGAGCCTGGTGAGCCCGTTTTTCAAAATTATGTCTTCGATGATTCTCTCCAAGCGTTTTTTGTAGTTGATCACAAAAGTAAGTTTATTACGGGCTGATTAATAAGCTGTATGCGTAGCGCGCGAGCTGGAGAATCCAATGCATCCGGCGCTCAAGCGCGGAACTAAAGAGGAGTGATACGCGGCGACTGGCAAACCCCCATGAACCCCAGAGCGCTTCCCAGGCAACACGGGGGAGCGTAGCAAGGCTGCCTCAACGTGGTAGGAGTGAGTAGGTATGCCGCTAAAAGCGGTAAGGGGTTATGTAGAAGATGCGCTGAGGTTAGAAAAAGTTATACTTTTAGAGGAGTCTTACAGGTGGCATTCATATGAATAGGGTTGTGTTGAGAAATGTGCTCGCATCTATCAGCATTTATATTGCAACTTATCTTTTCCTGCTGGTGGTTGGGGAAGTTGGTAGTCCCTTTTCGCTTATACCCCCAGTGGCATCCCTGGGAAGCCCCTCTCTGGGAGTTGCTTTTGCTGCTTTGATGCCTGTACTTGTTTCCTACTTGAGTGGTAGGTACGCTTATGCCCTGATTTTTCTCCCCCTTTCACTCTTAATAATTTTTAAAAATGTTCAGAGCTGGCGTAGCGCTACTCTCGTGCTGCTGTCTTCACTCTTGACGGCTCTTGCCCCTGGGGTTCTCCCGATTGTGCTTGGAATCGCGCTGAGCCAGGCTTCCGAGGAGGATTATCGTGAAGCTCTTTCCTCGGGCGTGGTTTTCTCCCTGGCGCTATTCATACTTTCGGGGGTAAGGTTTGAGAACTCGTCCATCGTCTACTTCTTGCGGCTCCCCGGCGGAGTTTACAGCAGTGTTTCTCTTAATGCTCCTATAAGCGCTGCTAGTCTATTTTACCTTGAGCTATTCAAGGGAATGATGAGCAACCCGTTTCTGCTGGGAAGCTTCCTCAGTATAGTTTCAGGTTTCATTGTCACGTCTGTCTCCAGTAAAACCGGAAGAATGAGGAGTATTCTGCTTGGAGGCATTGTCATGTTCGCGCCTTCACTGGGATATTGCTTTAATTTCCAAGATTCACTCATTGGCTTGGGCCTCATGTTGTCCTCCGGCTTGATCGTGTCTTCTCTGGGCAAAGTCTCTTTCCCACGAATTAAGCTGCACCGTCGCAGAGGGAGAGAGGAGGGGGTTCCGCCAAAGATCGATTTAGACTTCGTCTTCCGGGATATTCGGGAGGTGATTAGTAGGGCGGGAGAGGTTGGCGTGTGCACGGGAATTGCCCATGCCGTAGTAGTGGGGTTCTGTGGGGAGGATGAGGAATACGTGGCTGGTGTACTGAGGGATGCCTTACGGGGGGGTGTGCAAATACATATGTTACACCGGGAAGGAAAAGAGGGGATTGTGTCTTTACCCACAGACAAGACTATTGTTGTGTACATACCCCCTCTCTCCTGGGAGGAATTTAGAGATACTCTAACGTTTCTGACAGGGTTTCCGGGCGAGGTCTTTGAGGGGCTGGATCTTAGGGATAAGATGAGGGTCCCGCGAATGTGTAGAGCCCAAATCGCTGCAGTAGCTGCGACAATGCTCGAGCTCATTGAGAGAGGATACTCTGCTAGGAGAGCGTTCGAGAGTGCCATTAGCTCCCAGGAGCCCAGGGTGGGCGAAGATTTTTTTCACCTGCTTGAGTACTTGGCTAGCCAGTTTAGGGTTTTAGGGTTCAGAGGGGGTGGGGAAGGTGTCGGGAACAGTAATGAGGTATGAGGATATCCCCTTCATGCACTGGGGTATAGTTTCTAGGCACAACTTTTCAGAGGGGAGAGTGAAATTTATCCCTAGGAAGAGGTGGGACCCCCTTTCTGCCGCTGAGATCCGTCTGGTGGACGATAAGACTGGGAAGGTTGTTTCGATTGGAAAGTGGAAGGGTCACTTCAGCTATGTTAGCCCTGTGAGAGCACACAGACCCGGTGAGGCTCGGGAATCGGTGGTTAAGGATGCCTTTAGGGAGATCATTGAGGGGAGAGACTACGCTATCCCAATAACCTTAAACGAGCAGCTTTCGGATTCGCCCTTTAGCATTGAAC
>JAJHRM010000003.1 GCA_020832965.1 Thermofilum sp. | reverse complement strand
CGGTCTCGGGACGTATTTAGCCTTGGAGGTCGGTGCCCCCCAGCTTCCCACGGCAAAACCAAGCCGTGGTACTCAGGGACATCCGCTATCCCCCACCCGGATTTCGCCTACGGGACTGTCACCCTCTGCGGTGCGGCTTTCCAGCCGACTTCGGCTATCCGGGTTTGGAGGAGCGCGGAGCCCTACAACACCACATCCGTCCGTGCTCTTCGCACGGAAGTTCGGTTTGGGCTCTCCCCCTTTCGGTCGCCCCTACTCAGGGGATCCCAATTGGTTTCTTATCCTCCCCCTACTAAGATGTTTCCGTTGGGGGGGTTCCCACTCGGTACTCCCCTTTCGGGTTTCCCGAGCGCCGTAGGTTATCCCCACGGCGGGAGGTCCCATTCGGTGATCCTCGGATCGAAGCCTGCCTGCGGCTCCCCGAGGCGTATCGCCGCTTGCCACGACCTTCCTCGGCGCCCGAGCCGAGCCATCCACCGGGTAGCTTAGCGCTGTCTACCGGTGTAAGCCTGGTCTGCACACTCTCCGTGCGGCGCTCATCTTCTCCTACCGGTCCCCCGGTAGGAGTTTGCGCCCTTCGCCCGGAAACGCTTGGGTTTCCGGGCTGCATCTAATTAGGCATGAAAAGTGAGGCACGGTGTGCGTTTCTCGATCTGAATCGAAAGGAGGTGATCCGGCCGCAGGTTCCCCTACGGCCACCTTGTTACGACTTCTCCCCCCTTGGGAGGTTCAGGTTCGACCTCCCACCTTTCGGCGAGAGGCCTCACCTGAACCTCCCTCGGGTGGAGCGACGGGCGGTGTGTGCAAGGAGCAGGGACGTATTCACCGCGCGTTGATGACACGCGGTTACTAGGGATTCCAGGTTCACGAGGGCGAGTTGCAGCCCTCGATTCCTACTGAGGCGGGGTTTAAGGGATTGCCTCCCCCTCTCGGGGTCGGAACCCGCTGTCCCCGCCATTGCAGCTCGCGTGTAGCCCGGGGGTTTCGGGGCATACTGACCTGCCGTAGCCCCCACCTTCCTCCGGCTTATCGCCGGCAGTCCCCCTAGAGTGCCCCGGCCCCGAAGGACCGGGTAGCAACTAGGGGCGGGGGTCTCGCTCGTTCCCTGACTTAACAGGACACCTCACGGCACGAGCCGGCGACGGCCATGCACCTCCTCTCAGCTCGTCTGGCAAGGTCATTAGCCTGGCCTTCATCCTGCTGTCGCCCCCGGTAAGGTTTCCGGCGTTGACTCCAATTAAACCGCAAGCTTCACCCCTTGTGGTGCTCCCCCGCCAATTCCTTTAAGTTTCAGCCTTGCGGCCGTACTCCCCAGGCGGCAGGCTTAACGGCTTCCCTACGGCACTAGGCGGGCACGAAGCCCGCCTAACACCTAGCCTGCATCGTTTACAGCTGGGACTACGGGGGTATCTAATCCCCTTTGCTCCCCCAGCTTTCGTCCCTCACCGTCGGGCGCGTGCTAGCCGGGCGCCTTCGCCACTGGTGGTCCTCCTGGGATTATAGGATTTCGCCCCTACCCCAGGAGTACCCCCGGCCTCTCCCGCCCCCTAGCCCGGCAGTATCCCTCCGCTCCCACGGTTGAGCCGTGGGCTTTAAGGAGGGACTTACCGGGCCGGCTACGGACGCTTTAGGCCCAATAAACGTCCCGACCACTCGCGGGGTTGGTATTACCGCGGCGGCTGACACCAAGCTTGCCCCCCGCTTATTCGCCCGGCTTTTTAGACCGGGCAAAAGCCACCCTCATCGGGTGGCACTCGGGGTGACTCCGTCACGGTTTCCCGCATTGCGGAAGTTTCGCCCCTGGTGCACCCCGTAGGGCCTGGGCCCTTGTCTCAGTGCCCATCTCGGGGCTCCCGCTCTCACGGCCCCTACCCGTTATAGGCTTGGCGGGCCGTTACCCCGCCAACTACCTGATAGGCCGCAGCCCCATCCTCGGGCGGCTACGGCAGGGATGGTGCCGTAGCCCTTTCGGCGTAGACCCATTCCAGAAGTCTACACCTATGGGGGATTATCCCCAGTTTCCCGGGGTTATCCCCCTCCCGAGGGTAGGTTAGCCACGTGTTACTGAGCCGTCCGCCGGAGCCGGCCGTGCCCCCGGCTCCTAGACTTCCATGGGTTAGCCCCACCCCGATAGCGGTCGGGTCCGGCAGGATCAACCGGAGTCTGGCCGCGTGCGGAGGAGTTGATAAGCTTACGCACACCGTGCCTCACTTTCTTATCCCCGAGAGCTCCGAGCTAGCGCTCGTTTTTCTCGGGGACGCACTGTGTAGCCATGGGCGGAGGCCGCCTTTTCATTGGGAGAGGGAACCTCTCCCGTTATCTAGGCGAGCCGCCGGTGCCCATGGCGGCGGATTAATTATTGTAGGGGGTGGTTTATAAGTTTTACTGTTAAGGTGTTGTCGAGGAAGCGTATGTTTGTACGTAGAACTTGGCTAGGGCTTGTGGATTTATTACGTTTGTGAGCAACTTCAGTAGTTTGCTTGTGTACAATATTGCTGGTTGTAGGGTTTCTGGGCGGTAAATAGCTAACAGCTCATCAATTGTTGTCGAGGCCAGTGGGTACGCTGTCCTGTTTCTAGCTTCTAGCGTTAATCCTTCTATGCGGCCCCGTATCAGTTCTTCCAGGAAATATATCGAGAGTTCTTCAGCCGTTAACGGCATTATCACGAGCTGGTCTGGACTTGCCTCCTCGAGAACCTTTAACTTGAGCTGGGTGTATGTTTTGATGTCTTCTTTAAGAAGAACGGTTTCTGCCTGCATACGTTTGCTTGCAAGGTCTTCGAGCTCTGATGGTAAATCTTTGCCTAGGTGGACGTGGTTTATTTTCACCCGGAACTCTTTTTCTATTTCCAGGAGCAATTCTAGAGACGCCTTTGATTGGATATTCGGTAGTGTGACTACGAGCAGGTTGTCTTCCCTTTTTATGCCTGCTTTTCTCAAGTTCTTCTTGTACCTGTTTCTTAAGGCAGTCTTCGTAGTCATCGCTTCCTCACTTGTTTCTTAATGCCTGGTTTTTCGCCCAGGCGCGCTGACTTTATTATTAGGAGGTTCAAATAAAGCTATGTGGGTGGCTGTAAACGGGCATCCTTCCTACTTAGTGGCGTGTCGCTGAATGAATTTACCAGTTTTATTCCGGGCATGGTCGGATGGGGTAAAAATTTCTTTATCGAAAATAGAGCTGGAGGTAAGTGGATTTATGTTTTCTTTAAGGAGGTTAAAAACGAGTTAAACTGCTTTGTCATTAAGGTTGGCTTGAGGGAGGAAAACAGGTGGCGGTGGGGCGAGGTATTCACTGCCTGCCTCGAGCCAGAGAAAGAGTATTTACGGTTAAGTATTAGGCGGGTGAGGGGTGTGGGAAGAATCGGCTCCGACCTTGTTGGGTACTGGATTATAGATAACTTGAGAGAACTTTATCCAGATGTTTCTCTAGAGGGAAGTGTCATCTTCTGAGACGATAATAATCTTATTTAGGGAGGACTGGCTATTCCGCTAAAAAAGTCTTCGCTGAGCTATGGATGCGTGAGAAAGAGGTCTTAGCTTGGTGGTGGTATTTTTGCTTTCTCGAAGAGGTTGCGATCTTTATGTAGGGGACGCGTAGCATCAATTCCTATCTTTGATGTTAGAAGGCTTTCCTGGTCAGCTGAGGGGTCTAGGCTGCTTCCCCTGGCCCCCCTGATTATCACGATGTCTTCATCCGGCTGCATGCGCGTAGCAAGCGCCCATTCAATTTCTCGCGGATTATCCGGGTCAATATCCTGGTCTACCACCACCACACACTTCAGGGAGGGGTGCGCTGCGAAGGCTGCCATAATCACATTTTTGGGGTCGCCTTCTGTTGTCTTCTCCATCGAAATCACCGCGTTTAGCCATCCACAGCCTCCAGGGGTTAGCCTGACTTTTTTGATGCCCAGCGCTGTCTTTGACGCAACATTCCATATAGCGACTTCTCTTGGGAACCCCATCAGTAAGATGTGTTCGAAGCCTGAGGGCAGAATTGTGTAGTAAAGGAAGTCTTGCCTGACGCTTATCGAATCTACGCGGAAGACAGGCTCTTTTCTAACGATATCGTATGTCCCGAGAATATCCACAAATGGTCCCTCGTCTGCTCTTTTACCAGCTATGAACTCTCCCGTTATAACTATTTCTGCAGGCATCGGTAAAACGACCCCATCCAGCAGGGTATCTGTTCCTTTAAGGTTTCCTCCTACCAAAGCATTGGCAACCTCTGCTTCGTACACTCCGTATGGAGGGCTCATTGCAGCCGTTATGTATGTTATGGGGGGCGCTCCAATGAGAATTGCTGCTGGAAGGTTCTGTCCCCTAACCTCTGCCTTTCTAAAAATTTGGTGCAGGTGCCTCGGGACAAGCCTTACAGCCAGGTTCTCCTCGTCTAGCACTAAGGCTCTATGTATGCTTGCATTTACTGCCCCGGATTCGCTGTCTTTAGCTATAAAGATGCCTGCTGTGATGTACCTTCCAGCATCCTTTTCAAAGAACTTTAGTGCGGGCAGCTTGTAGAGGTCTACAGGAATATCCTGTAGACTTGGTCTCTCTAAGTTTTGGATGGGTAGCGGGTTTTCCAGAGCCTTAAAGACCCGCATGTATACTTCCACGTCAGGACCCCCACCCAGCATACGTGTTAAAACTTCGCGTTTTGCAAGCAGGTTAGAAATTACTTTGCCCCTCGGGGTACTGAGGAGTACTGGTGACGGTTGTGCCTGTTGAATGTACCATGCTGCTTCGTACTCAAGCTTGAGTTGACGAGAAATTATCTGAAGCTGGCCTGATTCTTTGAAGTAGCTTAGGAGAGCACGCATGTCGAGAGAGATGCTCAGCGAGCTGTCCTGCCTCATAAACTTCAAAGCTACTTGCACATAAATAAGCACTACTTTGAGTCTCTGCCTATCACATGCAATAGCGAGCTAAGGCATCCCGACGCGGCTCTAAATTTTTGGTCAGGTAGCGGTAACCTCTGCTTTTTCAGTGCTGTTCCTCTCCAGCTTTCTTTATGACTTTCAGGTCCTCCGCACTTATGGTCACCGGCAAGACGAAGACCGCCTCAGCTAATTCCACCTTTACCTCGTTTCTCGACTTATCTACACCTACTATTTTACCGCGCATTCCAGTAAAGGGCCCCCTGATTATTTCCACTATATCCCCTATGTTCACCTGTTCAACCAGAGGTTTCGGTTTCAGCATTTTTTCCATCTCTGCAAGGCTTACAGCGCCTCTTATAACTCCTCGAATGTGTTTTAGCCCATACGCGAGTCTCTGCGCCTCATAGAGCGCTTCACTCTCTATGAACACCATTCCCCTGAGTACGGGCACCACTAAGATGGAATAAACCTTATAATTGCCGCTTGTTGCCCGCCTGTACAACAGATGAGCCACATTGTACTCTTGCCCCTGTGTTACTCTCAGTGCGTAAAACCGTGAGCGCTCAGCTCCACCTCTCTCCTCAGCCAAAATCCTCACCTAACGATCATATTTCCTCACGCTTTCGTAGGTAAACAGCCAGGATGAGTACTATTGCAATGATAACCATTCCTACCAGTAGCACATAGTCTCGAGGAAGACCTCCTAAGCCTGAAAACTCCAGGAATGACCCCATTAGTTGAAAGAAGAAGCCTATTGTTCCTAGGAGGCCCAGACCCATGAATGCCACTCGTAACATCAGCTTATACTCTTCGGGTTCCGGCCTCGAAACCATTCTCAGCAGGCGAATAACGGTATTAGCAAGTTTGCCACTCATGCCATTCAGTTCTGGTTGAAGTAATGAAAAAATAAATACCTTGTGCTTTACAAGCACGCTACAAGCGAAGGGGTCGGCTGTCTAGATGTTTAGTCCATTCTGGGTGAAGTAGGTGTAGCAGGACGGCCTTCGAGGTATGCAGCCTGTTTTCAGCCTGGTCAAAAACAACGCTATTCGGGGACTCTATAACATCGTCTGTGATCTCCTCCCCCCTGTGAGCAGGCAAACAATGCATTACTATGTAGTCATTTCTACCTACGTGCCGCAAAAGTTCAGTGTTTACCTGGTATCTGGGAAGGAATGTCTTTAGCCTGACCTCCTTTTCACTCTCCTGTCCCATACTCACGAAAACATCAGTATAGATGACGTCAGCATCTCTGACAACTTCTATAGGGTCCTCGCTTATCTCTATTTTGGACAAGACATCTTTTCCGAGCAGGTCTTCTCGAGGTCTAAATGCCTGCGGCGTTGCAACCCTAATCTTGGCTCCTAGTTTTACTCCGGCGATTACGAGGGAATTAAGAACGTTATCAGTGCCGTCCCCTACGAATCCTATTTTTACTCCTTCAATTTTCCCCCTCTTTTCCAGTATCGTCATGTAGTCAGCCAGTGCCTGAAGCGGGTGATACTTATCGCTTAGTAAATTCACGACAGGAACACCCGAGTATCTTGCAAGTTCCTCGAGGTCTTCATGTCTGTAAACCCTGGCAGCAATGAGGTCATGGTACCTTGACAAGACACGTGCAATGTCCTTGATGGGCTCTCCCCTCGCGAGCTGTAATTCGCTCGAGGAATAACCCACGGAGAAAACGCCAAGTTCGTATGCTGCCATGGTGAAGGATGCCCTAGTTCTCGTAGAGGGCTTCTCGAAAATCATTGCAATGCTTTTCCCAGTTAATAAGTTCAAGTTTCTTATTCCAGCTGCTCTGAGTCTTTTGAGCAAAAGCGAGTCTCGGAGTATTGCTAGAATCTCCTCCCTTGAAAAATCTTTTAGAGTTAATAGATGCCTGCATTTCATGGTTTAAAACAACACTGTGAGGTGTTTAAAATTCTTTCCCGTTCCAAAATGCAGACAAATGCTCACCTTGTTTTGTCACCGGAGAAATGTATATTTATTGTAACCAGCTTTTTCAATACCCGAGGAACATGTGGTCAATGCTTTATCTTTTGAGAAACAATCCACAGCGCCTAATGGATAACATGAAGGCCAGATTCATGGACACACGCCTTGTAGAGGAGGCAGTAAGGCTAGACAACCTCTGGAGGGCGAAGAAGAGAGAATACGATGAAGCCAGGCATGAACTGAACATTGTTTCCTCAAAAGTTAAGAGTACACAAGGTGCTGATAGAGAAAAGATATTGTCCGAGGCTCGCAAACTTAGCGAAAGAGTAAGCATGGTCGAAAAGGAGCTAGCAGAGTTAGAGGCAAAGAGGGAGGAGATCCTTAGACGTTTGCCAAACGTTATTCACGAGAGTGTTCCTATAGGTCCAGATGAGAGCTACAATCAACCAGTAAGGTACTGGGGTAAACCCAGAGTTTATCGAGAGGATGTAGAAGCCTTCCTAAAGGAGACTAGGGACAGGGGGTTTAACGTCGAATACGAGGTGATTGACTGGAAACCTGTAGGGCACGCAGACTTCTTGGAGGGGAAAGGACTCGCCAATACCCAGAAGGCTGGGGAAGTTGCCGGAGCAAGGTTCTACTACATGTTTAACGACCTAGTATGGCTTGCAGTTGCGCTGGAAATGTACGCCTTGGAGTTCCTTGCATCTCAAGGATTCACTATTCTTGAGCCGCCCTTAATGCTTAGGCGAGAAATTCTGGAGGGAGTTGTTAGCTTTGAAGACTTCAGAGACATGATTTATAAAATTGAAGGGGAAGAATTATACCTTATTGGGACAGCCGAGCACCCGATAGCTGCTCTTCATGCCGGAGACGTCATCCCAGAGGAGGATCTGCCTCTCCTTTATGCGGGTGTTAGTCAGTCATTCCGGAAAGAGGCGGGGGCTCATGGCAAAGATACGAAGGGGATTTTCAGAGTCCACCACTTTGAAAAGGTTGAGCAATTTGTGTTTTCACACCCGGACGAAAGCTGGAAGTGGCATGAAAAGCTGATAGAGAATGCCGAGAAATTGTGGCAGGGACTAGAGATACCCTACCGGGTCGTTAACATCGCTTCCGGAGATCTAGGAATGGTGGCTGCGAAAAAGTACGACCTAGAAGCATGGATGCCTGCCCAGGCGAAGTACAGAGAAATGGTATCTTGCTCGAACTGCACTGATTGGCAAAGCTACAGGCTCAACATCAGGTACGCTGAGTATAAAGGAGGGGTAACGAAAGGTTATGTCCACACTTTAAATAGCACTGCGCTAGCTATTCAGCGTACGATAACTGCCATCATTGAAAACCACCAGACAGAGGATGGATACGTCAAAGTTCCTAAGGTTCTTCATAAATATCTTGAACCCGTAGAGAGAAATCTAAAAATACTCGTAACTTAACAGCAGCGCGCGCTGCCTTCGCGGTGAGCGAGGACGGCACAACGAGAACATGCGCTTACCATGGGTGCGGGTTTGCGAGGGTGCCTCAGGACTTGTCACGTGCCCACATAAACACATATGCGCAGTGACGTGAACAGTGGACTGGACGTAATGGCAAGGGAATTACGTTTAGTGGTGCATCTACCAGAGCGCAGCATAACGAAAAGCTTTTTACCAACACCCTCAAAGTGAAGAACATAACCCCGCGAATAGGCGGGGTAACAGGCGGCACACGCGCTGATCAACATGAGTACACGACCCGAGGAGGCAGGAAACATAAAGGTTGGCTCCTTCATAGTAATAGATGGTGAGCCATGTAAAGTAGTTGAGGTTGAGAAAAGCAAGACGGGAAAGCATGGTTCTGCTAAGGCCAGGATAGTTGGTGTAGGGTTTTTTGACGGGGGGAAGCGAAGCATCGTCCTACCAACTGACGCACGAGTAGAAGTTCCGGTAGTAAGGAAGTTTACAGCCCAAGTGGTAGCAATTATGGGCGAAAGCTTACAGCTAATGAACCTAGAGGACTACACCACTTTCGAGATGCTTATGCCACAGGAGGAGGACATAAAAGCAAAGCTTAATGAGGGGGTCGAGGTAGAAGTCTGGGAAGTGATGGGACGGCCGAAAATAATGCGTGTCCGGACGTGAGAGAAAAGTGACGTGATGAGCCAGGCAGGCGCGAGCATAACGCGATGACTGTGATCTTGAGTGCTGATAGCGTGCACATGATAAGGGAGTCTAGCCGTACCGGCAAGGACCCCGGGGCTCGGGGTTGGTGGCTCAGGGAGGCTGTGGGTCGAGGAGCAGAGCAAGCAGGGAGTGGAGATCGTGAGGGAGCCCAGGGGTCTGGTCACTTGCCCCTACGGGTACACATTGCACGCGGACGTGAACGATGGCTTGGGTGTAATGGCTAGGGGGCTTGAGGCGCTGAGCATAGAAGTACAGCTGCCAAGGCAAATCGGGGTACTCAGCTTCCTAGCTACACCCTCAAGAGTAAAACCTATAAAACCATAACCCCGCGAAAAGGCGGGGCAACAGGTGACACGCACTGAGTGCTGATATGCTGAGTATACCTACGAGGGACCTGGGCTGTTAAGAAAAGACTGTAGAAAGGGCGTGATTGGAGGTACCTTTTCCTTGCTGCATAGGGGTCATAGACTTCTCTTAAGTTTTGCAGCTTCAAAATCCGAGAAAGTCCTGGTTGGGGTAACAAGTGATGAGTACCTTGAGAAATTTCGGAAGCCCCATCCTGTCGAGCCCTATGAGCTAAGAGCTTTAACCATTTTTCTTTTTTTGAAACAACAGGACCCCTCGTTGAGCGTCAGTATTGTGCCGATTAATGACGAGTATGGGCCAGCGATATCAGATGCAGAATCTGACTGCATTTTTGTGAGTGAGGAAACGCTTCCTGGGGCTCTGAAAATCAATTTGCTCAGAAGGCTTAAAGGACTTACGCCCCTTAAAGTTTACTCCATCGAGGTTTTAAGTTACGGGGGGACAAAGCTTTCAAGCACGTTGCTATGGAGAGAGACGCTAAGTAGTCGGTCACGAAGCAATTTTCTTACGTAGAAGCTCGGTTATAAAAGCTATTAACAAAACCCAAAGTCCTAGGAGGAGAATGCCCACTACACTTCTGAGGATGCTCCCCTGAATCTCCTTAGCCATAAGGTCTGCAAGCATTATTAAGCCTATCAATGAGAACCAAAATACCACTAGTACCCCTGACAATATTGCTAGAGCCCTTGCCTTTTGGGAAATTCTTGGCACCGAGTCACCCCCAGGGAGTCAGTAGATATGATATAAAGGCTAGGACTGCAGCTATGCACTCCAGCGCTATGTACACATGTGTAACCTCTTTTTCCGTCGCCGGCCCTGTTAGATGCAATATGAGACGTGTTAGTGTGAGGGGCGCTCGAGGGTCAGGATTTGACCTGAGACTCCCGTTCTCGACGAGGATTGGTCTGGCTTTCACTTCTCGATGTTCCTTGAAGCCTCTGAAACTTATTAAGACAAAAAGACCGTTGAGGATGTGTGGTAGGAGCAGAACAAGCGTTATGAACTCCAAGTGAAAGACTACAGCTATTGCTCCAAGAAGACCTCCAATAAAAAGGCTGCCACTATCGCCGTTGAATATTCGCGCTGGATAAGCGTTAAATGGATAATATGCGAGTAAAGTCGCTAAAGCAAATGCCGTTATTGTAAAAAGCAACATATCACTTCTCAGAAGACTGATGATTGACAAAACTGCAAAGATAACTATAGAAGTTCCGGGGACGATGCCATTTAAAACATCTAGCATATTAACGGCATTCGCTGCGCCAGCAATCGAAAACGGTAGCAGAAACCAGTAGATTATCGTCATTCGCATCCTGCCAATGATTGGTATTATGGGTCTCCCCCACTGGATGGCAACTGGCTCGAAATAGGCTAGAACAGCTATGGGAACAATTGCAAAAATGCTTGAAATTGTTTTCGTTGGTCCGCTTAAAATCTTTTTATCATCGATAAATCCGATTGCAAAAATTATTGCTGCACTTGAAGCAACAGCTATGATTTTTATAAGCGAAGAGTAGTCCAATGAGCAAAGCAACGTAAAGATGAGCAGCGCTGCTATAAATCCTATGAAAAGTGGTACTCCTCCACTGTGGGCAATTAATGGATTGCCAGGCTTATGAGCATCAGGCCTGCTCAGACCCCACTTGAGATGCAGCTCTATGATCCTTGGTGTTACAATTTTTACTACTACGTACGCCAATGATGAGCACAGCAGGATAGCAGTGAGTTCTGCTTGAATGCTCCCGCCCTGCATTAGACGATCCCAGCCTTTTTAGCTACATATCCAATTAGTAGTGGAAACAAAAACGTAACGTCACCAGGCACGGTTACGTGCTTCGCTTGAGGCTTTATCTTTCCCCAGCTAATCGCCTCCCGAGTTCTAGCTCCTGACAAGCTTCCATCCCACTCAGGTGCAGAAGTTATCTGAATGGCATAGTCGAGCCCTCCTCTAAACTGCGCCCACCATATTAGGTGATGCTTAGAAATCCCTCCTCCAAGTATTATCCCCGTCAGGCTGTCCACTGAATACACGTACTCGGCTATCTTTCTCTCGTCCTCAATCAAGTCCAGCTTGACTTGGCTAGGTAAACTCTTTGAGCGCCGTTTCTCATTAAATGTGAATATGGCTGTTCCGAAGGCCGAGTCAAAGATTCCAGGCGAGAAGAGCAGTCTATTCCTGTCGAAAACAGCTTTAAGTATAGACGTTTCATCCTTTATCCTTCTGCCGCACTCGTGTGCAAGCTCGTAAGTGCTCCACGAGTCCTTTGTTTTCGAGAGTTCCTCCATCATTTCATGTACAAATTTCTCAATAGGCGGACCGTAGTTTTCCATTGGTATGAGAATGTTGCCAAGCCTATGTATTTCTAGCTCTTTCAAGAGAGCATCGTCCATCTCGAATTCTCCTACGTAGTAGCTGCACCCTAACCCACGTGCAATATCATGGTCAAATGTGCCCCCGGTGGTCATAACCACATCGCTGAGCCCTGCCCTTATTAAGTCGGCAATCAGCCCCCTAACGCCCGTTGAGACTAGGTTTGCTGGGAAAGCCATAGCTATTCTGGTGGAGCTAGTGATGGCTTCAAGCAAGATGTCAGCTGCCTTCACCAAATATTTTGTGGAGAACCCACCTATCGACCTATACTTCTCCATAAGTTCTTCTGATTCATCTGCTATGTCCATGAGCCTGACGTCTTTCACAGGCTCGCGCAGTAATTCTTTGCGCAGGATCATTTTTTCCTGTCCAGCCATGAGCACAAAAATCAACTAGCCTTCTAAAAAACCTCTCGCGGGAAAACGTATCACAGCTATCAGTATAGCGCGCACGCCTCTAGGTGTTACACGCTGAGAGCTGTAATGGTGCAGGCCAGCTTGCCGCACAGCTTTGCTTTTTGAAGGCACTTACCCTTTTTTACCCGAAGAAGCTCTGGGCACTTGCGCTAACGTACTTTTATACTGAATAATCCCTTCTGCTTTATGGAAAGTATCCTTGCAACCTCAGACTTCTCAGGATTAAGAATGCCTACAATTCCATCCCATTCCTCGGTAAATTCTCTCGACCCACAAACAGGGCAGACCTCTACTCCATCTTGCACTAATGTTTTACACTTCACACATGCTTTAAGTGGAAGTTTACGCTTTTTCACCACCCTTCTCGCCCTGACCCCTGATTTTCTCAAGTTGTTCCCTTATGAATTCCAGCTTACCAAGATACGGTTGACGCATGGTTAACCTTACTCTTAACTGCCCTTTCTGCTCATCGTAAGCCATTCCAACGACACGCGTCCTCACAATATCTCCCTTTCTTATAGTCCTAGCACCCTTATCATCCTGTATCAGGACGACGCCGTTTTCGCGATCATAAACTATGTTCTTTGATGGATAGATTTGTGATTTGTGGACAAAACCATCCACAGGTCCCAGCCGAACTGTTAATCCTATATTTTCAACGAGCATAACTTCTCCTTCAATGATCTCGTTTTGTACTGGGCTATATACTAAGGCTTTAAACCTGGCTTCATGGTAAGGAGCGCCATCCCCCCAAGTCAAGTAGCCATACTCAGAGACCTCAGCATCCAGGACAGTGATTATTAGTCCTACACCCTGAATAACCCTGCCCTCAAACTCTTCTTTCAAAATTTCTAGGGCCGCTTGCTTTAGGGGCCTACCGAATAATCTCGGGGGGACCCTGATCACATCGCTAAACTCTACTAGCTTGTACATACTTTTGCTTAGTTAATTTTGTCGTTTTTTAAAGATTTTCATACAGTAGCAGCTACCGTAACCGAAATGCAAATAAAACCTTTTTCCATGTTATACCCGCCCGGCGGGACAAGCCCCAGGGGGCCAGCCCTCCCCTCAGCCACAAACGGGCTAATGGTGGGGGGCGTTAACCCCTATGGGCGTCCAGCCCGCGGCAGAAAGACTGCTTCGAGCCGCCTGTGAGAGCCGTCACCACGGGACGCCTCGTCTGCGTAAGACTCACTCGTAGGAGGGGGTCTTACGCAGTAGAGGTCGAAACGGGTTAGGCCCGGGAGGGAGCGGCCCTAAGGCCTCCGAGGCGTGTTCGTGGAGACGGCGGCTGGAGGATGGTTTTCGGAGCAGCCCCTGTTGCGGGTTGGGCCACCATTGGGGGACGCCGCCGGGCAACTTGCCTTGCCGAAAAATGTATAGCCAACCTGCTTTCTACTTATTGGGGCGCCAAGTGGTCCGGCGGGCGGCCTCCGGTCCGCCTCGGCGACGAGGCGGACTGCGGAACCCCCTCACCTCCGCGGACCTGCAGCCGCGTAAGCGGCACGGTGAGAAACCGGGGATCAGCGATTGCCCCTGCCATGAATGTGGATGACCCACTTCCGAGTGGCGACGACGTGGCAGGCTTGCGTGGAATGCTGATCCTGCAGGGGGAGGGTCAAGCAGGGGCCTATGAGGCCCGCGGGGAGGCCCCGGGTAGACCCTTAGACAGATGCCGCCTAAACAGAAGAGTGGGGTACGACCGCGCCACTTGGTGCCCCTTCTTGGAAGTAGTTATTTTTTAGAACATGTTTTTACGCTTGAGGTTGTAATGCGGGTCTTGGACTTGTTTGCTGGTGCAGGAGGATTTAGCAGAGGGTTCCACGAGGAGGGATTCGAGATAGTGGGGGCTGTGGAGCTAGACGGCAGCGCTGCTTCCTCCTTTGCCTTGAACTTTCCGAGGGCTCGGGTCTTTGTAAGTGATATTAGGGAGCTGCACTCATTGGACATCTTACGTGAACTTCGGGAAAGGCCGGAAGTAATTATCGGTGGTCCTCCATGTGAGGGCTATACACGCGCTAATCCCAATAGAGAAAAAGAACCCCTCAACAGGCTTTATGTGGACACTCTTGGATCCCTTGTGCTACATTTTATTCGAATAGTTGGGGATTTGGAGCCAGAGGTCTTCGTCATGGAGAATGTACCAGGAATACTTGATGGTGGCTTGGGAGAAGTTATTCGAGAGGAATTTGCCCGCGTAGGCTATCCCGACGTATACTTTAATATTCTAAAAGCCGAAGATTATGGCACACCATCACATCGTGTACGCGTATTTGTCTCTAACAAGAAGATTAACCCGAAAAAGACAAACAAGAAGACGACAGTATGGGAGGCTATAGGGGACTTGCCGCCGCCAGACCCGTATTACGAGATTCCCAACCATGAACCAGTCACGCTAAGCGCGGGTAAGCTTAGGAGGATAGTTAAGCTGAAATGGGGGGAACCCCTCATACATTATAAAGGATACGGAAAACGCATCCTCGGCAACTTAGTCAGGCTACACCCTTACAAGCTCGCCCCAACAGTTATGGGCTCTACCAGATTTATCCACCCCTTTGAACATCGGCTTCTAACAGTTCGCGAACACGCCCGTCTGATGGGTTTCCCTGACGACCATGTATTCGTTGGAAGCAAAGAGTCCCAGTTTAACCAGGTAGGCGAAGCTGTCCCCGTTCCATTGGCGCGAGCAATAGCATCTGAAGTCAGAAGAATCCTGGCAGAAAGCTAGCACCTTATCGGCAAAAGGTTCTTTACCTAGCATGCTCACCTGGAAGTGATCGCTATGCTTGATAGGTTTATACCGGTGCTGCATAACACTAACAGTTCGCAACGTGTAGCTGAGACTGCGAGAATAGCCTTTGGCCTTGGTTACAAGACCCTTGTAATATCTAAGGCCGTTGGTCCCGCTGCACAGATAGGTCTCCCAGAGGCACAGAAACTAGCCTTACGCTATAACGCAAATGTCATCTTCCTGGCTGATTTACCCGAAGTCTTGGACCTCCTGCAGCCCGAGATTACTCTAGTTGTAGTACCGGGTAAGTATGGCGGTGTAAAACTCTCAGAGGCCCTGGCCCGGATTTTCCCCTCCCTTAAGGATCGAAAGAAAATACTTTTAGTCTTCGGGGGCTCAGAGCCTGGTCTCACACAGAGAGAGATGAAGATCGGGGAGACTGTTCACCCGGATGGAATAACTGAAGACATTGGAGCCGTTGGCGTTGTCGCGGTGACGCTCTACACGCTAATGCGCGAAGTTCAGGCTAAACAAGTCTGATGCGTGTTACCGTCTTCTTGTTCTGCCAGCTATAGCTGCGGATCCTCTTTGACTTCCCGTAACCACAGTGGGCGCAGTAGCCTTTTTTGACATTGTAGCTATGGTGCCCGCACCTTCGACATCTGATATGAGTTTTTTTCTTGCCTCTTTTTCCAAAGGAAGTTGTTCCCTTAACCATTTCCAGCGCCCCTAGGGAACAGGTGAAACTAGGATCACATTGTCTCCCCTAACAATTATCGTCCCAAGCTGTCGTGTTTTTGCGCTCTTTATTTCCTCTGCATTCTCCAGTACGAGGTTTAGATGGTAATCATAACTCTTTAGAAGACCGCGGATCTCCCTCCCACCCTTTAACTTTACAAGCACATTTTTCCCCAGTGATTCTGCCAGGATCGATACCGTGCCTTCTTCCATTCAAACTTCGCCTCACTATCACGCTTATGAGAACTTTAAAAGTTTTTTGCTTTTCGGCATACGCTTACGGGCGGCTAGCTTTCTTATACTCAGATACTAGAAGCGCAACTGCATGCCTAACTAGCTCGCTCATCGAAGAGTATTCCCCCCTTCTTACCAACTCCAGCGCCTTGTAGTAATCTTCAAGGTTTAAGCGGAAATTTACCTTAACTAGATCTCCTTCGCTATTCATAGTAGTGATGAAGCCCTAAAAAATTTAAAATTTTTTGCCTTTCGAAATATGTGTTAGCCGTCCCATCGCACGTGCACCCTCGTCTCCACCGCGTTGCGGCGGCCCCACTGCACCCTAGTGTTGCAGTGGGGCCTGGGGTCATGGAGTCTAGCGCCTTTTAGCGGTTCACTCTCTTCGGTCCCGTGCAAGTGAGCTCCCGATGCTTGGATGACGCCCTCGTCTGCAGAGGAACGATGCTAATGCATCAAGGCGCGCATTCCTATTAAAGGTTTTATTTTTAAAATCAGCACAAAAGCTAAAGTTTAAAAAGACCATCCAATCCTATGGGGAAGGTGTTTACATGTCTGCTAAAATGTCGTTCAAAATCGTAGTTTCGGATCCAAAGACTGGGAAAGCTGAACAAATAGAAGTAAGCGGAGAACAAGCTCTTAGACTTATCGGGCATAGAATAGGCGACGTGATTGATGGCGCTCTCATCGGGAAACCCGGTATAAAGATTCAGATAAGAGGCGGCTCAGGTAGAGCTGGTGAACCAATGAGACCAGACATTCATGGAGCTAGGAAGAGCTACCTCCTACTCTCGGGACCCCCGGGCTACCATCCCAAGGAGAAAGGGGAGCGCAGGAGGAAATTTATCCGCGGGAACACGATCTCCGAGGACATTGTACAGATAAATGTGGTCGTAGTGCATGAGGAGTAAGCGCGCGCCATCTGACGCCCGCCATTAGTGCATGGTTATGGATTTTGTTCCTGGGGTGTGCCAGGAGCGCGAGCTTAGGCTACAAAGTATTTATAAGTGAGGGCTGCTTAGCTTACGTATATGTCTAAACCGGAGGACGAGTCTGAGGCAGCTGAGTTCCCACTTCCAGATAATGAAACTACACTCCTCTGCATAATTCAACAATTGCTCGGCTTCGATAGGGCAAGAGTATATTGCAGTGACGGTAAGGTGAGGCTGTGCCGCATTCCCGGGAAATATAAGAAGCGCATGTGGATGAGGGTTGGCGACGTTGTTCTCGTTGCCCCTTGGGATTTCCAGCCTGAACGCGGTGACATTATCTACAGATACACCTCCGGTGAGCTTCAGAAGCTGGAAAAGAGAGGTTTGCTGAGGGGGTTAAGGGACCTTCTCGGCTAGGCCTATTCCACGAGGCTGTTTTTAACTGTGTATGCTAGGTCGGAGGCAAGGTCTCTGGGCACACCTGAATACCTCTTGACTTCTACACCATTCCTTACTATGATCACCGTTGGAAGCCCCAAGACCTCAAACTTCTCTGCAACTTCCCTTTCCACATCGATATTTACCCTCACAAAGCAGACTGAATCATATTTTGCAAAGAGTTTGCTGACTTGTCTGAGTATGTCGTCAATGACTTTGCAGGGGACGCACCAGTCAGCATAAAAATCGATCACAACTACTTTTTTAGTTTCTAAAAGCTCCATCAAAGTATCTTTGGATACGTCCAAGAGCTTATTGCAAGTTGTGAGCATACTCGTCTTATGCGTTTCAACGGCCTAATTTATTTATCTAAGCTTATGCTAATGAAAAATTGCTAGGAAAAATGGGTACTTACCTAACTCCCCTGGTCAGACCTAAAGGCACTGAGCTGTCGAGGCTTAAGGGTAGGGTACTTGCTGTTGATACTTTTAATTCTGTTTACCAGTTCTTGGCACTTATCCGGGATAGATACGGGAGACCTCTGACAAACTCGAGGGGGAAGGTTACTTCTCACTTGACCGGGCTTGTGTCGAGGTACTCTAGGCTCGCGTTCGAGTACAATATGTTATTTATCTTTGTCTTTGATGGCCCGCCGCATCCCCTCAAGAGGAATGAGCTGGAGAAAAGGAGAGCTCTGCGCGAAAAAGCCAGGCAAGAATATTTCGAGCTCCTGAGGAAAGGTGACCTAGAAAAAGCCTTTTCGAAAGCAGTGGTTTCAGCCTCTATTGATGAGTGGATAGTTGAGAGCTCTAAAAAGCTTCTAGAGTTGATGGGGTTCCCCACTGTCCAGGCACCTTACGACGCTGAGGCGCAGGCAGCGTTTCTGGTCAAGAGAGGAGATGCCTGGGCTGTTAGCTCAATGGACTGGGATTCCCTCCTCTACGGCTCTCCTAGGCTAGTCAGGTATGTAACCCTTACAGGCTTCGAGTGGCTGCCCTCAAGGATGATAGCAAGGAGGCTTAAGCCTGAAATAATCGAGCTGGAAGACTTGCTTCGTGTGCTCAAGATTTCGCTTCCACAGCTCGTGGATCTTGCCATTCTAATTGGAACAGACTACAACGAGGGGGTCTATGGACTAGGTCCTAAGCGTGCTTTGTCCCTTATAAGGAAGTACGGGTCCCTTGAGAGGTTACCCTTAAATCTAAGGAGGATGCTTCCTGATAATTATGAGGAGATCAGGGAGCTTTTCTTGAACCCTCCCGTAACCACGAATTACAGTGTAGAATTCGGCCGGATAAATGAGGAGGGATTGAGAGAATTTTTAGTTGACGAGAACAATTTTTCGCCGGAGAAGGTGGAGACTTATATTAAGAGATTAAGGTCGGCTTTCCATAGGAGGTTTCAAAGCACGCTCAGCGCGTACCTGTAAATCTTTTTAAATTTAATATTTTCTATATAGCACACTTACTAGAGTTTCCATCCCGCCCCCCAGAGACCGCTTCATCCGGGATCCTGTAACCAGGAAAATGCGCAGGTAGAGGAGGGCTATGAAGGAACTTGTCAATGAGGAAAACTTGCCAAATACTCAACTAATCAGCATGCCACTTGTGCTCACGGGAAATCTATCCCTTCTTCTCACGAAAATTTAAATCCTTGCAACTCCTATCTCTACGAATGTGAAACGCTAAATTATTTTACGGATTCAAAATTATTTAGCTCATGGCGTTATTCAGGGACCTGGTAAAGGTGGCAAGCCAGGTTACGCAAGTATCGGGTAAAAAGGAGAAGGTAAGACTTCTAGCGGAATTTCTTGAAAAACTTTCGCTTGACGAGGTGGCTATCGCGGCTAGGTTTCTTGCAGGCGAGGTTTTTCCAGAGTATGATATGAGGGAGCTCGGTGTGGGATACTCGTTACTCAAGCAAGCATACGGTGTGGTCAGTCACAAATCTATTTTGCCGATAAGTATAGAGCCTTTGAGCATTACTGAGGTTTATCGCACTTTAGAGAGAATAGCGAACGTAGCAGGTGGAGGCAGCAAGAATAAGAAAATTAAGCTTCTCCAATATCTTTTCTCAAGGATGGATGCGAGTGAAATAGATTTTTTGCTTCGAGTGCTGTTTGGCGAGGTTCGCATAGGTGCAAGCAAGGGACTATTACTCGAAGCGGCTTCTAAGATTGCTGGTGTCCCAATTAGCGATGTGCTGCATGCATATATGGTGCTTAGCGATGTGGGAGATGTAGTCCTAGTGGCGCGCGAGAACCCTCCCCTTTTAGGGAGGGCAGAGCTTAGACTTTTTCACCCAGTAAAACCTATGCTTGCAGACATGGCTTACAGCGTGGATGCCCTCTTTCAAGAACACGGGAGCCCCCTGTATCTCGAGTACAAGTATGATGGTATACGCGTCCAGATACACATTAATGAGGAAAGAGTTGAGGTTTTTTCTAGGCGGCTTAACAGGATAACAGAGTTTGTGCCAGACGTTGTGGAGAAAGTGAGGGTAAACGTCAAAGCAGAAAAAGCTATTCTCGATGGCGAGGCTTTGGCCATCATCGGGGGTAAACCCGTGGCCTTTCAAGACCTTTTAAAGAGAGTTAGGAGAAAAAACGAAAGAGAAAAATTCTTCCGCGAGCTTCCCTTTCAGCTTCACTTGTTCGATGTTATATACCTTAATGGGAGAACACTCGTGAAGGAGCCCTATACTTCTAGGAGGAATATTTTGCAGGAGATAGTCGTAGATGATGAGATTCTTGCCAAGTTGAAAGCCGTATACAATAAGGAGGAGGCGCAAAGGTTTTACGAGGAGGCACTTAAAGAGAAACACGAGGGCATAATGTCGAAGCGTGCAACTTCACTCTATAAGCCTGGAATAAGGGGTAGCGACTGGCTCAAGCTTAAATCCTATGACACAATTGACTGTGTCATAATTGCTGCTGAATGGGGTCATGGTAGGAGGAGGGGATGGCTCAGCAACTATCATTTGGGGGTCTTCGACGAGAAAAGTGGAAAGTTTCTTTCCGTAGGAAAAACTTTCAAGGGGCTAGGTGATGCGGAGTTCGAGGAGATGACCAGGAGACTTCTCCAGCTAAAGATCTGGGAGGATAGCTACACTGTTTATGTAAAGCCTGCAATAGTTGTTGAGGTTGACTACAGCGAGATACAGAGGAGCAAGAGGTATCCGTCGGGCTTTGCGCTTCGATTTGCACGTATAAGGAGAATACGCTTCGACAAGCAGCCCGAAGACGCAACCACTCTAAGCGAGCTTAAAAGAAGGTACCTTGAAAGGGCTCTACAAAAGACTAGAGAGGGCGAAGAGGTGTAACTTTTTGGCGCGCTTGA
Organism: Thermofilum sp.; assembly: GCA_020832965.1. Next base: position 50,389 of record JAJHRM010000003.1, on the reverse strand, counting down.
AAAGGAGTTCTCCCTTCCTCCTTTCAAAATGCAGGCGCGATTTAAGCGAAAAACGTTATAGGGGCACCTGGCGTTGTGCCGCGCGCAGGGTCAAGGCTGGGGGGCGGCGTGCGCATCGTGACACTGAGCGCCTGGTCCCAGCTCCTTTTGGAGCTGCAAGTGATCCCCACCGCTACGGTGGCGGGGTGAGTGGGACCCAGGTATTGGTTGAACGCTGCGATAGGCGCGCGCTAACATGTGGGGTCAGCGCAGGCTGATGCTGAGGCTTGCTACGAAGAAATGCACGCTACACAAAGTGGAGATCGTGAGGGAGCCCAGGGGTCTGGTCACTTGCCCCTACGGGTACACATTGCACGCGGACGTGAACGATGGCTTGGGTGTAATGGCTAGGGGGCTTGAGGCGCTGAGCATAGAAGTACAGCTGCCAAGGCAAATCGGGGTACTCAGCTTCCTAGCTACACCCTCAAGAGTAAAACCTATAAAACCATAACCCCGCGAAAAGGCGGGGCAACAGGTGACACGCACTGACCTACGTATAATGCCTGTAGCTGATGAAAGCCTTGGGGTAAGGTCAATGGCTCTATATGCAGAAATAGCAGACTTAAGGATACTTTTCGACGCCTCTGCATCTCTTGGTCCTCGCAGATATGGTTTACCCCCTCATCCCGAGGAGTTCAGAGCACTGTGGAAAACCAGGGTGAGAATACTGGAAAGAGCTTCTCAAGCGGACATAATCACGGTGTCGCATTATCACAGGGACCATTTTACTCCGCCCTTCGCTTCTCTCTATGAATGCACCGGCGAAAATGAATACTTGGAAATATATTCCGGGAAGATTGTCATAGCTAAGGACCCCTCGAAGAAAATAAATTTCTCCCAGAAAAAGAGGGCAGCATTATTCTTGAATGCCATCAAGAATAAGGCAAAGGAAATTCACCTCGTTAATGATGCTATACTTAGCTTTGGAGATGTAAGAATAGAAAGCTTCCTGGCGCCTCATGGAGAAGAACTGGGCTATGTGCTATGTTTTGTTGTTTACCTAGAAGATAGGGCTGTGCTGGCCTTCCTGCCAGACGTTCAAGGACCTTTCAGCAACGAGGTTTTAGAAAAAATAGTAAAGCTAGAGCCTGCATTAGTCATCGTAGGAGGGCCTCCCACCTATCTTTCAGAAAAGAAAGTGTCAAGCAGAGCCGTTGAGAAGGGAATGAAAAACCTTTCAAGACTATTCGGTCTCTTGGATGAGAAGAGCGAAATAATTGTTTCTCATCACTTGTTAAGAGACCCTGACTGGAGAGAAAAACTGATAGGCTATGGAGTTATCGAGAATAAGATAAAAACTTATAGTGACATTCTCGGAGTACCGTACACTGGTTTAGAAGCATACAGGAAGCTTCTATTTAACAATGAGACGCCGCCCAGTAATTACGAAGAAGTTCTGCAGAAGTTGAAGAGTGAACACGTGAAATGCGACAAACTTTTTCAGGTTTTAGAGTAGTCTAGGTGCATCCATAGAGAAATGTAACTCAAAAATAGAAGTGCATCCTCTGGAGCGCACTAATCTAAAAGCATCTTTAAGTATAGTTCTGGGTCAAACTCTTTGAGGTCATTTACTCCTGGTCCAACTCCAGCGAAGAGTATCGGTTTCCGCGTTACATATATGATTGAGAGCGCTGCTCCTCCCTTAGTGTCTGCGTCGAACTTCGTTAGTATAGAGCCGTCAAACCCCACTTCGCTGTGGAACGTCTTCGCCTGCTCAACTGCATCATTGCCTACAAGCGCGTCTCCAACAAATATCCTTAGATCAGGCTGTGCCACTCTGATTATCTTCTTCATCTCATCCATCAAGTTCTTCTTTGTGTGCATTCTGCCAGCGGTATCGATTAGGATCACTTGTGAGGCACCTCTTTCACCTCTTTTGATAGCTTCATAAGCAACCGCCGCCGGGTCCGCGTTATAGCCTAGTGACACAACATCTACACCGATTCTAGAGCCCCACTGGTGAGCTTGCTCTATCGCGCCAGCTCTAAAGGTGTCAGCAGCCGCGATAGCTACCCTGTAGCCTTTTTGTTTAAAGAGATAAGCTAGCTTCGCAACAGTCGTTGTTTTGCCGTGCCCGTTGGGACCAAGGAAGACGACGGCAAAGTATCCTTTTTGCTGTATTCCTGCGTGGGCTGATTGCCATAGGTCAATTTTGCCTGTCGAGGAGAAGATTTCTTTAAGCAGATTTCGAAGCTCGCCTAGGATAACCTCTTTTTTGTTTTCCAGCCTACTCACCCTCCTGCCTGAAATGCGGCTGGAAAGTTCTTTAAATACTGATTCTGCAACCTCGAGGGCTACCCCTTCTTCAACAAGTTTAAGTAAGTATGCAGAAGAAACTTGTTCCACAGCTCTTGAGTCGAGCTCCGTGTATGCTAGTTCCTCTATGAAAGCCTTCAAAACGTTTCCTAAGCCGAAACTTGGCATCCCGCGCATCTACCCAGTAAGTCATTTAGTCGCCTTAATCAAGCCTTCTATTTCTCTTATCCTCAATGCAATTTTATTTAAGTCATTTACTCTTTTTTCGATTAGCTGGTTCAGTTCTTCTTTTCGCTTGTTTAGAAAATCTAAAGTTTCATCGAAAGTTTTTTCAACTAGGATGTCTCGCGCTATGGCTACGAGATATTTTTCTTGTTTTTTTACGTTAGCCCTAATGTAGATGCCGGAGGAGACCGGAACCAGTATCTCCTTTGCTTCCTCTAAGGTACTGATGTTTTTAAGCGCTAGTATCGCTGCATCTACCTCTGCGAGAAGGCTCTGTGCAAGTGTTATTTCTTTCTCCAGCTCTTCAGCAACCTGGGCTAGAAGCCCATACTCCTCAGCCAGCTTCTCCTTACTTACTTGCGACAGCGCGCGCCACCGTGCTACCCCGCCTTATCGCAGGGTTATGGGTTTTACTCTGCTTGGTGTAGCTATAAAGCTTTTCGTTGTGATGCACTCCGGTGGCTGCACTTCCAAACCCAAGGCGCTCAGCTCTGCGCGCGGCTGTGAGGGAGGGCTCGGGACCTGAAGACGTGGAGGCTCGGCCCCAAAGCAACCCGGCTAAGAATTTGAAAGCCATATACAGGTGGCAATATGAAAAATGTTAGGAATATGCATGAAAAAGTAAAAATTTATCATAAATCTTAGTCAACAATAAAGATTATTAAAGGCGCACTAGCGTGCTACTTGCGACAAAGATATTCACCTTACTAGTAGGCAATTATTTTATCCGTTTGTGCTAGTTCCTTTATGTACTCGTCTTTTACCTCTTCTAGTGAGACTTCCTTAATCTCGGAAATTTGTATGTGGCTCCTCATCAGCTTGTGCCTTGAGCCAAGGATACTGTAGACTTTTTCTTTAGCCTCGTCCTCGCTCAGCCCCCTTACATACAACCTAAATTTTCTTTTCTCCCCCAGTCTCAGGCGCATTATCCCCCTTACCTCGAAGGTTTTCACTTCGCCCATACCCCTCAGCACAATCAAGTCAAGACAAAGTTAATATTAGTTTTGTTTCAAGCGCTTGCTATTCGTGACTATTTTGAGAGTTTCCTATGTAGCTACTACTGTATCACGCCCGAGAACTTGCTTCTAAATAAGTGCGCAGCAGCACGCCACATAGCAGAGATTTTGATAGATATATTAGGTTTTAACTGGAACCCTTCCTGTGTTTCCCAGATATGATCTCCCTGGTTGGGGTGAAAATTAGGATTTAAATTTTTCTAAGCTGTTATAGCTCCTGGTGGACCGGCCGGGATTCGAACCCGGGACCTCCGCCGCTCTCGGAACCCCTATATGGATCCTTGCAAAGGCGGCTTAAGGTAACCGCTGTATCCTCCCACTAGACGACCGGCCCTGGCTCTAAAAGGTATAGGGGAGGTTTTAAAAGTTTTGCCCTACCTAGAACGAGTCCTTCTCTAGAGTACGGGTTTATTTTGGGAGGTGATATACTTTCAGGCTTATTCTCGGAAACCATTTCATGTTTTTGCTACGTTACTAATACGAGGTTCATATGTTGGATAAAGGAAGTGATAGCTTTTTCGTGAAAAGAGATGAACCACGATTAATGGTGGAGACTGTGAAAAAAAGTGCCGTGCTGTTCATAGGTAATGATGAGGACTCTAAAAAGCTCCTAGAAGATCTCAGGACGTGGGGTGTCTATGATTTGTTAAAGATTGTAAATGTCTCGGCGAATGGTCTGCGTGGATGGCTTTTAGTAGAGTACGGGTCTGCAAGGACGCCTTTACTTGTTACCGATAGTGCTATTCTTACTGAATACGAAGAAATTAAAGATTACATAAAAAGCTCAGTTCTCTCCAGCAGGCAGTCAAAGTAGCTGAATGAAAAAACTAAATAACCTGAGTTTTTATTTGCCATAAGAGCATGAGTGCCGCCCAGGATGCTCCTAGCAGTGTTAAGCGCTCTTTGCTCTCCAGTTTTTTACCTTCCTACGTTTTTTATTCCTTAGCACTTTACTTGGTTTTCGGTTTAGCTCTAGGCATTGAAAACTTGCTTTATTTTCTTACTCTTGAGCACTTCCTTAGGTCTATACTATGGATTCTACCTGCTTATGTCGCTAATGCCTCACCGGTGGTTGTTGGAAAAGTTCTCTTGTCCAGGAATAGGAAACTGCACCCGATGGACTTCGAGAAGCACTTTATCGATGGCAGAAGCATTTTCGGTAAGAACAAAACATTCGAAGGATTCGTCTTCGGGTTTGCCGCTGGCTCTTCAACTGCCCTGCTCCTTCACCTTCTAGGGCTCCATAACGCTACTGAGGGGGGCCTGCTCGCGCTAGGTGCCTTATTTGGGGATTTAGCTGGTGCTTTTATAAAACGCAGAATGGGCTTAGAGCCTGGGGATCCCGCGTGGATCCTTGATCAGGTAGACTTCCTCATAGGCTCATTAATAACTAGGATGGTTTTCCTCGGATTGCCACCGCCAGGCTTCGTGTTCATTATTCTCATGGTCACTCCGCTTATACACATGTTCACCAATATACTGGCTTACCTCTTAAGGTTGAAGAATGTTCCCTGGTGAGGTTTTTGACTGCTTAGAATTGTGCATAGGAAAATTCAAGCAGAACTGGTTTCATGAACTTGCTTCTGCTGCCCCGAACCACTTATACCCTGGCGCGCTACTGAGAAAAATGCGCGATAGATTTAACCGGCGGGGTTAGCTATTAGCACCAGTGAATCTATGACAAGCATAGTAGGACTTAGTGAATTAATGAAGAAGTATACGCAAGAGTTCTCTGACGCTATATCTAGAAAGGATTACGATGGAGCTATTGCAATGGCGTTAAACGTGCTGGAAAAGCTTATCAGTATTGCTCGTGGCGAAGTTCTAGGCGTCATTGTTGATCCCACAGTTAGGTCGCTAGCTGATAACTATATTGCAGGATACGAAAAGACCCTCTCTTACACGAGAGGGGTTTTGGAGGGGTTAAAGTATGTAAGTCCGCTCTATGCCTACGGAGAGAAAGAGCAGCTGATTCAGCTACTTGCCAGCTCTGTTTCGGAGCTTTTTTCGTTCATAATGGGAGCACTTATAATTGTGGCTTCACTTTCTCCTCCAGTTCGCGAGGAAGGACTAGGCGTAGTGTAGGTTTTGCGCGCTAAGGTTCACAATGACCCAATTTTTGGGCTCCGACAAACGTCGAATTCTTCCCATGCCTCGGGGAAAGCGCGGCTGAAAAAAATTTGGCTTCAAGCGGGAAGGCGCTAAACGGGGAGTTCCTCTCCCAGCGCGCTGTAGGTTTTGCAGACTTTAAGGTATCTCTCTTGGTCGTTTGATCTCTAGAATTTCGATCTCCATTCCTGGGAGAATGTTTAATCTGTCTCTAATCTCTTTGGGTATTGTAAATTGTCTGGAGTCCGTAAAACGGGTCTTGAGCAGCCTCACCAGAAAGTTGACTGTTTGCTCCCCCCTGCGTAAAACTATTTCTGCGTATTCAAGGTTCTGTATCCCTAAAGCTCTCACCAGCTGTGCGGGGATTAGGACCTGGTTATTAGAGTATACTTTCACCTTGTATGGGAGGGATGTTATGCTTAGTCCACGGGCGCCCCTTCTTCCCCTGGATAACATTCGACTTTAACACCTATGCTTAATTAAGAAATTACACAAATTAATATTTTTTTATTTTCAAAAATTCAAAGTCCATGGCGAAAAGGGCCATCTCCCAGAATTATAGTGTCATCTAATCCTTTAATGCTCCTCCGGTCTCTATGAACTGCGAGAATGCTCTTCCAAAGGCGTGCCGTAAGCACACCAAAGCACGTGCTCCCAGTAAACAACAGTTCACGAGGGGATCATAAGCGACGAATCAATAAGCTGGAAGACCTCTTCTCCGATAACCACAAGCTTTACTGCAGCAACTACTCGCGGGGAAAGTTTCTACTACGCACATAAAGTTTTTAAAGGGAATATTGTTGAAGGCTCTTGAGGACGTGTGGTCGCAAAAGCAGATATTGAGAGGAAAGTGAAAAGCCTTTTCAAGGATGCTGAGATAGAAGTTAAAGTTAATGAAAAAAGTGTTAAGTTAGCAATTGAGGGGGTTGGCGAAGAGCCGAATTCTCTTTTTGCAAAGCTTGGAGACTTAGTTTCCGGCATAGCCAAGCTTGCCGGCGCCAAAGGTGCGGACGTGATAGTAAGCATTCAGGGCGCAGCTTACGGCGTTGAGGTTGAAATTTATTAGTTTTATCCTTGGTTCATTACCTTCTATCTTTTAAAGACATTTACTTGTTTCTTTCCTTAAGTATTCGATCCTTGATTCCATTATTTTAACAAGCTTTAAGTCGGAGGTAGTTTTCTGGTCCAGAGGTCCAAGCTTGTCTAGGCACTTGCCAGTTGTACAGGAAAGCATTAGCGCCCAAAGCCTGGAGACTATCTCTGGCTGATACCCACCGCCGCCCGTAAGTAGCACGGGTACTCCTTTTGATGCATAGTTGGATAATAATAGTGAGAATGCATAGTAAGAATTGTCAGTTAGCCTTAACCCAACAAGTGGATCGTTCAGGTATGCATCACAGCCAGCTTGAACAATTATGAACTCGGGATTATACCTCTCCAGTATCTCTCCAATGAACTTTAACACCAATTCATAAACATCGTCGCCGCTTGGAAAGGGCATGGGAATGTTTATGTTTCTGCAGCTGCCTTCTCCCTCACCCAGCTCATCTATCCAACCGGTGCCTGGGTAGAAGCCATACCCATAGCCGTGGCTACTTATTTTCAAAACCCGGTCTCTATAGAGTATATCCTGTGTTCCGTCCCCATGATGGGCATCGATGTCTATTATGGCTAGCTTTTTGACCCCTCTTCTTAATAGGTATCTAGCTGCAATAGCTAAATCGTTGAATACGCAAAATCCACCAGCAGAAGCTTTCCTGGCGTGATGGAAGCCTCCCTGCGGATTAAATCCGACTCCCCTGTTTAAGCGAAGGAACTCTGCTAGAGTGAGTGTGCCTGAAACAGCTAATAGAGCTTTCTCATAAACGCCTGGAAAAGCAGGAGTATCCCCGTAATCTAGGAGCCCTCTCCCCCTTTCAGACATTTCCTTTACAAAGTTAACATAGCTTTCTTCATGTGCAAGGAGTAGAACTTCCTCTGGGTAGTAGTTTACGCTCATAATCTGCGTCGGAATTTGAGACATGAGAATTGGCAGATACCTGTTGATGAAGATTTTCCTGGCTTTAATCCATATATCCCTTAGTGTGGGTGGAGTAAAGGATAGTTCCTCGTAGTCTTTGTGCCACGCGATACTGAGAGACATAGTTTCATGCCTCAACGTCATCGAGAAATATTTTTATACTTCGAATTATTAAAAGCGTACGACACGAGAGATGAGAAGCGAGTTTTATGAAGTTAGATGGCATGGACGTGGAGGCCAAGGCGTAGTGACTAGCAGTGAGCTTTTAGCGCTGGCAGCTCTTAAGGAGGGGAAGTATGTTTATCATGCCCCAGAGTTCGGGCCGGAGAGGAGGGGTGCGCCCGTGAGGGCTTACACACGAGTAAGCCACTCGCCATTAGAACTCCATTCAGGCATATATGAGCCGGATATAGTAGTCGTAATTGACCCCTCAATGCAGAACGAGCCATCAATCCTCGCCGGTATCAAAAGGGATGGGCTATTGATTTTGAATGCTAAGGTTCCAAGCGAAAAAATCACTGAGTATGCCAAGAGCCATGGAATTAGCCTCTGGTTTGTGGATGCTTACTCAATAGCAATGGAAGTATTTGGGCGCCCATTCTACAACACACCTATGCTGGGCGCTTTGGTGAGGGCAAGCAACTTAGTATCTCTTGATTCCGTACTCTCTGTTGTTTCTGAACGCTTTTCCAAGGACAGCAAGCTAGCGCAACTAAACATTCTTGCCATTAAGCGCGCATATGAAGAGGTGAGAAGGCACGAGTAAGAATGCAGGTTTCATTCTTAAAAATTGGAGGGAGATGCCTCCCGGCGGTATCATCTCAGAGCCGAAAACAAGCCTATACAATAAGACTGGCAACTGGCGTGCCCTGAAACCTATCTTGCACGAAGAGAAATGCATAAGATGTCTGCTCTGCTGGGTCCACTGCCCTGAACCAGCAATTAATCGTCACGACAAGGACACCGTTTCCATCAACTATGACTATTGCAAAGGTTGTGGAATCTGTTCAAATGTTTGTCCCGTTCACGCAATTGAGATGGTGGCGGAGGGATGAGCGGAAAACTTGTAGGGATGAATGGTAATAGAGCTGTCGCTTATGCTGTGAAACAGGCAAAGGTAGATGTTATCAGCGCTTATCCCATCACCCCTCAAACAGTCATTGTTGAGACTCTTGCGGACTACGTAAACAACGGGGAGATAGATGCCGCCTTCATCCCAGTCGAGAGCGAACATACCGCATTATCAGCAGCTATTGGCGCCTCTCTGGCAGGTGCTAGGGTATTTACAGCTACTTCTAGCCAAGGGCTAGCGTTAATGTACGAGATTCTGTGGATTGCAGCGGGATTAAGAGCTCCTATAGTTATGGCAATAGGAAATCGCGCCCTTTCCCCAAACATCAACATTCACTGTAGCCATGACGACGCTTACGCCGCACGCGATACCGGGTGGCTACAATTTTTCGCCGAAAACGTGCAGGAAGCGTACGATTTGACCTTGATGGCGTTCAGGATCGCAGAAGATGAACGCGTCCTCCTGCCAGTAATCGTTAATCTTGACGGCTTTATACTCACTCATGCATTGGAGGGACTTTACGTGCTTGACGACGGGGAAGTTGATCGATTTCTGCCGCCGAGGAGACCTGTTAATCCTATAGACCCGGAGAATCCAAAGACTTACGGACCTCTGGACTTCGCTGACTGGTATATGGAGCATAAAAGGTTGCAGTACGAGGTATACCCCAAGATAAGCTCAATAATCAGAGAGGTTTTCACCGAGTATGAGAAATGCAGCGGAAGACGATACGTGCCGGTAAAGACGTTTAACTCTGAGGACACTGACAAGGCTATTGTCATTCTAGGCTCTTCTGCCGGGACAGCAAGATACGCGGCTAGAAAATTAAAGGAAAAGGGTTTAGATTTGGCAGTAATTAGCCTAACACAGTTCAGGCCCTTCCCACTTAAAGAGCTTAGATCGATTTTAGAGAAGTTTGACGTAGTGGCAGTTCTCGACAGAAGCGTCAGCTTTGGTAGTCCGGGAAACCAGCTATTCATGGATATTGCAACATCACTTTATAGTTCAAGAAAGAGACCTCTTCTCTTCAATGTTGTCTACGGTTTAGGTGGACGTGACTTTACGATCTATCACGTTGAGAAGATTTATGAGATAATGGAGGAAGTTCGGAGGAGGGGTGAGGCCCCTGAAGAAAGTATTTGGGTGGGACTAAGGGAGACATGAGGTGGTATGCATGGGCGCTAGAGCTACGGGTATTAGGACTTTGAAAGAGATTCCCCTCGAAGAACAATTTGCGCCAGGTCATAGGCTGTGTGCTGGTTGTGGTATACCGCAACTCGTGAGACTCACCTTAAAAGCAGTCCCGGATCCAAAAGTTGTGGTTAATGCTACTGGCTGCCTGGAAGTCGCGACAACAATATTTCCGTACACGAGTTGGGGCGTGCCATGGGTCCACGTGGCCTTTGAAAATGCAGCCGCAGTGGCAAGTGGCATTGAGGCGGCCTTCAATATACTTTCAAAGAAGTATGGAGTGAGGAAGCCGAAAGTTATTGCTTTCGGAGGTGATGGTGGAACATTCGATATTGGTTTTCAGGCGCTTTCCGGTGCCCTGGAGAGGGGACACGACTTCATCTACATTTGCTACGATAATGAGGCCTACATGAATACTGGCATTCAGCGTAGCGGCGCAACACCGAGAGGAGCCTCTACAACTACTAGCCCGGCAGGAAAGGTAATTCCAGGGAAAATGGAGCGGAAAAAGAATTTAATCGAAATAGCTATTGCACATGGGGTTAGGTATGCAGCGACGCTAAACCCCGCCTTTCCAATAGACATGTATAATAAGATTGCGAAGGCGGCGAGCATTTCTGGCCCCACAGTTCTTCACTATTTCAGCCCGTGCCCTACTGGCTGGTACTTTGACCCGTCCAAAAGCATAGAGGTTGCAAGATTAGCTGTGCAGACGCGGATATGGCCGCTCTACGAATATGAAGATGGTAAAATAAGGATTACAGTTCCCGTTAAAGAGGCAAAGCCTGTAGAGGATTACTTCAAGCTGCAGGGGAGATTCAGACACTTGCTAGAGCCCGAGAACAAGTGGCTACTGGACGAGATTAAACGCGATATAGAGGAAAACTGGAACAGACTACTTAGATTAGCCGAGCAAAAGTAACTATATTCTGAGATATACCTTTTTATTTCTTCGGATGAAAGATTTTCAGAGGGCAAATGATTAGCGAGGAGCTCGGGTCGATTTACAAGTCTATGTGTCCCAATTGTGGTCGTGACATCAGCGACTTTCGCCTAGCAAATAAAATTCCCTGCAAGAACTGTTTGCCAGATGAAAGCCTTCGGAAGCTTCTAAGAGCAAAGAGGGGGGGAGAGCTAGACAATAAGCACGGAGACTACTTCCTCCCACACTTAGAGCAAATTATTAAGGTGCTTGATGCTTACGGAACAAAAAAGGACTTAGAAAAACTCTACCTCATAGAGAGAAGATTAGCAGAGTTTCAGGAATTCTTTTCCCAGGGACTGGGAAGCAGTCCTTGGAGTGCCCAGAGAACATGGGCTAGAAGAGTTTTTATGGGAAAGAGCTTTGTTATTCTTGCACCCACGGGGGTTGGAAAAACAGTTTTCGGCACCCTTATGGCTTTATTTCTTTCAAGAGAGGGCAAAAAGTCATATTTGATTTTGCCTACATCAGTGTTGGCGTCTCAAGTCTACCAAAAAGCGATAACGTTTGCATCAAAGCTTAATTTAAACCCTGATGAGATACTTCTATACCACGGTAACCTTCCTAAAAATGTAAAGGAAAATGTCGTGGGTAGGATTCGGAGCAATGAGTTCTCTATTCTTATTACTACCTCACAATTCTTGTCCAGGAATTTTGATAAACTTGAAGGTAAAAAATTTGATTTCATTTTTGTAGATGACGTTGACAGCATAATCAAATCCTCTAAGAATATCGATAAAATCTTCATATTGTTAGGTTTCTCCCAAGGTGATATAGAATTAGCTCTTGAGGCGGTAAGAGAATCGTTGAAGCTTGGCCGTCAACTACGTAATGGTAGTGCCTCCGACGAGACGAGAGCTTTAGTTGAACAGCTGCAAACGAGAATAAAGGAGGTAGTCGGCATGCGTAAGCACGGAGTCTTAGTGGTGTCTACGGCTACTGGGCGGCCGCGAGGCGCTAGAATTAGGCTTTTCAGGGAACTTTTGGGTTTTGAAATAGGGTCTCGCAGTGAATTTCTAAGAAACCTAGTTGATGCCTTCGTAATAGTAGATGGAGGTAAAATTATTGAGAAAACTGTTGAACTCGCATCGAGGCTTGGAAGCGGTGGACTTATATTTGTGCCTATAGGGTCTTCTGAAGACCTTATAACGTCGCTTGCGAATGCCCTCGAATCAGCCGGTATTAGGGTTGGCTTAATGCATGGAAAACGTAAGAATAAGTCGGCACTCAAAGACTTCGAGGCTGGAAGCGTTGATGTACTGATAGGGGTTGCAAGCTACTATGGAACACTTGTCAGGGGTCTCGACCTACCTCACGTGGTAAAGTACGTTCTTTTCGTTGGTATACCACACTTCAAATTCTCCCTGGATCTAAGTGATGTTACACCGCTACGTCTGATACAAATAGCTTCTAACGTTAGAAACGTAGCTACCAAAGAGGATCAAGCATCTCTAGATCGCCTGGTCGTCTATATTAGGGAGGCACTGCAAAACATGGAGCCTGGAGAATACATGGCTTTTACAAAATGCCTGGCTGAAAACTCGTGTACAGGAAGGTTCACAAGAGTGGCTGGAAGAGTGTACTTATTGAGGAGGATAGTTGAGAAGTATCTTTCGTCTCCCGAGTGCTTGGATAGGCTTGCTAAGGAAACTTCTCTGACAGTCATCAAGGACGGCGAATCTTTAAAACTGCTGCTTCCAGACGTTTTGACCTATATTCAAGCCTCGGGCAGGGCTTCACGCCTATACGCAAGGGGAATTTCGAGAGGCCTCTCAATAATCATATGCGACGATGAGCTGTTTCTAGAAAAGTTCAAGAAGTTCTCGAGGTACTATGACATTGAATGGAAATCCTTAGATGAGATTGACTTGGACCAGTTAATTAAAGAAATTACCCGCGAGAGGCATATTATTAGAGAAATCCTAGAGGGCAAGATTCCTGCCGAGCTCAAGGCTGACCTCGTGAAATCGGTATTAGTTATCGTAGAGTCGCCAACTAAGGCCAAAACTATTGCTAGCTTCTTTGGAAAACCCAGCCGCAGAAGGCTTGGCCCAATCACATCTTACGAAGTCTCCTACTCAGGTTACATACTGAGCATTGCAGCCACGCAAGGACACGTCTTCGATCTAACCACACAATTGTACAGCTACGACTCCGCGAGAGACTTCTACGGAGTCCTAGTTTTCAAGAACAACTCACAGATAACCTTTACGCCAGTCTTCACCACAATAAAGAGGTGCATCAAATGCGGAGAACAGTTCACCGATCCTCCCTTGCAAAGAATCTCTTTGCATGGCTCACTGCCAAATACGCCTGTACAACCCACTGTAACCGTCTGTCCAAAGTGTGGAAGCGACAAGATACTCGATAAGGCAGAAATCATTAGGGCACTTCGCGAGTTAGCAATGGAAGTGGAGGAAGTGATTATTGCTACGGACCCGGATACCGAGGGGGAGAAGATCGCTTGGGACATTTATCTTTCCCTGAGCCCTTATGTCAGAAGAATAAGGCGGGTCGAGTTCCATGAAGTTACGCGGAAAGCCTTTGAGGAGGCACTAAGTAATCCCAGGGACATAAATATCAACCTGGTTCACGCACAACTCGTTAGGAGAATAGAGGACAGATGGCTCGGCTTCTCTCTTAGTCAAGCCCTTCAGCGGGTGTATGGGCTATCTTGGTTATCCGCTGGTCGTGTTCAAACTCCCGTCCTTGGATGGATAATCTCTAACCATGAGGAATCCCTCAAGAGCAGAAAGTATGTCTTCCGCCTAACACTGAAAAATGTAAAGAACAGTGAAAAGCTCCGATTGCTAATTGACACAGTAAGGCTTGACGGTAAAAAGCCGAGAGCAATCGTAGAGGAAATAAAGGATGCTAGGGTTTTTGTACGCGAAGTGCAACGCTCAGAGAAATATGTTAATCCGCCACCCCCATTCACAACTGATACATTGCTGCGTGAGGCAAACACCATCTTAAAACTCGATGTGGAGAGAACGATGAAGCTGGCTCAGGACTTATTCGAGAGCGGTCTCATAACCTATCACAGAACAGACAGCACTAGGGTTTCTGACGCGGGATTAAGCATTGCGAAGAGCTACATTGGAGAGAGACTCTCTCCATCACTTTTTACGCCGAGAAGGTGGGGTGAGGGGGGCGCGCATGAGTGTATTCGCCCAACTCGTCCCTTGGATGTTGACGGGCTAATGCAGATGATACGCCAAGGAGTACTTCAGCTACAAATAACACTGACCCGTGATCACATCCGTCTGTATGACTTGATTTTTAGAAGATTCATTGCAAGCCAGATGCCACCGGCAAAAGTTTCAGAAGCCACTGTTGTGGTTTCCGGCCCTTACTTCGAGAAGCAATTTACATTCATCAAAGAAACTATAGAGGAGGGATTTGCTAAAGTGATGCCTATCAGGACAGTGTTTATGGCAGTAGAGGGAGAGTATATTGTTGAAGATGCCACCTATAAGAAGGTGGCAACGGTTCCGCTCTACACTCAGGCTGATGTTATCAGACTGATGAAAGAGAGGAACATCGGAAGACCGTCCACATATTCGAAGATAATTAAGACTCTCCTAGATAGGAACTACGTGATACCAGTCAAGGGCAGCAAGCTTGTTCCTACACGCCTTGGTAGAGACATCTTCCAGTACCTCTTGAACAACTTTAGTGATGTGATAAGCGAGAGAAAAACAGCGGAGGTTTTAGCCAAGATGGACCTAGTAGAGAGTGGCGAAGCAGATTACGTTGATGTTTTAAAAGAATTCTATATTGAGGTGCATGAGAAAATATGCTCTAAAGTCCGAGAGGCCTGTCCTTTACATTAATTTCATGCGGCTGACGCAAGGTGAGACCGCAGAACGTCTTAGGAGATTTTAGTGCACGCTAAAATTGCGGAGAAGCGATGTTAAGCAACCGTGCTAATCTTTCGTCTCCTTTTACCCTTTTAATTATATCTGCTACACGGGGATGAACATACTTCTCCCAGTCACCTCCCTCTGCAATTATCTTTCTGATACGTGTTCCCTCGAAAATTTCCCTGTTATAGAACGGTATCCCCTCTACCGGGAAGCCCTCCTCTTTGAAGAGTATCCGGGATAGCGGATCGTTTGTGTATACCTTGTCGAAGCACGGTGACCAGCTTACCACCAACTTGACCCATACTGAGTGTTCGTTGTCTGTATCCGGCACTACGCTTACAAGAACTCTGTCAATAAGATTTTCAGCTTTCAACACTGCGTATATCATTTCAAGACGCTCCCCTACAGTGAATGGATTCTTGAAGGTATGAGAGTACTGGGCACTACCAATTGCTAAAACTACCTCACTCTCTCTTTCAAGTATCCACCTCAACGCTTGTAAATGACCGTTATGGAATGGCTGAAAGCGTCCAAGGAATAAAGCACGTCTACACTTCACGTTTTTCTTTCAGGAACGCCCTAAATAAATTTGTTTTTTATGCAAGGAGAGGCGAGGCGCTGCTCGAGGGGATGGCACGTTTCCTTTCCCGGACGTATCTGCCGCGCATGCGTATTTCCTTCATTTTCCTAATCACGCACAAGGCTTTTTCTTCGCCTCTTTCCCCTCTGTAACCCTCTATGAATGAATTTAAGACTTCGTCCAGGAGTGATGGGTGGGTGCTCTCAATGGCCCTCGCAAAGAGATGTAGATCCACCCCTGCATCTTCATCACGGTTCGAGAAAAACCCTAGACCAAAATCGATTAGAAACGGTGTCTTACCCTCACTCAAGATTATGTTGCTTGTAGTTAAATCTCCGTGAATAATGCCGGCATTGTGGAGTAAACCCACTTGGCGTCCAACATTCTTAAAGACGTCCCGAAGTAAGTTGGGTGATGCTTTTTCCACGTATTCCTTTAATCTTTCTCCCCGAATAAAACTCGAGATGAGTATGCCTTCCTCTGGGTATACGAGCATCAAGCTTGGTACATTAACTCCTATAATTGTCGCCTTGCATAGAAGCTTTGCCTCTAGAACTGTTCTCTCATACCTCAGGATACGGTCAAGGTTTTCATCACGATAATTTTTCTTCAGTCGATATTTAACTACAACTTCTTGTCCACACATGTAGCCTCCTAACAGTATGGCTTCAGCACCTATTCCCAGTACTTTTTCGAAAGAAAAACCTGTCCAGTACCTGACGAAATCAATGACCTGGGCTATTTTTGTCTCCAAGGCACCTCTACCTCATCCATTCTCCAATAGGGCTGGATAGAACTCTTCTCGACAGGAATCCTTACGCCGTGCATGAATGCTAGCGCACCTGTATAAGCTATCATTGCACCATTATCACCGGCATACTCGGCTGGAACCGTGCTGAAAACTCCACCTCTGTCTTCAACCATCTTCCTGAGCTTCTCCACGAGGATCCTGCTTCTGGCAACTCCTCCTGTTAAAACCAGCTGTGATTTACCTGTATGTGCAAGCGCCCTCTCAGCAACTTCTACGAGCATGGAGTAGGACGTTTCGACAAGACTGTAACAGATGTCCTCTAAGCCGCATTCACCAGACTTATACAATTGGAGAGCTTGAGTTAGAAGACCTGAGTACGAGACGTCCTGCCCCTTTACAGTGTATGGTAAGAATATGTACCTTCTGCCCTTTAAGGCAAGTTCTTCGACCATCGGAACCCCAGGGAACCCTAAGCCCACTTCACGCGCGAAAGTGTCTAGACAGTTACCCAGCGGGATGTCCAGAGTTTCTCCGAACACCCTATACCGCCCCTCATTGAAAGTAGTAATGATCGTGTTCCCACCTGCTACGTAAACAAATACTGGGTCCCAGAACCCTGTGGTCAGCCTGGCAATTTCCAGGTGAGCAATGGAGTGATTAACTGGTACAAGAGGCTTTTCATATTTTAAAGCGAGATACCTCGCCAGGGTCGCTCCAACTCTTAAGCAAGGACCCATGCCCGGACCGAGCGCAACGGCAACAGCATCAATATCCTCTATCTTTAGATTTGCTCTTCTTAAGGCCTCATAGAGAATGTCTGGCGCCACTTTACTGTGGTGTTCAGCAGCCTCTGTTGGCTTAATACCGCCTGATCTAGGAATGTATGCGCGATTAACGTTGCTGAGTATGCTACCCGTATGAGAGGCTATCCCTACACCGAAGGTGTGCGCAGTAGACTCTATGCCTAGAACGACAGCCATTCCCGAGCACTAGACAAATTCTGTGTAGCCACATTTTCCACAGTGCCATCTCTCTGCTGGCTTTAAATGGTGAGCCATTATGGATCCGCATCTTGGACACTTCTTGTTCTTCAATTTAATAGTACCGGTTTTATAGTCATATTCGTAAAGTCCATGGATTTTTGGCATACTCCTATCCCTCCTTTTTAACTTCCTCCCGAATTAGTCCATTTCGTCTCAGGATATGCTTTGGTTCGTACATTTTTGCTGTCGTCTCGGCATCATATACATGTATAAGCACATCTGAAACTCTTTGTCCATACCTTGTGGAAATCTTCCTAACCACAATCACTCCCTGAGAACCTAGAACGCCTTGAAGCTGTGAAACGATCTCTTTCTTGGAGGGGGTCCCTGAGCCTTCATGAGTGATAGAGAAGAGTAGCTCGCGCCGACCAATCACCCTGTTAACCCGCTCATGCACAAGCTTTATCGAGCCAACACCCATCCGAGGCACCTCTCACCCCTATCCTCAACACAAATTTAAGTTTTTCTTGAAAATGTACAGACACAAGCGCTCCAGAGATTTATACTGTTCTAACCCAATAGTTGCTTATGCTACAAATATTTTCCAGAGAGAGAGAACGCATCGCTTGTTAGCCTATGGGTATACCTCGATTTTCACCCAGGCTTCAGCGGGTAGCCCTGGCGCATTTGCTAGACTGAGCCGCAGAAGACCTGGTTTAAGGTAGTCTTGTATACCTTTAAGTGTCCCATCATACTATGATGGCTTGCGCCCTGTGAATGTTACGCTGAGACATCGAGGTTACAGGGTTAGCGCACGCTATACAGCACCTTCCACATGCCCGCCACGAAAATCTTATAACCCTCTGAGTGTCTAAATCTTCAATGGCCGGGGTGGCCGAGTGGACTAAGGCGTCGGACCCGTAAGGGGGCGAGGCTGCAGTGGTCAACTAGCCTTAGATACCCGATCTATCCCGGGTTCGAATCCCGGCCCCGGCTCTAAATCCTCGCATGCTAAAGCCCTGATACAGATTAGTCCTGGGTTATGGTTTTATTTGTCTATGTATGCCTTCACGTATAACTATTTTATATGCTGTGTTGTTCTTTGCATATGGTGGATGCATTGAGGCGTAAGTTTGTGGTTGTGATGCCTTTTGATGTGTTTAAGGAGGATGCTTCTCTGGTTAAGAGGATAGTTGTCTCTGCGATGTTTACGTCTCATGATATCCGCAGGGACGTTTCTCTGGTTTTCATTTTGCATGGTATAAATGTGAAGGTCTCAGTTTCAGGTGAAAAAGCGAAGCACATACATGTAGATGAGTCTTCCTATATGGGTATTCATAGAAGGGTAGTCTCTGCGGTTGAAGAGGCGAAAGCAAGTGGGCTAAAGAAGTTCCCGCACTGGGGCTTTGTGATCGAGAAAGTCAAGAATACGGGTGCTGAGATGAGGGGGTACCTGGTCGCTACGAGGGGTAAAGAAATAACAGAAGTATTGAGGGGCATCGAGGATGAAATAACTCTCATTTTTTCACACAGTGTGCATGTTGATGGGGTTGAATCAGTCAAAATTTCTTCCTTGAAGAAGCCTGTCGATGTGTTGATCGCCCTGGCAAACATATTGTTGGATAGTTATAGCTACTGATGTCTCACCTGCGAGAAACCTTAACTGAGCTAAGCCTGTTGCTGCTTCGCCTTCCACTTCTTTGGGTAAGTTCCGGGTTCCATGAGCACATATCTCGGCTTTACAGCTATGCCCCTAGACTCGCTAAGCATTTTTCCTGAAGTCATTTCTGCTTTTCCCACCGCTACTAGTTCGTTTTTGAGCGTGAGGATTGCAACCTCTGCACCGACCTTTATGCCGCTTTCAAGCTTAACTATCCCTGGTACTGCTAAGGGTGCGCCGTGGCATATCGCATCGACAGCTGAATCTCTAATCCACACCTTAGGTAAGTGCTGGACGGCAAATTCCACTGGTAGAAACACCTCCCGCAAAAAGGTATCGATCCCCTCCTGTTTCCATATAAGGTAAGCATCTACTACGTCGTGTAGGGTTGCCAGATGATCTTCTTCCTTTAGAGACCCAGATCTTATCCTCCTGAGCTCCTGCATGTGTGCTCCGACGCCAAGGATTTCTCCAATGTCGTGGCAGAGTTTACGCATATAGGTTCCGGCTTCACACCATACCTGAAGGAGTGCCGTTCTGCCTGAGAATTCGAGGAGCTCTATGTCGTATATCCGCCTGATTCTTATAGTCCTTTTAACGGCACTGCGCAATGGTGGACGTTGATAAATCCTGCCCTTAAACAACCTGATAACATTCTCCAATCTTTCTTGGTCAACATCTCCGTGAAGACGCATGACGCAGACGTATTCCTTGTCCTCCTTTAACAGGACTGGTAGTATTCGAGTAGAGTGCCCTACGCTTATCGGTAAAATCCCGGAAACTTTCGGGTCAAGGGTTCCAGCATGCGCGATTTTTCCTATACCTAGTTGTCTCCTTAGCCATGCAACAACCTCATGGCTAGAGGGTCCAACCGGTTTATCCAGATTTATCACAGAGTATTTTAGTAAAATGTCTGGAGGTCTCTCCTCAGGTAACCATCCATAGGAAAAATCCGTCTCTTCCTCTGTTCTAAAGAGTACTTCGCGTTTCTGTAGTGTTGCAAGGTACTTTGCAGGCAAAGGCAGGCACCGAACATTAAATAAAGCTCGCTGAAAGTTCGGGCTTTACCCTCTCCCTCATATATTCGATCAGACCCGATTTTTCAAGGAGGGCGAGAACTTCCTCATCACTGGCTCCCTTGCTTATGCCTATCTTTTTATCTAAAGGCTCTAGGTGTTTGATGTTCGCTCTCCTCCTTTTAACTCCAGTTAAACTTTTCGGGCCTGTTACCAGGACATAATTATCATCTATGATATCCACTATGACGCACTTTGAGCCTGCTTCTCTTCCGCTTGTCTTCACACATATCCTTCCTACATCGTAAAGCTTCATAGCGTTAATCAAGGCATGAAAGTTAACATATTTTTTAAAAATTTTATGTATGCTTTTCCTGCTTGTGGACGAGTGCTCTGGACGAAAATAGATATATTTGCCTGCAGAAAAAGCTCAACTTGGTGGAGGATTATGAGCGAAGTTGCCCCCCAGATTAAAAATGCTATTGAGCTTCTAAAACAGATTGCTGATGACAGGGGTGTGCCCAGAAATATAAGGCGCGTGGCAACAGAGTCTATAGAGGTACTAATGAGTCCCGAAATGACTCCTGGACTAAAAGCTGCTACGGTGATTTCGAAGCTCGATGAAATTTCGATGGATCCAAACACCCCTCTCTTTGCGAGGACGAAGATTTGGCAGATAGTCTCCCTGCTCGAGCAAGTTAAAGACTAGCGCTTGACGGGAAGCGCTAAGGACTGCAGTGTTTACACAAATGCGTGTAAAGAATCTGGCGACCGGAAGTATTGTGTATGGTAAGCTACCAAGGGGATGCATGCTATGCCAGCAAGGCTTAAAAACCATCATTTTCCTGACCGGGCTCTGTCCCTGTAGCTGTTTCTACTGCCCATTGAGTGAGTACAGGAGGCAGAGGGACTTAATAATCGTGAATGAGACGGAGATAACAAATCCTTTCGAGTACTTCAAAAGGCTAGAAGCTGAGATTTTAAAGTCCGGTTCAAAAGGAGCTAGCTTAACAGGGGGAGACCCGCTTTTAAAGCACCAACTAGCAGTGCAGACTATTTCCTATCTTAAGGATCAATTTGGAGAGAAGTTTCACATACACATTTACACAACTGGGCTACTACTAAAGAGAGACAGACTTAAGGAACTGGCAGACGTGGGTCTAAACGAGCTTAGAATACATGCCCCGCTGGATAAGTTGGAGGAAGCCTTGAAGCTAGCGCGTGAATGGGGGGATAAACTAAGCGTTGGTCTAGAGTACCCAGCGCTGCCTCGCAGCAGGGACTTTCTTTTAAAGCTCCTAAACTTAGCGGAAAAATACGAAGTTGACTTTATCAACTTGAACCAGCTGGAATTTACCGAGTCAAATTCTCTGTCCTTACAGCTGCGCGGTTTTAAGCTGTCAAAGGATTATCGTGCAGCTGAGGGGAGCGAAGAGGCGGCTTTAGAATTAATCCGCTACGCAGAATCTGTTTCAGCTAATACAACTGTACACTATTGTCCAGTTAGAGTGAAAGACCACTTCCAAACAGGCCTACGCTTCTACAGGAATGCAAACCTCGTAGCCATGACTCATCAACTAGTCACCGAAGCTGGAACACTAATCGAGGTAATGTATGATGAGCTGGGGCCTTATTCCTCAAAGTACCGGCAATTCTACCCAGCTAAATACCTGCACCCACTCCTTATAGACCTTGTGAAAAAGGGGAAGATATTAGAAGAGGCTCCCTCCGTGCGTAAGCTCGTCCTGGAAGAAACACCCTTTAACCATCAAATGGTGCCGAGGACACGCGGTGGAACCTTCTAATGCTTCTCTAAATATTCCCCAGATAAAACAAAAGCAGTGAAAAATTATCCATGAATTCTGCGTGGTGCCGGGGCCGGGATTTGAACCCGGGACCCTCCGGTTTCCGCGGAAATTTCTTCAGCCGGATGCTCTCCCAGCTGAGCTACCCCGGCTTTACATGTAGTTGTTGTTTGCGGAAGTTTAAAAATGTTGTGTCTAGGTGAATAAGAGGGTTAGCGCAACTTGCTTTTCCTTAAGTGTGCAACTTGTATATGTACTGATGCCCTATGCCTCATTAAATGCTCTTCTGTCCGCAAAAATATTTTTACGGTTATTGACGTGTATCTGCAGACCCTTTAATACATGCCCTTGAGGATCTAGTTGCTACCGAGGCTTTCTGGGAGTAAGTAATTTATACCCCTTCTTTGAGCGATAGCTAGGCTTTATGTTAAGGACAAAGACCCTGAGGAGTCTGGGGCTATATATCGTTAACAAGGACAATGAAGTCTTCTGGCTGGATCTGGCTATGAGTGGGCTAAGATACGCAAAGAACCAGCATGGGTATAAGAGCTACTTTACACTGATTAAGGAGTGGCTTTTTGAATACGGTTTGGTTGAGAAGAACGATTTCCTGGAGGACTGTGTTCTTGTGTACTCGCCCGGGAAGAGGGGGAATGGAACCATAATTTTAATGATTTACTCGGTACGTAGGGGTAAGGTTCACAAGGTTGTGTTAGCACCGCTTAAGCTCGGCGTGCTAAAAACTTTAGACTCCTTACTTGAGAAAGCCGGTTGGAAGAGAATTTTCCTACTGGATATAAGACCCATTAAGCGTCTTTCTCCAACAATGTGAGATTTCCTCATCAATGCATAGCTTCTTAAAAACATTAGCTCTAAGCAGCACGTCTGCGAAGCCTACTGTACGCAGACATGCTGCTTAGTTGCCGACACTCCCGGATACGGCATCTCTATAGCGCGTTATTAGGCGTAGAATGCTCTCGGAGATCTTACTGGTGCGGGGGCCGGGATTCGAACCCGGGCAGGCTTGCGCCAGCACATGTCTGCCTACGCCAGCGGATCTTGAGTCCGCCCCCTTTACCCTGGCTCGGGCACCCCCGCTACAATTAAAACTTGCTGCAGACCGCTATAAGGTTTTCGCGGGGTCATATTTTGCGGGCCACAACTACGTAACCAGTATGAACTACACCTAGGGTTTCTGGGCGAAGTTCCTCTGGGATCGGCTTGAACCTCCTTAATTGAATCTCCGCCGGCTCTATTTGTTTAAAGTTTGCTTTTTTAAGAGAAATTATCGTTTTTTCAAGTTGTGGGACTGTAGGTACAAAGATAGCTATTGAGCCCCCATGAGTAAGCGACTTCATGGCCTCTTCAACTACGTTCCAGGGATCAGGCATATCGAGAACAACCGCGTCTACATCCTCTTCATCTATTCCATTCCTCACGTCCTTGTTCTTAGCCTCAACATACTGTATGACTTCCAGAGTTTTAAGGTTCTTGAGCGCTCTTTCATAAAATTCTTTCCTTATCTCGTACGTGAAGACCCTACCGCTGGGCTTCACGTACCATGCAAGTATCGCTGTCATATATCCTGTGCCAGTCCCGGCTTCTACCACTCTCGATCCGGGACCTATACCCGCGGTCAAGAGTATGTACGCGGCATCCTTTGGGTAGATAACTTGTGTATATTTTTGGAGTACTTCAAGCCTGTCAATAAATGAGGCCCTTGATACTGTTAGCTTTTCTCCGATATTAGTCTCGATAGAGCAACCATATTCTAACCCGACGAGGCTGGATAGATTTATACTTCCATGCATCGTGTGAAAGGTCTTTCCACTCTCCACCTTTACAACGTACCTGCGCTTATCGCTGTAGTAGAGCACTACCCAGTCGCCGGTCTTTACTACATCAGACACATGTCTCGCCTTTCGCAGTCCCTTTTATTTTTCACTTGTCCTTTGCTACTATTTTCCCAATGCAAATCTTTAAATAAGTAAATTCGAGGATGTGGTGGCAGAGTATGGTGGATGTAAGGCTTGTGCCGGCGCGACTGCTGATCGAGGAGGTAGCTAAGTACCTAAAAGAGAATACCGGCGAGATAAGGCCTCCTGAGTGGAGTCTCTACGCTAAAACAGGCCCCACGCGTGAACGCCCCCCTGAGGACCCGGAGTGGTGGTACAAAAGATGTGCAGCTCTCCTTAGAAAAGTTTATCTCAACGGACCAGTGGGTCTTGAGAGGCTTCGTACAGCCTACGGAGGTAGGACCAAGAATACTGTTAAAAGAAAACACTTTAAGAAAGGCGGTGGATCATCAATAAGAAAAGCTCTTCAACAGCTCGAAAGTGCTGGTTTGATAGCTAAGACGCCGAGAGGTCGCATTGTTACTCCGAGGGGAAAATCTCTTCTTGACAGAGTCGCACTGCAAATATTTAAAAAATTAACAGAGGAAAGGCCAGAGCTTCGAAAGTACCTCGCCATAACGCAAACGAGTCCCGTACAATCATCATAAAGTAACATCTCCGAGCATTCCACAGCGCGCGCTTTGCACGCTAGTCGTCACCCTGCCTTCTTATTGTGAGAGGCGGCTGCCCCCCCGCTCCAGTATGCTTAGAGCGATGTTTATGTCTGCGAGCGGACGTGCCGAGCGGGCAGTGGATCAGGTCTCTCAGACCCCTGGCGTGAGCTTACACGACGCCCGTAAACCTTTACTAAGTTTCCGCGCGCCTGTCTTCTACACTGTAGTGTGCAATGCCACAAAAACCTTAAAGCAATCATAAACTATACGGAATTGGTGTTGACTATGAGCTATGGCGAGGTAGACGACGAATTAGAAGAAATTAAGCGACGAAAGCTAGCCGAGTATCAGCGTCGCTTAGAGGCAGAAAGGGAGGCGGCAGCCAGAAAAGCTGAGGAGGAAGCCGTTAGACAGGAACTCTTGCGACGAATTTTAACACCTGAGGCTAGAGCCCGATTAACAAACCTGAAACTCGTTAAGCCGGAGCTTGTGGAGACTCTTGAGCTTCAACTTATACAACTAGCCCAGTCAGGCAGGATTAGGCTTCCAATAGATGATGATGCGCTGAAACAGATCCTAGCCCAGCTATCAAGCACACGAAGAGACATAAGGGTAAAATTCAGCTTTTAGCGCGCTTACGCGCCACCTCGTCGCCCCGCCTTTTTGCGTGGGGTCAGTAGTCGCCGAGCCCCTACTCGCTCTTGACCAGCTTCATTCCTCCTGAGGGCACGATGCATGTTTTCGTCTTGAGGCTTGTGGGCAGCTTTCCCCCTCCACGCTGCGTTTACGTCGCTGTGCATAACGCGCCCATAAGGGCAGTGTATCAAGCCTCTTGGATTCCTAGCGACTTCGCAGCCGTGGTACGCGAATGTTATGCTTGTCCCGTTCTCTGGGACAGCATAGACAGCTATTCCATGATTCTCGGCAGTAGTGGCGATCCTACTCACGAGCTTCCTATAGCTCCAGGCCAAGTTGCTCTCCATTCAGGTTCGATTTGCAATCCGTGGGATAGCCTATGTAGTTCTCTGTAACTCCGAGCCGCCTCAAGACTTCTATGAGGTGCGTAGCCAGGCTCTTGAACGCCTCCTTAGCGTGTTTCCTCCTCTTATATGAAAATCACCTTTTCTTAGCGCGCGCTAATGCTCGTGCCTACCCTCTTGTAAGAAAAGCGTGAACCTCTTCCCGCACTTTCAGCAGACGAACTCGCCACCCTTAGTGAGTTAGAGGAGCAAAGCGTTACAGCATGGGTTTGCGCGCTCTAAAAGTTTATAAACAAATTTTCCTAAAAGTTGGCGGAAAGTGATGAGAATGGCTCACTCCAAACCTCTAGGTAAAAAGCTTCGCTTAGCAGCTGCTACGCGCAGTAACTACCAAGTTCCCATATGGGTAATTGGCAAGACTCTAGGTAGAGTCCGTAGGAAACCTAGAAGGAACTGGCGTAGAAGCAGAATGCAACTGTAAGGTGAAGCGTGGTGTCCAGCAAGCAGCCTGAGGGGGAACACACTCGGACCTACATAGTGAACCTGCGGAGCGTTTACAGCGCTCCCCGAAAGAAGAGAAGCAAGGTTGCTGTGAGAAAGATAAGAGAATTCATTGCTAGGCACTTGAGGTACTCAGGAGGCATAAGGATCGATCCGAGGCTCAACGTGATCCTGTGGTCTAGGGGTGTCGAGAGGCCACCCAGAAAAGTGAAGGTTGATGTGAAATTTAGGGTGGTGACGGGGGAGATAGCAGAAGTTACAGTCCTACCGCACGGGATGGAGGAGGGCGAGGCAGAGAAGTAAATGGTCAATATAGAGACTTTTTCGCTCTACGGCACGCCTAATATTGGCGTATATGTCTTTGCAAATGACAATTTCTCTTTAATTCCTGTAGACGCTCCAGGCAAGCTTGAGAGCAAGATTATTGAGAACCTTAAGGTAGAAGTATACAGACTGACGATTGCTGGCACAAGGCTCTTAGGAGTCCTTTTGGCGGGTAATAATAACGGCATATTATTGCCGAGAATAATCACTGATTCAGAGATTGAGGCATTAAAGAAAATGCTTCCTGGTGTGAATTTCGTAATCCTAGAGGATATCCGAGAAACAGGTATTGGCAACTTAGTGCTGGCAAATGATTATGGCTGCATTGCCAGCAGGATCTTTTCAAGAGGTATTTTAAAAGTAATCGAGGAAAATCTGAATGTTGAATGTCACCAGATGAGTATAGGTGACATCCCCTTTGTGGGGAGCTTAGCTGTAGCTACCAATAGAGGCGTTACTGTTCCACCTCTAGCGAGCGACGAAGAAATTTCTACGATAGAGAGAATATTGAAGGTGAAAGCAGGCGTCTTAACGATCAACAGGGGGAAAATGTTCCTTAAAACAGGGCTTATTGCCAATACGAAGGGAGCTCTAGTTGGCGAAGAAACTACTGGGCATGAACTCATGCAATTACAACGTGTACTTTTTGCCTAGCGCGTACTTTTGGGGTTATTTAGTGCAAGGCTCTGCACTAAGAGCCGCAAAGCAATTCTCATAGCTTGAGGCAGCTGCCCGGAGTACGCGCGCTGCGCGCTCCTCTGAGCATACGGGATGGGGCACATCTAGCTGCTCTCTAAGTACTTAAACAGAGAATCTCTCGATGCTGCTTTCGCGCTTCCAACCTTGATGCTGGCTGCAGCTCTATCTCCAAAAATCTTTCTTAGAGTTTTAAGTGAGGCTTTCTCGACCTTGATTGGCAAAGGCACACCTTTGAGTGAGCGGGATTTAGCACCTGCAACTATGCAATCTATCTTTTCCCACTTTCTTAGCGATTCACCGTCTTCTAAGAAAATTGTTATGGGGTAGCTACCCATCGGTCTCGCTACGGCTTGCCTCCCAGTTCTCTCCACATAACAGTCCCTTACAATAGTCTTACTCGGATAAACCCGGCGCAGCATTACTCTGTCGAAGTGCAAGCGCACCCATTTCTTGAAGGCCTTTATATGCTTCCTGTTTTTCTTAATAATCGCTGTTCCCACACTCCACATAGGAGTACCGGGAAGCGGCATTACTTCTCGGATGTTTACTCTCCTGACCAGCAATCTTTCCTCGAGTATCTTAAGCAGAAAATCTTTGTTTAATTTAAACGTCTTTGCTGTCTCTCCAGGTAGTCCTAAAACAAAGTTTATGCCGGGAAGCAACTCTGGCGAGCCATTCCACCCTCTCTTGGCACCTACCTCATTGAGCATCCTTACTGCTTCCAGAACCCCCTCCGAATCATTGCCTAAATTATTAACCTTAGACACCACTGGATCAGCGCTTTCTAGCCCTAGGGCTGCCACATCCCCGGGAGAATGATACTTTACTATTTCCCGTAATGCTTCTCGAGCTTTTTCTTTATGAAGATAAATTGTTGCTGGGTTAACGTTATCGATGTGTAGCATGCTGGCGCTAGGCGCCGCACATCTGACATGCCTCATCAACTCCTTTATTTTCTCCGGATCCGGCTCTGGGAATTCAACCTCATTTACTCCTCGTGCCTTGTAAGCTAGCAGATCTGCCTGGCGCCCGAGTCTAAACCCTCGTACACCCAACTCGTACAGCGTCCTTACTTCGAGTCCGATGTCACGCGGTTCGCGGAAGACCACTTTGCCAAAGCGCGGCTCTATACAAAAGCTGCATCCACCGGTTACCCATCTCGGACATGATTTGTAAGTTTCTATTTCCGCTGTCAGGTTATAGCCCAGGTTTGGGTGCTGGAGAACAATTCTCGCTCCCCTGATTGCAAATTGGTTTATTAGTGTGTAATCTCTTGAAATAGCATACCTATCTATCCTTTCAAGGCTTTTCTCTACCAAGTACTCGTAGAGGATTAGCCATGGATCCCCGGGAGCCACAAGGTCATAGGCGTCTAGGAATTCTTCGCGAGGAATAGCTTTTTCACCTCCTGCTTTTCCGAAGCCGAAACGAACTAGAGGCCCCAGCAAAATTTTACGAGGTCTAGTGACCTGGCGCGGTATCCTAGTTAACTCTTCTAAAGTTATTGGTGTCCCACCTAAGTACTTCCCGGGAACAGTTATCCCGCCAAAGACTACCAGTAAGTCGCTCTTCTCCACCAAGTTAAAGAATTTCTCCCTAAGATTACGTGCCTGGTCTATTGTGAAGTAGTGGACTGCTGCCGTTTTCTCTACACTCCATACTGCACCAGCCATGTAGCGGGGATAAATGTCTATGTATGGCGGGACACCCAGCCCTGCAGGCTCATCATTATAGCCGTCGAGTAGCACCACGGTCGTCATCTATTTCTCTCCCGGTGCTATTACCTCCTCTTCTCGTAGCCTGCGCCACCGACCCATCCTTTTCTTTCAATTTCTCTTCCATCTTCGAATTCCACGCCTCCTCCCTCCTCTACTCTACCGATGATTGTTCCTCCAATCTCGTTGACTTTAAGAGCAGCATCCTCCGGTACAGCGAATATGAAATTGTAGTCCTCTCCTGAGGCATAGAGAACCTCCTCTAATACGCGCTCACTCGGGATGCATTCCTCAACAATTGGGTGAAGCGGCAGTCTACTTATTACTATTTTAACTCCTGATGCCTCTGATAGATAATGAAGAGAGAGAGCTATGCCATCACTATTATCAATCGCTGCGTGTACGAACTCCTTTAAGTTTAACCAAGCAGTCAACTCTGGTAACTGCCCCCATCCGTACTCTTCAATGACATCTCTCGTAATCGGACATTTAATAGCTTTATGGGTAGCAAAGTTGTATAACACAGCTGATAAACCCACCTTCCCACTAATAGCCAGCAAGTCTCCGGGTTCAGCCCCCCATCTGTTGACTATTTTTCCCTCGGCAACCCCGACTGCTACGACATCTACCCGTAATCCACCCCCCTCACTCACATCGGTATCCCCACCTAGAATTGAAATATTATACTTCCTGGCAGCTTCAATTACTCCTTCGTAAAACTCTTGGAAAGCTTCAAGCGAAAAGGTCTTGGAGAGTCGCACCGCTAGCAGTATCCCCTTGGGGGTTGCCCCCTTAAGTATGACATCGCTCAGGGAGCCGACGGTTGCACGCCGTCCTGCTATCCTCAATGGGAGGAAAGGGTAAAGGTGTGTGACATCTTCGAAAGAGTCCACGTTCAGAACAATGTTGATGCCTCCATGCTGGAGAAAAGATGCATCATTTTTCCGTATTCCTAGCCGACCTGTTGCCCAGTCTACGAGAAAATCTTCCCTAAGTACATTCATTTCTCCCACTTTTCGAAGGTTTCACACAGAATGAAAGCTGCGGTCAGGGCGAACAGGACGTATATCAGAGTCTGCATGTATGTTCGATAGACGTCTCCCTGAGGTGTCTCCCAATTCAGAATGTAGGCTAATGTCTTGTAGGAAAAGTAAGCTATGATAATAATTGCTATGAGCGTTATCAGACCAAGTGCGGCTCTGAGCTTGGAATGCTGATGTTCATTCATATTGAGATCTCCATTGAGTAAGCGTGTGTGTCGAATTAATAAGCTTTTACCACGGTGTTCTAGCACTCCCTTACCCCCCTTTCCAGCTTATTTGAATAACGCGTAGAGAAATCGCTCTTCGTGCAGATGGGAGATCTTTAAGTTTTTAGCGCGCGCTCTTCGCCGTTTTCCCAATAAAGTTTTTCGTAGTGTGGTCAAGTGAACACTCCCTTGGGAAAAGGTGTGGGAGTGGCGCGCGCTAGGCACCCTGCTCATCCGCCTCATCCACGGGAAAAACTAGAGTAATTTTTCCCGTGGATCTACAGTCGATGCTATGTAGCGCGCGCTTAATCAACGATAGGGATATAAACCCATGGCGATCACGACCTCGGAGGAGGGACCGAGGAGGGGATGAGGCTCCGCAAGGAGTAGACCCCATGACCCCGGAGCGCCTCCACAGCAACACTGGGGGCGCGGTGAGGCCGCCGTTAACGAGGCGGAGATGAGGGTGCGCGCGCTGAACATACCTTACACATAGGAACATGCGCGCGCTAAAAGCTTATTTAATTCGACACACACCTTACACACAGGAACATGCACCCGATGCCGCGCAAGGTGGATGCTAGCCTTCAAGAAATTAAGAATTATATTCCGTACAGAAGAGCGCGCAATGGACAAATCCAGCTAGCCTTAGCAGTGAAGGAAGCCTTCGAGAAGGAAAAAATCTTGCTTGCCAGATATCCCACGGGAATTGGAAAAACGATCTCTGTGATAGCTGGAGCTCTGGCAGCTGATGCACAAAAAATAATTTATCTCGCTAGGTCTAGGTCGCAGTTCCAGGCTCCAATTAGAGAAGTTAGGAGGCTTGAGTCTCTGGGTTTTAGGGTTCCAACTGTAGTATTGATGAATAAACAGAGGTATTGTCTACTGAGAGGTTCTTCCACATTATCCTATAGAGAGTTTCTTCACTTTTGCTGGTCTAAGCGAAAGACGGGCGCGTGCCCCTACTCTCTGGAGGTAGATTTAAAGGGCGAGTTTCCAGGGGTACTGACGCCGAAAATTTCCAGGGAACTGGGCCGTGAAAATAACACTTGCCCATTTGAATTAACCTGGAAATACGTGAGAAGCACGAGGTTGATTGTGGCTTCATACCCCTATGTGTTTCACAGCGAATTGAGAAAACACCTATGGGCGACTTTGGGGGGTGCCCTTAGGGACTCTGTCCTAATAATTGATGAAGCCCATAACCTCCCAAGTTTTATCGTGGAGACTGATAGCTACACGCTTTCCGAGTACGATTTGAGGAGGACGATTTCCGCACTTAAGCGTCTAGGAGGTCCTGTGGAGGTGTTAAGTGACCTGGTGCATGCCTTGAATTTTATGAGGCGCTATAAGCGTATGAGTAACGGGGGAAGAGGTCTAAAGGTTGAAGACCTCCTACATCACATGCCATCCATTGAGACTATTGCTAAATATCTTTTTAGCACTGAAGAGTCAGCTGAAACATCAACATTCATGTGGCGAGTATACTCTTTTCTACAGGCACTGAGAGATGCGTCTCATGACCATGTCGTTTCCCTTTCTGCAGGAGACGAGGGGGTGGTTTTGAAGATCTCATTGGTCAACCCAAGAAGAGTCAGTTCACAAGTTTTCTCTGACGTTAGGAGTGCCGTATTGATGTCCGGAACACTTCCTCCCAGGGATTATCTTCAAGTGATGCTTGATATCCCTGAGGAAAGATTGCTCGAGTCAAGCTATCCCTATGTTTGGGGTAGCAATGTTGAAGTCGTAATTGTAGAGGGATTTTCCTCCAGGTACGTTTCCAGGGATGAGTACTTGTACAGGAAGTATGCAAAGGCTATAGACCTAATATTCAGTTTTCCCAGCGTAAGTAGAGCTGTAGTTGTTTTTCCGTCTTACTCCTTCATGATGAGCATAGTTCCTTATATTCAATCAAGACCATTCGTGTTTGAGAGGCGTGACTCCCCCTTGAAAGCATTGCTTGGAAAAATGTCTAGCAGTGAGAAAATCCTGGTACTTGTTGTAGCTAGAGGAAAATTCGTCGAAGGCGTGGAATATACTCTTCGTGGAAAGTCTCTTGTAGATACTATAATCATTGCAGGTTTACCTGTGCCGGAGCCAACAATTGAAAATGAAAAAATGTATGAAATCTTAGCTGAAAAAATAGGCGATAAAAATCTTGCATGGAAATACGTTTATCTCTACCCGGCGTACACGCAAGTCATTCAAAGTATTGGAAGGGGCATTAGAAGTGAGAGAGATAAAGTAAAGGTCTACATATTAGATGATCGTATGAGGGGTGAAGGGGAGACGTATCTAGCAAGCTACGATTTCGTTGTCAGCTTAGGAAAACTTCCAGTCTAGCTATATATACTCCACGTTCGCATGTCGTTTTTTCATGTCCTCTTCCCCCACACCAAGAATGTTCATTAACGCATAAATTACCCCGTCAAAGAAAATCATTGCTGTATCCTCAAAAAGCGTTCCAAGCGGGGCAAGTGGTTCATATATTCCAAGAACTTGCCTAGCAAAGTAATCAGTCTCTGCCGCAATCTTTGTTCTGCCCGGGATTACTACTACGTGGTCGCTTATTTTGCTAAGCGGTGATTCAGCGAATGACGTTATTGCTACTACTACGGCTCTAGCTCTCTTTGCAGCTGAAGCTACAGATAAAACGATTTGCGTGCTCCCGGAACCGCTGACGGCTATGAGCACGTCTCCGTCGGAAATCGACGGGGTGATCGTCTCACCGACCACAAATACATTAAAGCCTAAATGCATAAGTCTCATTGCAAAGGCTTTTGCAACTAAACCACTCCTGCCAGCACCTACTACAAGAATTTTGCTTTTATTTGCCAGTGCTGATGTAAGTATTTTCAGGAATCTCGCGACAGAGTCTTTGTTTATTTCTCCTGCAACTTTCTCAACATACGTGGCTATACTGACCATGGCCTTTGTAACATCCTCAGACACACCACATTATCTGCCCACGTCAATAAAATGTTTTTCAGCCATTCTTCACTCGGTGTTTGCGCAAGGAAGCTGCACCCACCCGCAAATCGAAGTTATTCTGGCGGGCCCGCCGGGATTTGAACCCGGGACCTGCGGCTCTCTGCGCAATGTTTCATGAGACCTGTAGCACCGGAGGCCACCGCGCTTCCTGACTGCGCCACGGGCCCTCAATCTCCTCTACTAGGGAATGCGGGTATTTATTTGTTTCAGGCTACTGCGGTGTGGAAGCATTGCTTAAGTACTATGTGTGGTGGGAAGGTGTTTACCCAGATGTGCTTTCTACTGATTAAATAAAAAATTTTTTAAACCTGAACACGTAGCTACAATATGGTGTTGAGCATGTCCGAAAAGACGAGTGAAATCAGGTTAGATCACATTGATAGGAGAATACTAGAAATATTGCAGGATAATGCGAAGACCCCTTATGCGCAAATAGCGAGTCAGCTTGGAATCTCAGAGGCAACAGTCCATTTACGTATCAAGAAACTGGGATCACTGGGCGTAATTAAAAGATTTCAGGCGATAGTGGACCCGGAGAAGGTGGGCCGAAAAGTCACCGCGATAATAGGCGTGATAGCTACTCCTCAGAAATATTCACAAGTTTTAAAGGAACTTGAAAAAATGCCTGAAGTAACTGAGATTTTTGATGTTGCTGGAGAATATTCAACCTTGTTGAAGGTGAGAGTGAAGAGTAAGGAGGACCTTGCACGTCTTCTTGATGAAATAGGTAGAATTGACGGAGTAGAAAGCACTAAGACCATGTACGTCTTAAGGGTTATTAAGGAAGACCCTCGAGTGCAAGTTGATTAAAACTGCGCGCTCTTGCTAAAAACCTTCAAAAAAATCTCTGAAAAAATGATTTTTTTATCCATCCACGTGGATGCCCCTTAAAATCCTTAAAAGCGCGCGCGGTGATAGTGTGTCCGAACCTGCTGGTCGTACCAACAAAGACCCTGGGGCTCGGGGTGGGGCTTCGCAGCACAAAGAAAGCAGAGAGGTGCAAGAGGGCAAGGATGGTAAAGAATATAAATGGGAGAGATGTCATCGTCGAGCCTCTAAACGCCTGGGCCCGGCTCCTTGTGGGGCAGTGTGGTGAACCTCGTGGTAGCGGGGTGAGTGGGCGCTGGGGATCCAGGCGGAACTACCGAGGCAAGTCAAGGTGCTCAGCTTCCTAGCAACACCCGGCGGAGTGAAACCCATAAACCCATAACCCCTGCGATAAGGCGGGGTAACAGATGGCGCGCGGCGCTAAAACTGCCTAGGTCTAAAACCGGTCCGGCAAAACAATCTTTTTAAGTCTTCTCTTGCGCGCGCTAACACCACACAAGTTACTCGAGCTCGCGGATAGCCTGCCCCAAAAAAATTTAAAACACAAAGACCCTACTTCAATGACGGATCTCTGGGGCCGTAGTCCAGCCTGGTAGGATGCCTGGCACGTAAACGCAGGACTCGGGATCCCCAACGAGAACCCAGGTGGACCGGGGTTCAAATCCCCGCGGCCCCACCACAGCCTTCTTCAAGAGAGAATTATTGGAGAGGAAAGAAAGGTTTTTATTTTGGGGTTATGAGGAGCAGCTGGGTGTCCTGATGCCAACCTGGCGATACTCTGTGGAGCTAGACCCAGATAAAACGGTCAAGGCATCTCTCAGAGATGCAAGTATTTCGTATAAGTTTACTGTTGAGACCCTTAAGTTGATCAAGGGAAAGACTATAGGCGAGGCTAGAAACATACTTGAAGGCATAGTTAACATGAGGGTAGCCGTTCCTTTAAGACGTTACCGTAAAAAGGTTGGTCATAAAACTACTGTCTCAGGTCCCGGGCGTTATCCAGTAAAAGTAGCTAAGCATTTATTGAAACTATTGGATAATCTGCAGAACAATGCTGAATTTAAGGGGTTAGACTTAGAGAAGCTACGCATTGTACATGCAGCCGCCCATAAAAGTATAAAGATAAGAAACTACCTTCCAAGGGCTTTTGGACGAGCCACGCCCTACTATGATCAACTTGTCCATGTCGAGATCATCGGTGAAGAAGTCGGCTAGGTGGTTTAATGTCAAGTCTATCCCGTAAATATGTAAGCCAAGGCCTTCAATACATGATGCTCAATGAGTACTTGCAACGTCAGCTGGCCCGGGCAAACTACGTTCATGCACAATTTTTTAAAACGCCCATTGGTACTAAGGTAATTGTTTACGCTGGTATACCTGGATTAGTAATCGGAAGGAGGGGTGCGAACATCAAGGCTCTTTCAGACGTTTTGGAGAAAGAGTTTGGGCTTGAGAACCCTCAAATCGACGTGGTTGAGGTTCCAAGCCAAGACTTGAACGCCAAAATTATGGCCTATAGAGTTGCACGCGCACTTGTCAGAGGAGTTAGATTCCGCAGAGCCGCTATGATCGCTTTGAACAGAATAATGTCTGCAGGAGCCAGAGGTGCAGAGATAATCATTAGCGGCAAGCTTACAAGCGAGCGGCACCGCACTGAAAGATTCACAAGAGGATATGTTCCAAAGAGCGGTGAGCCTGGCGAGGAGCTTGTTGACGAGGCTGTTGTACATGTTCTACTAAAGCTTGGGATGTATGGTGTAAAGGTAAGGATAATGAAGCCGGCAAAAATGCCCGATATGATACTTGTGCGTTCACATATTCAGCAGGGTGGTGAGGCATGAGAAGGATAGAGGAGATTAGGAAAATGTCAAAAGAGGAGCGTGTAAAAAGGCTGCAGGAATTAAGAGCAGAGCTCGCTCGCCTAAAAGCGCAAGCTCACAGAGGTTCTCTTGAGAATCCGTCATCTATAAGGAAGATCAGGCGAGAAATCGCGCAGATACTTACAGTCATAAATGAGGAAAAACTGTTTAAAAGAGGGTTGCAAAGCCCAGCTCCTAGTCCAGAAGAAAAGCAATGAAGATAACTCCCAATAATATATTGAGACATGAATTGATCGGCTTGGAAGCGGAAGTAGTAGATTCCAAGAATCCTTTTCAGGTAGGTATTAAAGGGATAATCCTGGACGAGACTTTGAAGACGATTACCATCGGTTCTCCAGGAGGACGTAAGCGGATTGTTCTCAAAAACCAAGTAGTGCTACGTGTTAAGCTTCCGGATGGTCTCACAGTGAAAGTAGATGGCAAGTATCTTGTTGGACGACCCGAAGAACGATTAAAGAAGAAGATCTATGAATGGTAGTTTCCGCGCCATCTGTTACCCTGCCTCTTCGCGGGGTTATTTTTTCACTTTTGAGATTATTGGTAAAACTTTCGTTGTGACGCGCTCTGGCAGCCTCTCCTTCAAGCGCGCCGAGCGCTATGAAGTAAAATTCATCGAAGCAGATGCCAAGGACAATTTCTGGGGAGGGCTAAGGGTTCTCGGTCGCGCGCCTCCTCAATAGTGCGCTGCAAAGTGGACTATGCATGAATGTGCTTGTGAATGCACCTGGAAAAGTTGTGAAGCAATGCAAAGAAGCCTTGTGAAAATTTCAATCTTTACTGTGAAAACATGAAAGGTTTACTGGTGCGCATAGGAGTTGTTAACCCCTGCACGCTAAACCCGTGAACGGGTTTACGGGTGACTAATTGAGGACGGCTCAGCCTTGCGCTTAAGCGTTTTTAACGTCATGGTTAAGGATTTCCAAAAAGGCGAGGGGATTAAAGGCTCCTTTCTACAAAACTAGCAGTGAATACTTTTACCAGTCTCTGATGAGAAAACAAAAATCTTATAAGCTTTGGCAGGTAGTAGGAGTCTGCGCATCATCCTCTAGGTTCGCATATGGTGAGAACTTCATGGTAAAGAGAAAAGGCGTCGGGATTCCAGGACTTGAGCCGCCTGAAACTATATGTGAGGATCCATTATGTCCTTGGCATGGAAAATTACCGGTCAGAGGACAGGTGCTAAGGCTACGTATAGAAAAGTTTCGAATGCAAAATGTTGCTGTTGCTATACATGAATATCTGCACTATAATCAGAAGTATAAGAGGTATGAAGTTAGGCGAAAAAAGAAGCATGTGCGTGTACCCCCCTGTATTCCGGTGAAGCCTGGAGATGAGGTCATCGTTGCTGAAACACGCCCCCTAGCAAAATCGGTTTCCTTTGTTGTGGTCGGGAAGGCCTGAGGGTGAGATGTGTGGCTAAGAGAGGACCAAAAGCAGTAGGCGTCTCCTACAGGCTTGGACTTACTCCCGGAGTCTTTATGGAGAGCTTAGTTAAAGTTGCGGACAACTCTGGTGCTACTCTAGCAAAGGTTATTGGGGTGCCACATTACAAGGCTGTTTGGCGCAGAATCCCGGGTGCGGCTGTTGGAGACATAGTTGTTGTCTCCATTAGAGCTGGTAAGCCTGAATTAAGGAAGCAAGTAATGAGAGCCATTGTTATACGTCAAAGAAGACCTTACAGGAGACCTGACGGAACATGGGTTTCATTTGAAGACAACGCAGTTGTAATAATTACTCCAGAGGGAGAACCTAAGGGAACTGAGATTCGCGGACCACTGGCTAAGGAGGCGGCGGAGCGCTGGCCAAAACTTAGCGCAATGGCCTCAATAATTGTTTAGCTAGGCGCCTCTTTTGATCAACACGAAAGTTGAGTTTCTGTTAAAGGAAACTGCTAAAAAACTTTTTGAGAAGAGGATAGTCTCTCTAAGCGAGTTAGCGTCGAGTACAGGATTGACTGAGGAATTCATAAAACTAGTTTTGAAAAAGCTTAACATAAGAATTGAAAATAACGTAGTTGATGAGGAATTACCCGACTTGATAGTTAAGGCTTGGATGGCGAATTATGACGTTGTATCTGTTGCCTTGAATTCTGGTTGGAGCACTTTTGAAGAGCTATGTTCGCGGATGGCTGAGCTGAATGGTTTCTTCACACTGAGAAATTATCGTTTCTCGATTTTAGGAAGAAGGCATGAAATAGACGTGCTTGCCTATAAGGACAACATGCTGCTAGCTATAGATTGTAAGCTCTGGCACAGGGCCCGCAAAGCCGCCTTGAAGGAAGCTGCCCAGGTACAGCTTACTCGAGCCTCCTCACTTGCGCAAATTCTGGCTTCAGGGGTAAACTTAGGGTGGAGACTGAGTAAACCTACATACATTTTCCCATTAGTTGTCAATCTCTACGAGCTAGGGCCCATAGTTGAAGAAGGCGTCTTGATTACTGGGCTTCACGAGTTTAGAGTCCTCCTAGGCAACCTCAGTTATCTTACCCTCATCGAGATGGGATGCAGGCCTCTAAAAATTAACCCTCCGTGCCTTTTCTGAGAACGGCCTGCGGCTGCGAAACAGAATCTGCGTGTGACTATTAAGATTTGGCGGGCCGGCCGGGATTCGAACCCGGGACTTCCGCTCCCTCAAGGGACCTACGGGTTAAGAGCCACGACCTCGAAGTAGACCGCCGCTCTACCTAGCTGAGCTACCGGCCCAAGGGTCAATGTTTAGAAAGGCTTGTCTGGTAATAAATTTTTCTTTGAAGGTATGTTTATGAAAGTTGAGCTGTACGATGCGGTAGCCGTGTCGCCATGTGTGTACTTGCGCGTCCATGCCTAGCAACGCAGGTATTTAAGTTAGCCTGATGCTTCCTCCAAGTTTTTGATTGGCGTTCATGCGGGTAGGTATTGTAGCGCGCGCAAAATCAGGGTTACTCAGCTTCTTGGTGGCCTCATCAAGAGTAAAACCTATAAAACCCTAATCCTGCGAAGAGGCGGGGTTAACAGGTGGCGTGCGCTAATGAAAATGATCCCTACAGAAAGCTGCCGTGAACAACTCTCATATTCGTGGGGTTACCTGTTTTACGAGGATCCACCTCTCTCTGTAGAGAAAGTGTGGGAGTTAATTAAAAACTCCCCGATTGGTAAAAATGTTGTTTTAGTCGGCGACGTTGTGTCTGTAAATTTCTTCGAAAAGGGTTTAGGAGACATTTTTGTTATAGATTTGAAGACGAGGAGGGGCACTTTTCCACGACGAGTAAATGCTCAAGGGGCAGTTTTGAGCTGCAAAAATCCTCCCGGAACGATTACTAAGGATTGCTTTGAAGCTTTAAAGATGTCTTTCGAGCTTCTAGCCAAGAATAGAAAACCTATACTATTACAGGTTGATGGCGAAGAAGACTTGCTCTCCTTGATTGCACTATATTTATGCCCCATAAATAACTCATGGATTATTTACGGGCACTTCAAGGGATTTATTTGCGTTATTCCCTGCACTGCTTACTTCAAAAAAATCGCAGGTGACCTCCTCGCTACATGCTTCGAGAAACACTAGTTCGACGTACTCTAAGTTCTTCCTCAGTGAGGACGCTGGGACGCCTATCGCCTTAGCGAACTTCTCAATGTCTGCGATACGCATAGTTCGCCTCAGTAAGATGTAAGCTATTGCTGCAACAACGTTTCTTCTCGAACGACCAAGCAAGCGAATCCGCAATAATTCAACGTACTTCTTCAGCAGCAATTTCATCTTAGTCTCGCTAACGCCATACATTTTTGATAGCTTACCTGCGAAATCTTCTATTATGCTTTCCCAGTTCTCGGTTCTGTAGTTTGCTTTGTGCATCTCATGAATCACGTTAAGAGCTCTGCTTACCGTGACCCGCGAGTTTATGCTTCGAAAAGCATTAACGACCTTAACAAGCGTCATGGATGGGTCGTACTCGCGTAGCCTGAAGTATACCACAACAGCCAGTAGTGATGTCTTGTCTCGCTTGACGTGCTTCATAGCCAGCCTGTACTCATTGAGTATTTCACGCTGAATTTCTTCATTGATTCTTAAAACCTCAGAGACTCTAGCAAGTTTTTCTTTTGCTCTCGTACATGCCGAGTCCTCGCTCGTGAATTCGCGATAAAACAGGACACCTTTAATAACGTTTGATGTTGGCATTACTCTTTCCTCAAGAATGCTCTCGGCCACATAGCCACAGTTCAAGCATACACGCTCGTACGTAGCCGGGTCTACCACAATAACTCCATTACATTTCGGGCATCGCATAATTAAACTCCCAGGACCTTAGTTTAAGAATGTTGATTACACGTTTGGCTGGGGGGAGGGGGTTAGCATTTATTAAGATTATCGGCACGCGCCAGAGATGCTTAGAGCGCCGCTTACGAGGGCATGCATACGCGTCTGCATCGAGCCTTTAAGCGCGCGTAACCTTTTATCAAAAGAGTAAGATCCATCGCACTAATGGCGGGGTACAAGTGGTGCGCACTGTACCGGGAAAACAAGGCATTAGTGGTAGCGCGCACATCAGCGTGGAGGTGGTGCTTGAGAGGAGACACGGCGAGAGCGGCTTCATGGGATCGACTTGGGAAGAGAGTGCTGGACGCTGCCATTGCAAGCGACGGCACGGCGCTGCCGTACAAGGACTCAGCGCTGAAGAGCGACTACTTCTACTTCGAGCGCAGGATAGCGGCAATCGACAGAGCGCTGTCCGACACCGGGATGGAGGAGGCTGACAGAAGCGTGCTTGCGGAGGAGAGGAGGAGGCTGTTCGAGAAGAGGGAGAGGCGGAGGGACCAAACCTTCGCCAGCGCAGCTTCGCACGTGGGTGGCTTGGGTGTAATGGCTAGGGGGCTGGAAGCACTGGGCATAGAGGCGGAGCTGCCGGAGCGCATCAAAGTGCTCAGCTTCCTAGCCACACCCTCCGGAGTAAAGCCCATAAACCCATAACCCTGCAATAAGGCGGGGTAACGGATAGCGCATGCACTAGTGGTGCGGCCGCCGGGATTTGAACCCGGGTTCTGCGGCTTGGGAGGCCGCCATCCTACCAGGCTAGACTACGGCCGCGACGCGCGTTATTGTTGAGATAAATCATAAAAAAGGGCTTTAAAATTCTTTTGCCTGCTCATACGCGCGCATAGCTTGGGACAGTGCAGCTGCAAGGCAACCCATAGCATACTTCCTGAACCGATGCGACTTATACAAGGGAGAAGTGTAACGACGAGTCAGCCCTCCCGTTACAACTCCTGTGCAAGTATACAAGCTCTCTGAAGAGATACACTAGGTTCCTCTTAAATTCTCCACCCCCCAGGGAGATGAGGCAGCAGCGCTGATCCCATGGTCAGAGCACCCCAAAGCTTAGGGGCGCAGCGAAGCCGCCAACAACACGGCGGAAATAAGGGCACGCGCTCATACCTTCCACGCTTCATCATACGCTCAGACATTTTTACACAAGTCATTGCACTTATTTTTAGGTTGGAAAAGTTTTTAGCTCTACTGTTTAAACAATCAACATATGGGTGAAGAATCCTCACCTGCTGTTGCATATATCTTAATAAACTGTGACATAGGTAAGGAAAAGGAGGTTCTCGAAGAGCTGAAGAAAATCACAGGCGTTAACGAGGCACATCTGCTCTATGGCGTTTACGACATAATAGTGAAGGTGGCTGGAAAAAACAACATGGAGATTAGAGAGATGATTCTTACAAGGATCAGGAAAATACCTGGAGTTAAGCGAACGCTAACAATGCCTGTCGTCGAGTAATGGTGCTCCCAGCCTAGTAAAGAGTCTAGCAAGTAAGTGATTTTCTTTAATCCTTCGAGACCTATGTTTCATGTAAGTCTCTGCAAGCAATCACCTTAGTCAAAGTTTTGAAGATGACTCGGTGGGGAGCTATGATTATGATTAGGTAAGTGGAGCTTACTAACAGGTAACACGGCTGATATGTAAGCTTCTCGCGGTATAACATAAGTCATGGAAGGAGCAAGTTCTAGGCAACCAAGCATAGGTTAAAAAAGAGCGCGCGCTAAGCGCCCAGGAGGGGCGCTATTACATCTCACTTGAGCGGTACAAGAAGAATTTTATCACCTTTAAATACTATCCCAATTTCTTCCTCTAACCTGAAGTTTTCCCTAGCCCTGCTTGCCCTCACCTCATGGATTCTGTAGTCGCTGTCCATAACGTATACCTTCTCATTTTCGATGGCTATTATTATTCCTTTCCTGATCTCCGAGAACCTTGCAACCGTAGATGTCTGGGAGACGAAGCTCTTAAGCAACTTCTGAGTCTCGGTCACGAAACTGTCTAGGTTCAATAAATGAACGTTTTTTGAGTCCATTTCCTTAACAAGATAGTAACGCCCCTTGTACATGATGATGTCCCCTTTACAGAATTCGGGGAGCAGCAACCTGAATGTTACTTGGATTTTCTCCTGTCCGCTCGAATCAACCCCAAGCTTCTTCCCAGTTTCTAAAACGTCAAAGTAGATTTTGTTTGACAGAGTGCTTATAAATTCTCTAGCTGCTCTTATGGACGAGAAGTATAGGTCAATACCTCCCGCCTCTTCCTTGACTTCCCACGGCGACAGGTCAATACCCTTGTTCTTTATAGTGCCAGTTCTTTTGAGAACCTCCACGACCGTGTTTTTCTCCTGCACTGTCAGCTCTCTCTTATCCGCTCTTACCTGTACTATCGCCCTCTTACTCCTGGAGATCTTACCTAGGCAGGCATCACAAATTGTGTACAGAAGTTTAACTGGGATCTCATACTCTTCCTGGTAATCCTGCATCAGTGCGGGATGTGCCTTGCCAACAACTGTAAGCTGAAGAAAACCTCTTCTAAGGAAAGGTTTCAGAAGGATGCTCCTAATCTCACCCGTGGGCTTTACCAGGTATTTTAAATCCTTCATTAGTACGTTAACTAACTCTTCTTCAGAATCGCTCCACACTTTTTTGTAGCCTAATCTCCCGCACTTTTTGCATATTTTTATGTCTACTGATGCCTTCTTAAGCTCTATCATAGGATGATGTTTAACGAAACACTCGGGGCAAAGCCCCTCAATAAGCAGCTCGGTGCCCCTTCCGCAAACGGGGCAAAATAGTCTCCTTTCAGGCATTCTCATCACACGTACTGGCTAACATTCGACTTGAAGACTTGTATGTATGGAATACCTGCAACTGTGATGGATGCCTGTCTAGCCGTGGGGAAAACATGTTCAATGATTTTTAAACTTAACTCGCCCAGTGCAGTTATCGAGTCAGCCTCAGCTATATACTTCTTCAGCAGCGGGTTCTCCGCATCTATTAAGCTTCCCCCAAAAAACTCCTCAGCAACTTTAAACTTCACTTTGCCATGGTGAAGTTCCTTGCCGAGAAGATTTACATCGCAGATGGCAAGCATTGTGTACCCCCCACTCACATGAAGCTTGTAGTAGACTTGTAACTTAGCAGCCCTGGCTCCTGCATCACCTTCAGCAGACACTTCCATTCAAGCTATACCCACGCAAAAACACTTAAACTTCTCGGTTAATTGGAGTCGTCTAATACTTGGGGCAAAATGCGCACCTGAGCCTGCACAGATGTCTAAGGTCGCAGAAGCGTGTTAAGCTCACCGCGCACAACTACGCCTTTACCCTTAACTATATCGAACACAAATGACTGGGGCGGCACAGGCCTCCAGCGCATTTTGCGTACATATAAAGTCCTGTAGAAAGTATTTTTTATCCTCTCTATTCCTAGCACAAAGACGCCCGTTGCTAGAAATTCCTCCACCCCGAACCTGCTGAGCGCAGTACTTCCCGTAGGAACCTCAGATACTATCAACGTTGTCGCTCCTATCCGTTTCTCCAAGTTAATGATTAAGCTCTTTATGTATTCACGAGTCCAGGTGATGTCCCCCTCATTTACGATTAAGGGTGCAACAGGATCAATGACTAAGCGCTGCGCGCTTATCCTCCTTGCCTCTGAAAGTATCCCATCGACAATCGACATCACGACAGTATCCACAGGCTTATTCCTCATTTTTTCTACGAAGTCAGGCATCAAGGTTAGTATGCGCAGCTTACCAGCCTTAATATAGTTCTCGAGGTCCCAGCCAAAATCATAGACGCCGTTCATGAAGTCTTCGTACTCCTCGTCCACCAGTACATATATACCTGGCTCATTTGTCCGGAGACCTTCCATTAGGAAAGTCAAACTGAAGAGAGTCTTACCTGTACCTGTCTCGCCCGTGACCAGGTACGATCTTCCACGCAAAAGCCCTCCTATCCTCTCGTCTAAACCCTCGACCCCCAGCTTTGCGAGCTGATACCCCCATTTACGCGCCTCATATTCCTGCGGCTTTACCTGTGTAGCAACCTCGGTTACTTCCTCGCCCATAGGGATTTCCTCTGGGACAGGGGTGGGTAGCTTTGCGCCTATCTTTTTCTTATCGCCATGCATAGCTACCGTAGCCTTATAGAAAAGCCTAGAATATAATGTTGTCGTGAGCTATTTCTGCTAGCGCGCTCCAGCTTGCCGAGCTTCGTGAGGGACAACCCCTGGATAGGCATACTCAGGCGTTCAGAGAGGCAATAAGCGAAAGGCTTTTTTCTTTCCAAGCGTGTAGGTAGCGGTCCCGGTGGAGCGGGGAACCGTAATCACGACCCGCAAGCCACTGGGGCTCCAGCGCGCGGGACCGACGAGGGTGTGAAGCTCCGCAAGGAGTGGACCCCATGACACCCCGAGCACCCCCAGGGCAACGACTGGGGCGCGGTGAGGGGCACCCCGACCAAAAAATGACGGGCGCTAGGAGGGTGCGCGCGCATGAGGTCCGCTAAATTTAGTAACCATGAAGGCTATAACAATTCGTGGTCTGCATACGGGTATGTCCCAAAGAATCATAGAAGAAAATGTAGTATACAAGAAGGCTAGGAAAAACACCATTAGAATGGCTGTACTGTACCCCTCAGTCCCTCAAGTTGCTTTAGACTCCCTCTCCTTCCAAATGCTTTACTACTGGCTTAACTCTATTGACGAATTCTACGCCGAACAGGTAATGCTCGACTTCAACGGGAACCCACTGGCCAGGACCCTGGAGACGGGGACGCCTCTAAGGAATTTGGACTACGTTATAGTTACAGTTCACTACGAGCTTGACTTTGTGAACATCCTACGCATTCTGCTTGAGGCAGGAATAGAGCCGTACAGCTCTAAACGTGAAAAACCAATAATAGTAGCTGGCGGTCCACCCGTAATTTCTAATCCCACCCCGCTTTCCCCCTTCGTAGATATCCTAGTCGTGGGTGAAATTGAGTCAACGCTGCCCCTTCTCGTAAAGGAAATACTCGCGTATGCCCCCGAAAAAAAGAGACTTCTAGAGTCTCTCAGACCGAGTAAAGGCTTCTACGTGCCAGCCCTCCACTCCGGAGAGAAAGTAGTTCTGAACCATGCGGAAAAACTGCCAAGAGAGTTCCACCCATCAGCGCAGCTACAGCTAGTTGATTCTCCAGCCAAGTGGAAGAGCAGGACGGCCGTGGAGACCTCGAGAGGGTGCTTCAGACTCTGCTCCTTTTGCTTAGAGGGGCATATCTTTTATGGCTTGCGGGAGCGCCCGTTAAGCCAAATAAAGGATATCGTCTCTGAGGGGTACGTATATAATCACTCAAGGAACATTAAGATTGTAAGCCTTTCCTTCTTTGACCACAAAGAGGCCGACTT
This sequence comes from Thermofilum sp., assembly GCA_020832965.1. Next base: position 5,452 of record JAJHRM010000003.1, on the reverse strand, counting down.
CATACTTGAATGGTTACTTTCAGAGGGTTACAGTTTCTCCATACCATCCATCAGGGCAGAGACGCTCAACGAGAAGAGGTTAGAGTATATAAAACTGGGTGGTCAAAAAATGCTAACCATTGCCCCGGAAACTGGCTCGCTTAAGCTGGCAAGTTTGATAAGAAAAAGTCTTAGCATTGAGCAAGCAGTAGAGATCGCATCAACTGCTAAGAAGCTTGGCTTTACCAGTCTGAAGGTCTATCTGATGATAGGGCTACCGGGCGAAAACGAGGGAGATCTACTGGAGACAGCGATGTACGTGCAAAAATTATCCGAGGAATCAGGTTTTAAAGGTGAGAAAGAATTGAAAGTGACTGTAAGCATCTTTGTTCCCAAACCTCACACGCCGCTGCAATTTGCCCGCTTTGTTGGTATTGCTGAAGCCAGGAGGAGAGTTGAGATGCTAGTGAATAAGTTAAAGGGTTTGGCGGACATACGTGTATATGATCCAAGGCTAGCCTACATTCAGGCCATAATTTCTCGTGGGGACCAAGAATTATCCCATTTAATCTTAGAGTGGGCCCTTGCAGGCGGAGGTTTAGGAGGGTGGAGAAAGGCAATGAAGATGACCAGTCTTGATGTCACCAGGTATCTCGAGCCAAGTTTTAGAGACCCTCCCTGGCACTTTATCTACTTACCAAGCTTGCCACGCAACCTAAAACTTTAGCGAGCGCCCGTGAGCAAACAATTTATTTACCTAACCCTCTACAGAAATATGTCGGTGAGAAAGCTATGAGTTACGAGTTTGACGATTGGTTTAAGAGAATTCGTAAAATGATGGAGGACTTTGATAAGATGTTTGAGGAGATGCTGCGTGAGCCACTCTTCTTCAGCAGTGAGGGAAAGCGGGGAAGGGTTTTTGGCCCCTACTACTATGGATTCAGCGTAGAGATTGGTCCTGACGGTGTTCCAAAGGTTAGGGAGTGGGGAAACATTAGACCCGGGCATGTTAAGCCTGTTATCAGGGATACAATAGAGCCATTTACAGACGTGTTTGATGAGGGTGACTACTATAGGATAATCGCAGATGTGCCCGGAGTTGAAAAAGATAAGATAAACATCGAGGCTACTGAGCGTTCTCTTACAATCTCTGCAAGCAATGATAGGAAATACTACAAGGAAATTGGTTTTGCCGAGTCCGTGGACCCTTCAACTGCTAAAGCGCAGTACAGAAATGGTGTACTCACAATAACTATAGAGAAGAAGGAGAAGGCTAAAAGGGAGAAAGGAGTGAGGATTAAGGTTGAGTAGTTAGCGCGCGTCTTGAGCCTTTAGCCCCAAAGCTTGGGCGGAAGCGCACGGCGAAGAGGCACGCGATGCACGCGGATGTCAACGGGGGCTTAGGTGTAATGGCGCGTGCTGGAAGCGCTGAGCGTAGAAGTGCGGCTGCCAGAACGCATCAGGGTGCTCAGCTTCCCACCGACACCCTCAAGAGTGAGGCATATCCCTGCGATAAAGCGGGGTAACGGATGGCGCGCGCTGAGTAGATATTAAAGGGAGATTTTTAATTCTTCCCCTAAAGAGGGGACGTATGCTTCTCTATCCATGCTTTTACTTAGGCTCGCAAGCCTATATGCGGATTCTTCTTCCCCGTGAACTAAAATTATTTTTGCTTCTTTCTTAGCCATTGTAAGCGTTTTTACCAGTTCATCGTGTCCGCAGTGAGCTGAAAAGTCAAACCACTCTATCCGGGCCTTGACGGGCCCTCGCTTGGTGGGAGACGCATATATCCCTGTCTCTAACACCTGTCTAGCCGGGGTTCCCGGTATAATAAAGCTGACAAAAATCACAGCGTTCCTCTTGTTCTCCATTATTCTTTCCATGTAATACTCGCTTGGTCCTCCCTGCAACATTCCTGCGGGCGATACTATTACTCCGGGCTTTGACAGAATTTTTTTACGATGATCCCAGTCCCTCACCCTAGTGGATTTCTCTAAGGCTTTTTCGAAAAGCTTCGGCTCCCTAAGGAGATTCTTGTTTTCTAGTATTAAGTCGTTAGCTGCGCGCGCCATGCCATCCACGTACACTGGAACATCTATGTCGTATTTCGCCAGGACGCAGAGTATTTCCTGGGCTCTTCCAATAGCAAAAACTGGGATGAAAGCTATGCCACCATTGCTGACTACCTCAAGCACGGTGTTTATAAAGTTTTTTTCGACTTCGTCTCGCGGTGGATGGTTGTACTCAGCATATGTCGACTCCATGATTATGACATCTGCCTTTGACACCTTACTCGGATCCGCGCTCCGAAGTAAACACGTATCATGGAGTGAATAATCCCCTGTGTACAGGATGTTTAACGAGGGACTCTCAATTTGAATCATTGCACTACCCGGAATATGACCCGCATCTATCATCTTAATGCTTATACTGCCAACTTCGAAATGCTCCTCATAATCAAGCGGCACAAGGTTTCCTAGCATTTTTTCTACTTCCAAGAGCTCGTATGGTATGTAGTACTTGGAGAGCTTTATAAAATCCCTTATGAGCAAGTCTGAAAGAGTGGCTGTTAGAGGTGTTGAGACTAAAGGAAGATTCTTTGAAACGTACAATAGAGGCGCGGCTCCGCTGTGATCCAGGTGAGCATGAGAAATTGTCACCGCATGAAGCTCTCTGGGCGGAACCGGTAGAGGAAAACGTGGCTCTTCTCCCTCGAGGCTTACGCCATAGTCAAGAAGCAGCTGTTTTCCTTCCACACTTAGCAGTATCGCTGATCTGCCGACCTCTCTTGCTCCTCCAAGGAATTTTAGACGTAGATCAACCATTCTCAATACCCTTTTTACGCTCCTCCGGGTGCAGGCGCTGCCCCCTCGGTGGGGCTATGGTTTCTACCCCTAATAGCGTGGCTAAAAAGTTTTCCGCGAATACACCCCTCCTCACCTAATGTCCAAGCGCATTGTTTACCCCAGCAGCGCGCCAAGACCCCTTGCCATAGCATGCGCTGAGCTTGAGCGCGCACCCGACGCTACTGAAGTAAGGCTGACCTTTGCTTTCTCGGGAAAATCTTACGGCACAAAAAACTTTTTTTGCTGTATGCGTTATACTTCGTAGTATGGCTTCGCTGGACAGCGTGGCTTATAGTTTATTTGGATGGGCAGGGGAGGCTGTTGTAAGGCTGTTTCCAAGCTTGAAAAACGATATTGCAACGGCTGACATGAAAGTTTACCCGCATGTATATGCATCAAAAATCGTGTTTTTCTCGCTGATAGCGACAATTCTTGGAGCAGTCTTTGACGTTCCTATAGCTTTTCTCCTCTCCAAGATGGGTGTGAGTCTCGGCGGCCTGCTCATGACAAGTCTTTCAATTCCTCTACTCCTGGGAGGCGCCGTTTTCGGGATCGGAGTTACATACCCTAAAGTAAAATTATCAAACAGAGCCAACAGGTTTGACCTGGAGGTTCCTTACCTGTCGGTCTACATCACTGTAATGGCCACTGGTGGTATTTCTCCGTACACAAGCTTCGAGAGACTTGCCAAAGCTCCAAAAGTGCTTTTTCAAGAGATAAGGAAAGAGGCTATGAAGTTTTTCCTCAGGGTTAAGGGTATGGGCTTGGACCCGCTGACTGCTATAGAGGAAAGTGCGAAGAGCGTACCTCATAATGGCTATAAGCAGCTGATGCTCGGATACGCCGCGACTCTGAGGTCGGGCGGAGATGTTGTCCACTATCTCCAGAGACAGACGGAAGTAATGCTCCGTGAAAGGGTTTCGCAGATGAAGATCATCGGGGAGAGGATCGGAGCACTACTGGAGTCTTACATGGCTATTGTACTCCTAACCTCAATGACTCTCTATGTTTTGTACGTGGTTAACATGGCTTTAGCCCAGGCAGGCATGGGTCTAGCGGGTGGAGAAATGCAGTTTGTAATGTTCTCCTACATACTCATGCCTATGCTCTCAGGACTCTTCCTTTACCTCTCAGACTTAATGCAACCTAAGTACCCGATTTACGATACCACCCCTTACTTAGTCTACTTTGCAGCGGGGCTCCCAGTTACGGTTTTCCTGTTTATTGCAACAGTTCTCCCCTTTATTGTTTCGCCCCCCTTATCTACTATGCTTAAAAATGCCTTCTTCCCCTTTGTGAGCTTCATCGAGGAAATGTCCAGAGCGATGGGCCTTAGCAGAGGATATGAGAGTGGCGTGGGCATGATTTTATCCCTTTCTGCGGGACTCTTGCCAGCTATGTTCGTAGAGATACGGTCAGCAATAAAATTTGGAGGAATACAGTACGGACTAACGAGGTTTCTTAGGGACCTGGTGGAGGTGAGGAAGACTGGCATGGCACCAGAAAGATGCATCATAAACTTAAAGGATAGAGACTATGGCAAATTCACACCCTACCTCCAAAATATGGCCAAGCAGGTGGGCTGGGGGGTCTCCCTGCATAAAATATTCGAAAGATTTTCGAGAGGAATGAAGAACTGGTTTGCCCTCATCTCAATGTTCCTCTTAGTTGAGAGCATCGAAGTGGGTGGAGGAACTCCGCAAACTCTCGAGGCGCTTGCGAGCTATGCTGAGACATTAGAGCAGGTTGAAAAGGAAAAGAGGGCAGCCCTACGTCCCCTGCTGCTCATGCCGTACGTGGGCGCTCTCATAATCACGATTGTCGTCCTGATACTAGTCGAGTTCATGGGTTCAATGCTCAAATTCGCAGGTACGCCGATCTCGACTCCACAGCTCATTGGGATGTTCCTGCCCCCAGTAATCATTAACAGTTACCTCATGGGGCTTGTAGCCGGAAAGATTAGCGCTGAACGTGTAGCTGCTGGCTTCAAACACGCGTTTCTACTTTTACTGGCTAACCTAGTTGCCATGATCATTGCACCTCAAATCACTGCCGGGATGATGCCAAAGCTATAGCTAGGTGGCATACGCGCGCGCCCCCTCATAGCGCCCGTCATTTTTTTGGTCGGGGTGCCCCTCACCGCCTGCTGGCTCGGGGTGTCATGGGGTCCGCCCATTGCCGAGCTTCACACCCTCCTCGGTCCCGCGCGCTGGAGCGGCTGGAGGCATTGGATCGAGCTGGCAGTCCTCCGCCCCCAGCCGAACGGTGCTAGTAGGCGAGCGCGTGTTTGTGCTCCTCTAGCCACCCCCTCAATGCCTCAATGACCCTCAAAGCCATCGCCATGTCGTCGTCGCACTCCTCCCTCACCATCCCGGCGAAGTACTTGTAGGCGAGGTTATACAGCGCTCCCTTGTCGCGGTCCCACCTCAGCCCGCACTTCGGGCACTCGTATACCCTGCTGTGCTTCGTGTGCCTTACCTCCTCGCCCTCGCAGCCGCAACGCGGGCAGTGCCTCCCCGAGGCACGAGCAAGCCTGAACAGCGCTCCCTCGTACACAGCCAGGTTCCTCAAGCTCCTCCTGGCTCGCAGTAGCGTCCCCTGGAGCCTGATTCCCCTCAGGGAGTCCG
>JAJHRM010000019.1 GCA_020832965.1 Thermofilum sp. | reverse complement strand
ACATAGGCACCACCAACACTCCTAGCACCCTCATACACCATGTCAGCAGTCAAAGACACAAGACCCAACAAAACAAACACAACAACAGTCCTCTTAACCAAGACCCCTCACCCAGCCCAAGCCCCCAAAACAACCAAAAAACACATAAACATTATTAAAGCCATGCACAGCCAACAAAGCAAACCCAAGCCCGGCACAGACACCAAAAGACTACAAAACAGATCCAACAGGAGGCCCCCAACAACATTAGCCAAGAAAAAACTTCTCTTATCAGGTGAACCTACCCAGTGTTTCAGTCAATCCCTCGGCGAGCAAAACTTTTGCCAAGCCTCCTAGCCTCCCTAAACCCCTCCCCAAGCACCCTATCCTCATCCACGCCTCCAAGCTCGCTAGAGTACACCTCTACCGGGTCCACCAAGCCCAAGGGAACCAGCTTAATAGCCCCGCCCTCAATAGTAACGAGGAGCTCGTCACCCTCCCTGAGGCCAAGCTCCCGCCTAATCGCAACTGGCAACTTAAGGACACCGCCCTTATAGAGCTTGAGCTTCATTACAAAATTTACGTGAAAGACTAGTTATTAAAGGTGACCATGGTTACTTCGGTAACCAGCATATTGTGTAGCTCTGTATGTCTCTGGGCCCTGTACTTTAGAGACTCGGCTTATCGAAGACACGTATTAGAGCTGACAAAGCACTACACCCTACCCGTTACAGAAACATGCCTAGCGCGCGCTAAGCGCAATCCTCAACTAGACGATTCTCGGGCCCACCCTGGCTACCCCCTCGTTCTTCTCCCTAAGATTCTCTTGGGGCAATGCGAAGGCACCCTTACTAGTTACGTGTATATTCTGGCAAGAATATTCCCATAAAGCTACTAATCCTTAAGAGAAGGAAGACCTAGCATTACAAGATAGAGCCGGCCCCACATCACGAGAAGATCCCTTGTGACTATCACCTAGTTAAAGGCAACAGATCCTTTAAAAAGACTGACTCCTACCATACAAAAAATTTATAGACAACCCGCGCTAGAAATAAATACTTCTAACACTATAAACCAATTGCAAGACACAGCCCGCGTCGAGGTGTCTACACAGAATGCCTAAACCCGAAACCGTCGGCGCAATAATTGCACTCATCACAGAAGACAGAGACGACTTCGACGCTGAAACCATAAAAGGAGTCATAGAGTCCACTTATGAATTGATAAGCGAGACAAGGCGCGTAACTGTGGACCTCTCGGCAATAAAAAGCATCCTAGAAGACTTTATCTCTCAGGGCTACGTCAAGAAAACCGGGGACAAATACCTCGTAACCACCCAGGGAAGACAAGTCTTCAAGGACATGTGGAAAAGCCTAGACCCCCTCACGGAGGCATACTTCGCCGGCGCATACATGTATTTCGAAGCAAAACAAAAAGAGGCAGAAAACAAACAGCACAACAATCGGCCCAGCCACAGAAAAAAGAGACAACGCCAACATCACGCAGGCAAAAAAGCACACACTTCATCAAATCAATAGACCCGCCAGCCATAGCCGAAAACTCCAGTCCCAAGACGGCTACATCGCGTTCATAAGAAGCCAAAACTCCGCACCACCAGTCACCGTCCCAACAAAGACCAATACGAAGACCAAAAAGACTAAAACATCAAACAGCATCACAGAGCTAGCGCGCGCGCTAGCCTATTACACGGTCTCTGACGACACCCCGAGACTTGTGCTTGGTCCTTTGACGAGGTCTGTTGCCTTTGCCTGGCTCTCAGTAGCTTTAGGGTTCAGACCTGGGTGGCTTGTCCTAGACGAGGTGAACAGGGTTAACATCGAGGTAGTTCTGGGCGAGGCCTTCACAGCCATGGACATAGAGCACAGAATGGTAACCCCGATTCTTGAAAGGGCTCTCCTCGGCGAGATAAAGAAGCTCCTGGAAGGCTCTGTAGGACTTTTCGTCAAGGGTAGGTTGAGCGAGGAGGAAGTGCGAGAGGAAGCCGAAAGGCTTGTTAAAAAGTTCAGGGAACGCGGAGGGATGCCATTGCCCTATGCATACAGGTTCCTGGCAACGATGAACATGTACGATAGAGCCCAGCTGTACAGATTGGGCTACGCCTTCCTCAGGAGATTCGCACAAGTCTACGTGCCTTCACCGTACGAGGAGTACAAAGTAGAGGCCAAGGAGAAGCCTCCCGAGGACGGAAACGAGACCATCTACCAGCTCCTAACTGATGAGAAGAAGGACATTGTGAAGCAGGCCTTAAGGGAGCTCACCATACACAACCATGTCCCGAGCCTCGTTGAGAGTGATAACCCTATTCCTCTTCCTGGATTGTTATCTCGTCCCCCTGCGAACGTCCTCAACATCCAGCTGTGTGAGAGAGGGTTCAGGCTAGTAGCAAAAGTCTACGACGAATCCGAGCAGATGAACTTAGAGCTGGGGCTATCACCCCTAGTGGACTGCGCAAAGCTCTGCATCGTCAGCAGCATGCTCTACAGCCGGGGTATAACTCTGAGCGAGGTTGAGTTGGCTGACTTCATGCTCTCCTCCCTTGTGCTCCTCCAGCTCGGGGTGCTTGCACCTAGGCTCAGGGCCGAGAAACTTCTCGGCGAGGAATCTATCAGCAAGAAAATCGATAAGTTGCTCAATCTAGTAGAGAATAACCTTGGTAAAAGTAGCCTCAGCTACAGGGTTCTCCGATGGTTGAAACAGCCTCTATAAGGGCGTGTTTGCTTGAAGAAGGCAGGCATTACGACCTTCAAGAGGCAACCAGCAAGCAATGCAAAGGAGTTGGAGAGAAAGAGCTCAAAAAGGCCGTAGCCTTCATGAGGAACCAAGTTGAAGAGTTCTCGAGCATCTTTAGGGAGAAAACTAAAAGGCTCTTCCGTTTTGCCATGAGGCTCGATGCTCCGCCACCCCGAGTGGTCAGAAGAAAGCTGTACTCGGGTTTCTGGAGTGGGGTTTTCGTATACTCTCTCCCAGGTGGTGCTAAAAAAGAGCCCATCTACATTGTAATCGAGCCTAAGGTTAAAAACTACAACGGGATGCTGAGCTTAATTGATGAAACCCTCTCCAGGTTTGACAAATTTCTGTTACTCACGCATACTATCCCTCTAGTTAGCCCGACCCTCTTCTCAATTGACGCTATTAGAAGGGTTTTGCTAGAGGCACAGCTTCTTCTTGAAAGGGAGCCGAAGCTTCTTTCACAGCTCATGGCAGACGAGCGTGGGGAGCTCCTAGATGTGCATGTCGGCAACCGCGGAGCCGTATATACAGCCTTCCAAATGAGGAGACACCTCAACCTCTCGCTCGCTCTCTCCTTAGCTGTTGCCATGAAAAGCACCGCCAGTGCTCTCGCAACCATCTCTAATACAATTACAGCCACGGAGGAGGTACTGAGATCCCTGCCAAGTGACGTGAAGACGAGTAAGGGGTTGCTAGAAGCAGTTAAGAGCTATGTATCGCGTACGAGGAGCTACTTGGCATCTCTGCTCTCAGATGAGTTCATCTCCCACAGTCTCTTCTCGTTGGAGGCTATATATGACGGAGAAATTGACTTTGAGAAGTACTGGCACATTCTGCACGCCGCTAGAAGACTGGGGAGGTCTGCACAGGGGTCAGAGGGCTTCCTAGGAAGATCCAAACAGTTCCTGTTGCCATCCACCAAAATATATGAGCTCTACGTTTACGCTGCCCTGGTTAAAGCTCTCGAAAGGGAGTATGGGAGAAGTACCGAAGACGGTCTCGCGCTCCGCATCGGCACCTCTGAGCTGTTCTTCAATCATTATACTAGTGATCACTCAAGAATGATAGTAAGCCTCACTGGCGCTGTGCCCTCTCCAGACATCTTCTACCAAGATGAAAGGATTGCGGCGCCTGTAGAGTGCAAGTACAGGAAGCTGGAAGGCCGGAAGCTCCACCTCGGGGATGCTGAGAGGCTACTTAGCTACCTGGCAGACTCTAGCAGAAATGAAAAACTGAAAGCAGTGGTTGTGTCCCTATCCGTGCCTAAACACGAGCCCGTGAAGGCAAGAATCAACGGCAAGGAGGCAGAGGTTTGCTTTGCCGAGGTAAATCCCGACACAGGCAAGGCAGAAGATCAAGCCAAACAGGTGCTCTCACTAATCAGCGATTAATCTACAAGCTTAAACTCATAGTATGCATATGTAACACTAGGCGCGCACTAACATAAAGGTTTTCATTGTTAGATACCTTGTAGCCAAGCTCGGGAAAGAGGGAATAACACTAAAAACAGTAAAGGACATAGAAAACTACATACAGACTGAAGGCAAGCTCAACGAAAGTGTAGTTCCCGACGTCTATTATAAAGCTGAAAACGAGGTCTACGAGGTCGAGACACTTTATGACCAGGGACCAGAACCCGACAAGAAAATCGATGAAACAATAAGGAAGTACTTAGGAGAAAAAGAAGTTAATAAGATAAACATCAAGAAGCTAAACATCGTAATAGATAACTTTGGATTCCTACTTCACCTAAGAGACCTGGCAAGCATAAAGAGACATTACAGCCAATACCTAAACATAGAGTTTTATACTTTAGACTTGAAAAACAAAAGACTCGTCAGCATGGACGAATTTATAAAAGAACTACAAAGAATCACATATTAAAGTGTAACTACAAAATTGGATAGCTTGGAACATAGCGCTTGAATAACAAAAAACTTAAACAACAAATGAGCCTAGATGAGAAACCTTAAATCTGAAATTTCTAGAAGGCCCGATGAGGCTATCTCTTTGAGATTTAAATAGGGTGCTAGCTGTGCAGCTTTATTCGAATACTTTAATGTTATTGGAACCCTTAACGAAATTTCCGTGGTATTCCAATCAAGTTTTGTCAAGGCCAAAATTTGTTCACTAATTTCTCTAAGACTATATTTAGTTGTATTCTCTTCAATCATTATTTCAAGAGGTCGTGGAGTTCCAATCCCACTCCACCTTCTTAGTTTATGATCTAACATTATAGTTCCTGTCGTAGATAGTATAGCCCTATTTTTATTATAAGCATCAAATACCAATGTCCCGCGAATAGGGGCAATGTCGGGTTCCTCACTATATGCCATGTACAGTCTGTAGGGATTTGATTTTTCTATATGTAGTAAAGCATATTGTACATTCTCCTTTTTGCAAATATTTCCTATTGTTTCTTTTTCCTCCTTATGAAAAGGTGCACTTTTATGGAAAATTATTTCACTCGGTTGATACTTTTTTATCAGCTCTGCAAGGATATTCTCAAAATCTTTCCTAGGGATATATAGCCCTCGAACATTCTGAATAGTAACCGGTGATCTATACATCTGTATTTTGCACTCTAGTTGCCTTCCAAATTTATCGAAAACTTCTACTACACCATAATAGATATCTTTTGATTCATGATCTAAGTGAAAAGCTATTCCTACAAAAAGACTACGTGCCAGTGTTAGGGGCTTTTCTAATATCCAGGGTCTGCCACCTAACTTTGCAATTAATGCAACACCAATATTCATTAATGTAAACTCTAATGGATCTTTCGTTAATGTATCCTTTAGGATAAATTGTACGGGAATCTGCTTTTGTATAGCAAACGCTTTAATTTTATAGTATAAGTTACCCAGTAATCTTGGAACTACAATAAATACGAGATGATATTTATTTCTTTCAGAAGAAATTTGAACAAGGTTTTTTAGTAAATCCTCGTAAATATGATCCTGACTGTCAAGAGTTATAATACCCGGAACAGATAGGTAAAGCTCAGCACCCGTCAATGCTCGAAATCCAGGCCAACGTGTATAGTTTCCCGTATAGCCATCTTTTAATTTTTTAAAGAAATTAAAGAATTCATTTTTTATGGCTTTATCTACTATTACTTTCACGTGGAAATCTCTAAGAGATGCCCCAAAGAAATATGGTTTATATCTAATCACATCTCTCGGATTCTTGGAAACAGCATATTTGAACCGTAGGGAAGGCTCATCAATAACGTCATAAGAGAATGAAGTTGAATAAGCTTCTCCTATGTTAGAAATTAAATACATATTTTTTGAAAAAGAAATAATGTCCCCATCTCTAAACTTCAATTCGATAGATTCGTCAGGGAAAAGTACATCTATAATTTTTAATGTTTTCTTGTATCTATCTTTAGGATGCAAAATTGCTTTATGAGTATACTGCTCGCTAAGCGTTATATCTATTTCTCTAATTTCTTTCCTATTTAAACGTCGCTTCTCAGTTACCCACCAGAGGGGGGTGTAAAGGTCAAGCCACAATCTAACGACGTTTCGCGGACATACCTCAAACATATACCTTAAACCATAGAGCACACCAATATCATTATTTAACTTTACAAAGAGTTCTTTATGAGTTTCATAGGTCACAGGATCTGGAAGAGCTCTTTTACTTTTGCTTATAGGTGCAATAAATCCCCTTCTATAAAGTTCTCCCTCAAACAAAGAGTAGAGAAGATTTTTGAGAAGTTTTTCATCTCCTTGTGGCGTTAGAGTAATTTCTTGGAGAGAGTCTCTAATGAAGTACACTCTTTCCGATTGATTATTTACTTTTTCTAATTCATTAATAACTTGTTCAGGATCACCCTTAAAAAACAAAAATCCCTCAGAAAAGCTACCCTCAGCAATTCTGTTATAAGAAAATTCCCTTATTTTTTGGAAAATAAATTTTGGAGAAGCAAATATCTGTAATCTCCAAACCTTAAGACTTGATAAAGAAGTTTCAAATACATTTAGTAGGATACCCATAAGATTTCACCCCGATTTATTTCGTATAAAGTTTATTATGCTCTCAATAATTTTTCCCAGTTCACGTATCGATACATATCCATTTCTCCAAATGCTTATGCACAAAGTTACAATAAGCGGTAAAATAATAAGGGAGTAGACATGATAATATGTCCAAAGGAAATTAATTAAGTTCAATTTCATTATAATAATAATGTTCCACAACACAGGTAACATGGTTAAAAAGAGAGAAGAAAGGACAAAAAGTAAAAGTAATTCATATCTTCTCACCCTTCGATACTCCTTCACTTCAGCTTTAATTTGACGATAAACATCTGCTTCCTTTTTAGATAACGTGAAGGGATAGATATACCCCGCTTCATAAAGGGAAATCAATATCTTAGAAACTAGGTCTGGACGTGGATAGTGGGAATCAATATCCTCTACATTAAGTCGCATCATATTCATCTTATCTCCTTTGATAACATTTGATTGCCAATATAGATCGAAGAAATCCATATATATGCTTCTTAACAGTTCCTTTAGCGAGCGCGCAGCTTCCTCTCTTTTTTCCTTAGACCATTCAGCTAATTGATCATCTTTGAGGTATGCTGCTTTCGAAACCGAATAGAGGAAAAGTGCAAGTGCTTCAGGCTCATTCATAATGTAGTCTAGAAGAAGTTCGTTTTTACTTATCTTTCTGATTATTTCTTCGATGTAAATTTCATCATTTAAAATCGCTACAAAAAATGTAACATATAACAAATCAATAAGGTGGTATTCCGGCTCTTTTATACCTGTCTCTATCACTTTCTGTAGTGGCTTCTTTACTTTTTCTTCGAAATTTTTACAATTAAGACATTTTAAAAGCAGAAAAGTAGCACCAATTAATTCACCAATTTCACTTCGTTCAGAGTTCTCAACTAAGTTTTTACATATTTCCTCGAGCGTAGTTTCTGACAGACGTAGTTTTTCTCTACCAAGAATGTATATAGATAAGGCAACCCCTACTGCTCTTCTAAAATCATAAAGATACCCCGCCAATTCCTCAGAGCTTTTCCCCTCAATAATTGATAATGCCTCCTGGATCATTTCGGACAGATGTCTATCATTCTCGCCGAGATATCGGAGCGCAAAAAGACTCCAAGCAATATCATAAATATTGGTAGTTGCATCCTGTATTTTACTGATCCCGTAACTAAGCATAGAAAATAATCTCGATTCAAGGCTACATGGATCTTTCACCGACAATTGACCATCATGCATGAAAGTTTTCCCTCTTAAGTAATTTAATATAGTCGTATGAAATCCATTCCAGGATGACTCTTTTTCCTCGTTCATCAATGTTATCTGTTTTTTATTGGAAAGATTTAAGTAAAAAAATTTTTCGAATAAATGAGCAAAACTTAGCTCATTTAAGATTACCTCAGTATTACACTGCGCGCACTATTGAAAAATAGCCAGAATCCCTTAGAAATTGTCCAGAACGAGCGAGAGCTGAGGAGTTACTCCAAGATGGGAACATTCTCAGTCGTCTACAACCCTCTTCTGTAAGGCATGCGCGTGCGCTCCAAAATAGCGAATGCCAAAGATATAGGACTACTTAAAAAAGAGCTCGATGAAAAGGAAATACAAGCATATTTAGCGATGCCGAGCAAAAGCTTTACCGTCCGCAATGTTAGCGCGCGCTAACAGAATTACAACAAAGTGTTAGAAAACTTCAAATGCCTAGAGAGCAACTGCACGCAGCTGAAAACAATGACAATCAACTGAGGAGTAGCTACGAGGAGCCTCAAGCTCCTACCAGTTGCTTGAGAGCAAGCTTACCACGTGGCGAGTAGTTGATTTGATGGCGATCATGATCATCGTAGCAATAATAGCCGTGGAGGGTTGGATGAGAGCGTTAGTAGCTAAGAAAAAAGCGGGGTTTCACAGGGGGCTGAAACGCTGAATAGACGACTAAACACATTAATATACTGAAGAAGCCTTAATTTAGTATGTGAAGCTGCATTGGCTAGTTGCACTGGCGCGCGCTCAGCGAATGTGAATTCGAATACTTCTTTAGAACCCGCTAACCCGTTCACGCCATACTCCAGATACTCTCTGATCGAAGTTAAGAGCCGCAGGAGCACAGCGGATCTAGCTGACTCCACTCTTATCGACTTAACTTCGTATTCCTTCAAGTCCTGCAGGCATTGCTTCAGCTTCTCAAAAGCTTCGGGGATTTTATCGCTGACATCGTGTGGTATCTCCCCTCCTTAGTTTTATAGCTTATGCCCAGCTCGTCAAGAAGAGCCTTAATCGAGAGCTCCATGCACATCTGGGCTTTGAGCATCGCACCGGGGTAGTCGGACTCCTTAAGATGGCTCTCTGCAGCGTAAAGCCTCGCTCCGGCATCCTCTATTCTGCCAACAGCCATAACCGGTCATCCTGTAGATTGCGGTCTTGCCTTGAAAACCTAGCGCGCGGGCACGTCTCTTATTCAGCGTTTTGCCAGGCAGCTATGCCAAAAACTAAATACAGGCCTTTTTGTCCACTCTTATGTGCCTTCTTACTCAGGGGACGCTGGCAGCATCGATGGCGTGGCGGAGGAAATAGAGAGCATTTTCCTCGGTCGTTTTCGGGCAGTTAAAGGCGAGGGCTGGAATCTAAGGTATCTGCACAGGGTGGGTCTCAGGAACTTTGTCCGTGAAATTCTAGAGAAAAGCGAGTGCAAAAAGATCGTGCAGATGCCGACAGGCGCGGGAAAGTCCGTTCTGCTGTCTCTTCTAGCGCTCGCGGCTGTACACCTGCGAGGGCATATCAGGGAGGGTAGTCAACGCAACGTCGTCCTCGTGTTCTCCCCCCTCACAAGGATCAAGTTCCAGCTGTTTGAGCCGCTAGCGATTGCTAGTGGGGCTCGCGAAGGATTCGAGCAGCCCAGCTTCTTCGTTTATTGCATCAGCAGCGATGCAAAAGCGCTTGCCTCGCTACGCACATAACTCATCAGGCACGGGATAAAGGGGCGCTGGGCCGGTGATGGCGTCCTCCTCGCCCTTACTTCTACCTTAATCCCCCTCCGTAGCACCCGCAGCTTGAGCGATGCTCTCTCGATGATCGTTGACAGGGTGAGGAAATCCGGGAACGAATACAATCACGTCATTATGCTATGCCCACACGCTCTGAAGAAGCTCAGGCATACTAAACGTCTTTCAACCGTAGAACAGCAGCTGAGAAGCAGAGTTCTAGCGGTCTTCATCGACGAGGCTCACGTCATGGTGAGCCTTAGGCATAAGCTAGGAAGCCTAATGGCACAGCTGGCTAAAAGCGCGCCTATAGCCTTGGGATTCACAGCGACACCGGTCGGGGAGACATGCATAACGGTCGCTGGGAAAACCTGCTCCCATGACTTGCTACTACACGGCGAACCGATACTCTCCTACGATTTGATGCTTAGGAGGAAGTGGATAGAACCCCGCGAGCAGCCAGTCCTAGTCGATCATCTCGTCGCCCGCTTTTACCGCTCAAACTTCCACTTGCTCAGAGCTCCCGCGCAGTTCAGGGGCGGACACGACCTCTGGAGGGGTTCCTGCTACGGCAGAGTGAGAGAGTACGCTAAGAGGATGCTGGACGAGCTTGAGAGACACTTTGGCCTGAATAGGTACGCTTTACCTCGCAGCGCTAAAGTCCTGGTACTCGCTCCCAACACGAGAGAAGCCGACATCTGGGGCGAGGTGCTGAGGGAAAAGCTGAGGAGTGCTGAGCACATTTTCGTCGCACACTCCAATGTCCCTAATCCGCATGGTGAGATCGAGAGATTTGTAAGGAGCAAATCAGGAATCCTCATTGCGGTGGATATGGCAAAGCTAGGGTTCAACGACCCCGACCTCGATGCACTGGTCATAGCAAGACCCGTGAGAAGCATAGCCGCGTACGTGCAGATGCGTGGCAGAGTTCTACGCTACCCGAGGAGCAAGGACAGGCCGAAGCTGAGGCGCGGCGCGCTAGTCCTTCACCTGGCGGCGAAAGACATAATGGAAGTTAAGAACGAGGTGATAAAGGTTGAGAGCAGAGGCCTACCTAGGGTGCAACTAAGGGACCTGGAGGGCTACGGTGGCGGAGCTGCCGAGTTCAGCGCAAAAGTCGAGACGCTTTTCCTCGGCGAACGCAGAGTAGGCGCTCTGCCCGCCCCTCAGCCTGCCGAGGAGGCCCTACCCCAAAGCGCTCCGCAGCTCTCTGTTGCCGAAGAGCCTCAGGCCCCTGCAGAAGGTACCACCCGAGAACTAGCAAAGAAGAATATCGTTCAGTTCCTCTTTAAGCGGTTTCTCTCTCTACTGCGCCAGCTCGCAGCACGCCTAAAAGCAGCTCTGACAAGGTTATTCTCTCTATTCCCCAGCTAGAAAGGCGTCCAAAGGCGCATAGCCGCCAAGCCCTCGAAGGACCCTATCAATGCTTTCAAGCTCCTCACCGTACCTCTCCCTAATGCCTGCGTACTTCTTCATGAGCCCTACAACCCCCCTTAACAAGGCTACAGTTTTCCTAAGCTTCTCGGGGTCATAGCTAGAAGGGTAGTAATTCTTGAAAAACAGGTAGCCCTCTCTCGGCATAACCACCAACCTGTACTCACCTGTTGACAAAAGCTTCCTCAGCATCGCGTAGGACTCATCCAGCTCCCTCACGCTGCTCACAGAGGATGTTTCAACCCTGTAACCCCTCCTGCCCGTGTGCGCCTTTAAGAACAGGCTATAGCAGGCTTCAGCCAAGGCAAAAACCCGCAACTTTATACTAGCTTTCTCAACATTAGCAAGCATATTATCACATCTCTCACACATGAAACCCGAAATAATCTCAACCAGCTCATCAATAAAGCACGAAGGATCCGATACGCATTCCTGAATCATCCTCTCCACATCGGCAAGCTCAGCTTGAAGAAGCCTTCTTAAAATTTCATCACGAGATAACCTGCCCATCGCAGTAAAGAGGTGCTACACTTTTTGAAGTTTTACGAACTCTTACGGGGGCGTTGTGTTCAACCGCACGGTCAGCTGGTAAGCACGCCTTACCTCTCCCCGGCTACCTCCTCGAACGTCTCGGGGTCCAGCTTGTTTATTGGGAAGCCTACGAGCATCTTGTCTGGCTTCTTTTTTGGCTCCCTATATACCTTCTCGACCCTTATCTTGAGCCTCATTGGCCAGATCGGCTCGCCCTTCTCCTTCTCCTCGGGCCAGAGAAGCTCCCTGCTCTCAAACTTGCCCTCCACGGTGCCATAGCCCAGGACGCCTGTCTTGACGGCGTAGAATACGACCTTGTCGCCCGGCTGAACCTTGCCCCAAAGCGGCCTGGCCCTCTCCCTGACGCCCCAGATGCCCCTCTCGATCCCAATCTTCCAGTTGTCAAGCGTGCCGACAAGAGTCCAGTAATTCATAAAACTTCAACTTGTTTCTCGATAAGGATCTATATATTTTTATTTCTCACTGCTCCGCGAAAACTATCTGAAACAATTGGGAGAGGCTATATACTGCATAGAACCAGTTTATATTGTTGGATTAGTTTAACTAGGTGAGAAACAGTAGCCGCGCGCTAAAAGATTTTGAAGATAAATTTTATTTTTTGGAAAGGTCTATAATGACTTGCGCCTAAGGGGATGGCATGCGAGCACAACAGCAGTAGACATGCTTTTTAGGAACTGGGACGAGTTCGTAGCTTTGGGCTCTGACGAGAAAGTTATTCAAATCTATAAGAAGGTAAAGGCTGGTAAGCTTAGGAAAGTTCCTGAATGCTTTGAGAGCATTGACTTCGAGCTTCAAGACACTGCGGAAGGAGACTTATTGTTAACAGACAAAAGGCTCATTCACCTAGAGTATGAATACAAAGTTGATGAGAGTTTCAATCGGATGCCTATTTTATTTAAAGCTCTATTTCTTAAATTATGATATTTGCCGCTCTATCTATATTTCTTATCCCCGCTGGATTCATTTTGTCTCTTCTCCCAGAATACAAATTTATAGGAGACCTATTACTCTCGCTTTCCATTCTTTCCTTATTCATAGTCATGGTTATTATTTTTGGTTCCTATCGGAAAGAGAGCCCAGCGGCTACGAAAAAGTTTACCTTGAAGTATTCTTGAACGATATAAATGACGTAGATGTTTATTCATATTCAGCAGTTCTCCTAGAACTGAAACATCGCAAGGCTGTATCACTAAAGTTCCAAGAAGCGGAGAAAATGAAGGAGTTCAGAAAGAACATTTCAGCTCTAATCTACGAGATAAAGCATAGACCAAAGGAAACAATAAGCTACAACATTGTTGCAGAATTCAGCCTAGCTGAGGACGGCACGATTCTAGTAAAATGTCCATACTGCGGCGCGCCTGCCCCATTAAACTCTAAAGACACCAAGATAGTCTGCAAATACTGCGGAAAAACCTACATAATTCCCAAGAAGATCCTAGATCTTTTAACTAACTAGCTAAAGCGCGCGCGTATGCCTCATGGAAGCGATGGTAGTATTGATAATATGATCAGTAACGCTATGAAATAATAAATAATTCTCTCAAAGCTGAATCTCCCAAACCACAAGCCCCCTGCTTATATTCGCAAAAAACAGGTATATGAGATAGTAAGCAAACCCCTCAATAGAATCGCGTACAAGGCCAACGATAAGGTTAGAAAGCGCGCGCGGCGCGCGCGAAAAAGGCGTCTGGGGCGTGGGCAAGAGGGCGAGGGGCTTGTGGGCGAGGGTGCAGCCCGGCGACATTGTCATCTTCTACGCGACGAGGGCGGGAGTCCTGGGCTACGGCGTCATCGAGGGGAAGTTCGAGGGCAGCGAGTCCCTGTGGCCCAGGGAGAGGGAGGAGGGGAAGGCCATCTGGCCCTACCGCCTAAGAATCAAGGTGGAGAAGGTCTTCGACAAGCCGAAGCCCAGGCCCAAGAACATGCTCGTAGCCTTTGCCATCAACAAGCTCAACGAAGACGTGTTCAAGGAGCTGCTGAGCTAGCTTTTTCATTCTAAAAAACGTTTACATGCGCGCGCTCTCTGCTAGTTGGTGCATGGGCTCTCACTCACCCTCTGGTTTTTAAGAAGCGAATTAACGTAGAACAATAATGATGCTGTGGTTTTTAAAATAAATTCTGTTTCTTCCTTTGTAGCAACTCCTTTGTGCGGCCCTCCTATGGAGGCGAATGAATACAGAGAATTTATAACTGCTTTCAGCTTCTCACACAAGCTTTCGCTACAGTCCACGGTCTTCCACTTGCTCGTGATCCCTTTAATCTCCTCCAAGACCTTCCTGCAGGAAGTTTTCGTGTTCGGATAAATTTCTTGATTAAACGAGGTGAGTGCTTCCTTAAGATATGAAATGCATCTTTCTAGGTGAGGATGAAAAACTGTGCCCTCTAAAATCAAATTTGCTTCTTCCTCTCTTAAAATTCTCTTAATTTCTTCGTCAAAATAAGGAGGAGCACTTCCTTTTAGTAAGATATTATCTGCTATCGGATATAGCAGTTTCTCACCCTCTTTTTCAAACTTACAAATGGAGACGAGGTAATAAGAGTCTGTTGGCAAACCAAGCGCTTCTATTGGGTTAGGCTCTAAAATTTCACCAATCATAGTATTTTCAGATCTAATAAACTTGAATTTAAAATCTTTGTTAATTTTTATTATCATACCATCTTTATACATAGAAATAAGCTTTCCTATAATTACCTTATTTTCTAGAAAGGGAAAATTATTATTCAGCTCGGTAGGATTATATGGCTCAAGTTTAAACTTTCCATGTTCAAATTTTACCATTGCACCAAACAGGTAAGGCACGGTTTTTAAAGGCTTTAAACTGCTTTAAGGCTTTTCGCTGACGCGCTTGCGAGCGCCCCTGCACTCGCGGTACACGATATCTTTCATGACGCCAAGCTCGGGTTCAAGCTCGATTGCGTTAACCGTTATCCTGTGCGCCTGCAGCTTTAGGTAGTTGAGCCAAGGCGTCTTTCCCCGTGAATCACAGCGAGCTGAATATAATAATGAGCTTTGAGCAGGTCTTCGAAAAGGCTGTGCTCGCCCTCCTACAGTCCAGCAGCGCCTCATGCTCGTAGTGCGCCGCCACTGAGTACAGTACAGCTTCCCTCTTCCTCCCTTGGTAGCTGTCCGCGCGCAGGAGGCCGTGCAAAGCCGAGCAGCCAGCCGTGCCGTCACTGTGCAACGCATAAGCCTTTTCCTGACAGAACCCTCCAAGCAGAGTGCTAAAAATAAGGTGGTACAGTGTAATACGGTTATTGCACAGCCTTAAAAAGGTTTATTAAAGTCTATGCGGCATTCCTTACGGCTATGGAGACGCTTATCGAGTCTCCTGACTTCCCCATGGATATCGTGAACCAGGCCGCCGCGAAGGAGAAGCAGGGCGGTGGGAGGCCCGAGTTCTGGGAGATGGTCTTCTGGTGGACCAGGAAGCCCCTCGCGAGCGCCAGGGCCGTGCTCGCAGCCGCGGCGCTGCCTGCTGACGCGAAGGTGAGCATGTTCGTCAGCCAGGTGCTGCGCACCAGGGTGAACATGAGGAACGAGGTAGAGAACGTCCCCCACAGGGAGAACCCCAGCCCGCCTCCCGAGTGGAGGGAGCGGTTCGCGAAGATGAGGGTGCTCGACCCCTTCGCCGGCTTCGGCAGCATACCCCTCGAAGCGGTGAGGCTCGGCTTCGGCGAGGTCGTCGCGGTCGAGCTGCTACCCACTGCCTACGTCTTCCTCAAAGCGGTCCTCGAGTACCCGAAGTGGGCGGTCGAGAAGGGCCTGGGGCAGCAGCTCGTCAAGGACGTGGAGAGGTGGGGCAGGTGGGTGGCGGAGCAGCTCGCCCAAGACCCCGACATCAAGGAGCTCTACGACCCGGACGTGGCGGTCTGCATCGGCACCTGGGAGGTCAAGTGCCCCCACTGCGGCAAGTACACGCCCCTCATCGGCAACTGGTGGCTCGCGAGAGTATCCAAGGCCGCATCGGAGGAAGAGGAGGGCGAGGGGGGAGAGGAGGGGGCTAGGAGCGGCCTTTTCAGCAGGCTCGCCTGGATGGACTGGGAGAACGGCTCGGTTAAGGTCGTGGACCTCAATAGGGAGCTGAAAGCCAAGCTGATCAAAGCGAAGGTGAACGCGAGGCAAGGCTACGTGGAGGTCGGCGGCAGGAAGTATAACGTGAGGCACCCGAACGTCAACGCACGCGGCGAGGCGGCGACCTGCCTCCACTGCGGGAACCAGATCCGCTACTACCTGCCCAAGCTGAACCGGCACAGCGTCGAGAAGCCGAAGGGCGCGGAAGCCGTCTGGTACGTCAAGCACGCGCTCAGGGAGTGGAACCGGATGCTCGAGGAGTACTTGAGCGGTAGGATCGAGCTGGAGAAGCTCCTCGAAAGCCCCGCCAAGCCAACCCTCCTCGTGAAAGTGAAGGTGAGAGAGGGAGACCTCGAGTTCGAACCGGCGACAAAGCAGGACACGGAGAGGCTGTGGAAAGCCCTAGAAAAGTTAAGGAAGATGTGGGGTGACCCAGATATACCATCGGAAGATTTATGGAAGTATACTTCGGGAACTGCTGGAAATCTTAGCATAATAATTTGGGGTTTCGATAAATTCTATAAACTTTTCAACCCGCGCCAGCTCCTGACTCTCGTCAAGCTGGTTAAGCTGATCAGGGAGGCTGGAAAGAAGGTTGAGGAGGAGAAGCTGAGAGAAAGATGGAGCAAGGAGGACGCGTTCAAGTATGCGGAAGCCATAACAGCGTACCTGGCAATGACGCTAATGAAGCACGTGGATTACAATACTATAGTGACTCTATGGAATCCTGGATCTTGGTCATGGAATAAAGTTGCACATACGTTATCAATGCGTGGTATTGCTATGCAGTGGAACTGGTGTGAAATAGCTCCTATACCGGATCTGCCTCTAACATATATGGGTATTTTAGGTAATACACAAGATGGTTTATCCTATCTAATATTCGCCGCTTCTAATAGCTTGAGCGGGGTCAAAGTCATACTCGATGATGCGACTCTCTTGAGTAGTCTTAGCAGTGAAAAATTTGATCTTGTAGTCACCGATCCGCCGTACAGAGATGATGTGCCATACGTGGAACTTAGCGACTTTTTCTATGTTTGGTTAAAACGTGCGTTGAGTGACGCGAGTAATAGTGGGCTTGCCCCACGGTTCGCAGTAGAGGCTTTCTTTAAGCGCGTCGGGATGACTTACAGAGAACTTAGAACTCAGTGGGAGGAGCTGGCGCCGAGGGAGGTTGGGCTTAACGCTGGCCGGTTGAGCTACTTTAGTGGTCGGGAGGTTAGCGAGGAGGAGACGCGCAGGCACTTCATCGAGCTCCTGCACCGCTCGTTCCTCTCGATGAGGCGCCTGCTCAAGGACGACGGGCTGCTGGTCACCTACTACGCGCACACGGACCCGGAGGCCTGGGAGGAGCTGATCTCCGCCGGCTGGAGGGCGGGCTTCCGCGTCACCGCCGCGTTCCCGGTCGCCACTGAATTTGCGTTACGTGTTACGGGTAGGGGTAAAGCCGCGCTCGACACGTCGATCGTGGTGGTCTGGAGGCCCGGTGTGAGGGGCGAGGCTTTGTGGGATCAGGTTTACCGGGAGGCTCTCGCCTCCGCGGAGGAGAGGGCTCTCGAGCTCCTGCGCGCGGGCCGCTCGGGCGTTGACCTTTTCGTGGGGACGCTGGCTGCCACGCTCTCGGCTGTGACCTCGAGGGAGAGGATCGTGGGCGTGGACGACGTGGGGAAGTTCGTGAGGGAGCGCGCATACCCTGCCGCTGCTCGCGGATTGGCGAGGGCGATCTCGCGGTACGTGGGTGGCAGCGAGGCTGGGGAGGAGGTGAGGGATACAGGTGCTCTCTTCTACATGCTTGCTAAGATCCTGCTGCTGCCGAGCAGGAGGGCTGGCAGGAGGGTGATGGACCGGAGCGCGGTTCACATCATCAGCTTCGGCACGGGCTTGGACAGCAAGGAACTGGTAAACAAGCTCAGGGTTGTCGAGAGGAGGGGTGAGGCGTTCCACCTGCTGGAGCCGAGGGGTGGTGGTAGGGATGAGCTGGTGGAGCTTATGCGCGAGCGTGGTCTTGACCCTAAGAGGCCGCAGCTGAGGAGCGCGGTGGATGTGCTGCACTTGCTGGAGTACTACGCTGTGGCGCTGGATGTGAGGTCGTTCCGGGAGAGGCTTGACGGCCTGAGGTCGCTGAACGCTGTGCTGGTGGAGGAGGCTTTGAGGCTGGCCAGGGTCCTCGGGGGTAGGCTGTTGCCGTTGAACGACCCTGAGAGGGCTTTGTGCCAGCGTGTGACCTCTTACGCTACCGGGGCTGGGACTCTGGAGGGGTGGTTGCATGGGGCTTAAGGGGTATGCGAGGGCTAGGGAGGAGCTGTTCGACGAGAGCTTGGACGAGCTGCTGGCACCGTCGCTCGCCGACGTGTACTTCGGGAGGGGGCACGAGGTCTACAGGGACCCTGACCGCTTCTTCGCGGCGACCCACTTCTCGGACTCGATGAAACGCGTTCTGAGGGAGGTCGCGGAGACGCTGCACGGGAGGGGGTTCCGCAGGGTCTTCCCGCTCTTCTCGCTGTACGGCGGTGGCAAGACTCACCTGCTGGTGGCGATCCTTCACGCTGTCAAGAGGCCTGGGGCGCTCGCGGCGGTGGATGCGGAGCTGGCGAGGCTGTACGCCGAGGCGAGGCCTAGGCTGGTCGTGCTGGACGGGGAGTCGGACGAGCTGTGCCCGAACCCGGAGAAGCCGCTGAGCCTTGCCCACTACAGGGTGCAGACGGTTTGGGGCTCGCTGGCTCACCAGCTCGGCCGCTACGACGCGCTGAGGTCTGAGGACGAGAAGGTGTACCCGCCCACCGCCGAGGCTCTCAGGAGGCTCCTGGGCGAGGAGCCCGCTGTGATCCTTGTGGACGAGATCGCGAAGTACGCCTCCAGGTTCACGGGTAGCTCAGATGAGAGGTTGCAGGGCTACGGGCGGGGTGTCATCGCCTTCCTCGAGAGCCTCGCCAGGGCGGTTGAGGGGACGAGGACCGCTCTCGTGGTCACTTTGCCCCTGGAGGTGCGCGCGGGTGAGGAGAGGTGCGTGGAGGCCTACGAGAGGGAGGCAAGGATGCTACGCGAGGCTCTCGGCAGGGTCGCCGCTGCCTACGATGTCCCGCTGGCGCCGGAGGACGTGGTTCACGTGCTGAAGAAGAGGATCTTCGAGAGCGTGGACGCCGCCGCGGCAGCGCAGCTCAGGAGCAGGTACCTCGAGCTCTACAGCTCGGAGCAGGAGGTGTTTGGGAAGGTTGCTGTGGATCGCGCCTCGAGGCTGGACGAGTACGCCCCGTTCCACCCGAGCTACGTGGAGGCTCTGTACGACGTTGTGACGAGGCACCCGAACCTGCAGAGGACGAGGGACGCGCTGAGGATTACGCGCGCGGTGGTGAGGGGGGTGTTTCGGAGCGGCGACGACCCGGACTTCGTGATGCCCTGGCACGTGCTCCGGTACCTCGACCCCCAGAGGGTTGAGGGGCTGCTGCTGGGCCAGGCCTTCTCGTACTTCAAGCCTGTGGTGGACAAGG
>JAJHRM010000239.1 GCA_020832965.1 Thermofilum sp. | reverse complement strand
GGCTGCGACTTGATGAACTCCCAGTCCGCGTACCTCCTCCTGATCCTCTTGGCCTCCTCGAAGTACTCGACCCACCACCTCAGCTTCGCGCCAACCCCCTCCATCACTGCTACAAGCCCGGGGGCTGTTAAAAAAACCCGTTGCTCAGCACGCTCTCAGCGCAGCGCTGCAAGCTCTGCATCCCTACACTGCCAGCTTGAGTGCGCGAGAAGCCTCTGGAGGGGTGGTCCCCCGGCCGGGACTCGAACACGGGACGCGCGCGTGGAGGGTAGGTTGAGCAGGTTGGAGGCGGGAGCTCGCGCTCTAATGGCTTGTCTCGGGGAGGGTAGCGGCGTGCGCTATTGTACAAGGGCAAAGTGCTCAAGTCTGACTACTATGAGAAGAAAATAGCGGAGGTGGACACGTTGCTGTCAAGGCTGGAGGAAGCTGACAGAGCCGTCCTTAGGGAGGAGCGCAGGAGGCTTTTCGACAAGAGGAGGAGGCGGAGGGACCAAACATTCGCGAACCTTGCTTCGCACCTAGCTCGCGAGGCAGTTAAGAGGAATACCGGTATAGTTTTCATAGGGTACCCGCTAGGCATAGCGCAAAATAAAGCAGGAAAGGGGAGCACGAATCTATGGAGCTATAAGAAACTGATAGATCGGCTAGCGCGCGGTTGGATGCGATATATTGGAATAACTTGGCGTAAAGCCCGTAGAGAGGAGGAAGTTTAAAGCCTTTGGGAACCTGTGGAGAGAGACATCAGCGAGGTTGGAGTCGTAGTGATGGTAGGAGGCTTGAAGTTGACGTTGTTCGCGGAGTCCTCAAAGAGGCTGAACTGTTGCTTCTCTAGACTTTGGCTAAAATCATGCGCTTTGGTTTTTCATTTTACCATTGAAAAAATCTTTAATCTCTAGTTTTCAGTAATGTTTCTAGCGCGTAGGAATGAGCGTAACTTTCACTGAAGAACAGTTGAGATTAGTTCTAGGTAGGCTGGACCTAGTTAGGATTGAACTTTTTAAGCTTAGAGCCATGCTTCTACCCGAGGAAGAGTTAAGCGAAGAAGAGAAAAAAGAGTTAGCAGAGGCGAAAAAGGAAATAGCTGAAGGTCTTAGTGTACGCCTTGAAGATTTTTTTAAAGAAACTGAAAACTCAAGGCTGAAGCTTTTGTTTCAGGTCATAGTCTCTAGGAGAGCTTAAAAGGCTATTGAGAGGCAACTTGAGTCATACTAGCAAGGAATAATCGTGTTACTTCTAGTTTTTCGTGATAACCCGGTTCCTGCCGAATATGATGTCAAAAAGCTTAAAGAATATAAAGATACCTAGGAGTTAGAATTGGTGACATCCGAATAATCTATGAAGTTCTATGGGATTCCAAAAAAATGCATGAGTTATTAGTTGAGCAAAGAGAAAAAGCATACCGTTGAATAATCAAATTTAAGCGCGCGCAGAATACGATATCGACAGGGAGGCTGAGGCTCTAAGGGAAAACAGGAGAAAGGCTCGTGAAAGATGCCAGTTCTAGACGTGCGTGCTTTTACAGAGAACATACACACAGCTAGATACTCCTAGACATTAGCATGAGATGGTCAGACGAAGATCTTTAATTGGAGTTTTGCCTCCGCACGGTAACTACTCAGCAATGCCATGGGAAAGCCTTAAATCCTCGAGTCGATACATTTTTCTTGGGCGATCCTCTTTGAGGAGGCTTGCTGTCTTGGCTGTTTTCTTTCTGCTTGCTCTTGGTTTGCTTCTTGTTTATCGCTTTCTTGTTGGTGGTGGGCGTGCTCCCGTACAGGCTCCTGTGAATGTTTCTGTGCCTGGCGGCAATGTAACTGTTGTTGATTCTGATGGTGACGGTATTCCTGACGATGTGGAGAGGGTTTATGGGACAGACCCCTACAGGCCCAACTATCTGCTTGCATACGCCTTGGGGAAGCTACCCGAAGAGGAGGCTCTCCTCTTCAAGAACGTTGTAGACTTTAATGAGAGTTCTAGGGGGCTTGTAGACCTCTACGCCTCACTGCCCAGGGAGAAGAGAGGATCCATCGAGGTGGCGATGCTGCTCAGCCAGGTACTCTCAGACAACACTGTGAGTGAGGCTGAGCGGAGGCTCTTCGACGACAGGCTTGTCAACCCGACAAAGCCAGAGATTCTAGGGCTGAACTGGACACCCACGAGGGTTGTGCTTGACAAGATATACGACATAAACGTGACCTTCACAGCTAGGGACGACAAGACACCAATAGTGTACGCGGAGCTCCGATTCATACCAGTAGAATACACATACATGGTTAGAAGCTACGGGATGAGGCCAGAAGACTACCCAAAAGTCTTCCCACCAGACAAGGAAAGAGTATACAACCTAACACCCATAGACGGGAAATTCGACAGCCTAGAAGAGAAATTCTCAGTCCAAATACAAGACATAGTCGGAGGAAGAGAATACAAAATAGTCGCCCTCGTCAGAGACCTTGCCGGGAACGAGCACAGAGCAGAGCTGGATTTACCTTATATTAGGCAGTATGAAAATTTTGGAAAGGTGCTCTTTGATAAGGGAGTAATTGTTATGGCTGTGTATTTGCCGTTTGATATGTCTTCTATTCCTCGTAAGGACGATGACCCCTTACTGGGAAGGTACGATACTATTAGCGATATTGTGTTAATGAAACATGTTGACTGGGCTACTGGGTATGGTGTAAACGTGTTCCTGCTAGACTCTCAGAATCATTGGTGGCCAGGCATCATGGTGAAGGTTTTTACTATTTGCAGGGCGCTACTTTCGACTGGTCAGGTTAAGGTTGCTTGGCTTATGGGTCCATCTATAAGACATTTCACGTATGGTAAGCAGGGCGGAGATATCCCAGAGTGGGCTATAGACTTGAGTCTCCCAAGGAATAATGAAACTTTTATTTGGTTTGTTCAGATGCTGATGAGGTTTGCTGATAATGAAAATTATTTGAGAATTGATGGGAAGCCTGTATTATATATTTGGGATGAGGGTGCTTTCTTCAATCAGGCAGGAACCTATAGGGCTGTTAAAGCAATGTTTGGAGACAAGGTATACATTATTGCTGATTGGTTCCCTAGGATCCCTACAATGCCCTCAGATGAATATTTCCAGTTTGTTTTAAAGAAGTATCGTGGGGACGGTTTGAGAGTTGTGGATGCATTTACTGGGTGGATAGGTTTGCATCAAGTGGGATTGAACACAGAGGAATATGTAAATAAATATGAGTTCTATTACGCGAAACAGCTAGATGCATGGTACTGGTTTACTAAGGATTGGGGGAAGGACTTCATTGTAACTGTTGCGCCAGGTTTCGATAACTCTTACTCTTGGGGTGGACCGCAGGTTCCTCTTCCTCGTGGTGCAGACCTGTTCAAGAAAAGGCTAGAGATAGCCTTGAAGTATCTTGATCCTAGGTTGCCTATTTTGAAGATTGACACTTGGAATGATTGGGGAGAGTGGAGCTATTTCGAGCCGACTGTCAAGGAGGGCTTCGCCTATTTGGAAACTTTGAAGTCTCTATTGGAAGAATACATAGAGAACAGGAGAGGATAAACCACTTTCTAAAGTGCCTTATGGTTGATTAGGCTATGCAATGCATGTGTTTTCAATGTAATCTATCACCATTGGTATCTCGTTTCCCTTATTTTCACATTTGTGAATACTTTGGGAAAAGGGGTTTTTAAGTCTCTACTTCTTCTTATAGTTTTCTCGCAACTTGTTTTGTTTGTTCTAGTCCTATTCTTTACTCGGGAGCTCGCGTGTTTATGGTGAGATATTTAGGTAAACCTGATATATAACTGCCTTTATGTCTACTTGATATTAATGAGCTATGTGACTGTCTCTGCCAAGATTCCTAGGCGTCTAAAGGAGATGCTTGAGCGGTATGGTATCAAGCCGGGACCCGTGATTAGGAGGGCTCTTGAGGAGGAGGTTAGGAGGCATGTATTGGAGGGGCTTGAGGAGAATGGAAAGGAGCTGAGTACCAGGCTAAGCCACATAAGTGATGAGGAGGTAGCATCTCTTATTCGTGAGGATAGAGAGGGGAGGTAGAGATCTGCCTGTTTGATGCCAGTGCTATAGTAAACTTGGCTAAGAGAGGCTTACTTAAGCCGCTAGGAGAGGGTTTAAGTCTCGACCTGGCATTGTACGAGGCACTTAATGCGGTGTGGAAGGAGCATGTGTTGCAGAAAATGATTGATGTGGATACTGCTAGGGGCCTCGTAGAAATCTTGAGGGGTGCGTTAGGCGTGGTTCCCTTAGAGAGTATTAGAGGTGTTGAG
>JAJHRM010000240.1 GCA_020832965.1 Thermofilum sp. | reverse complement strand
TCCTCAAAGCATAGGCTAGAAGCATTCCGAGGAAAACAACTGCCGGTACAGCTATTAGAATCCAAACCGCATTATGGACTAGTGCGCCCCAAGGAGGATAAGGTTCAGGATTGGCTACTACCAGTGCCTTCAGGGGGATCGTCTCCAGCAGGACCTCGCGGTAGTTTTCAAGCGTAAAGGAGAGACCCCCCTTCGTGAAGCTAATAACGATAGTAGCAACAATTGGGTAAACTACGAAGATTGCTAGCGTGAGTAGAGGAGCTCCGAGAAACATCAATAAGTCTTTGAAGTCTTGTTTTCTCAAGCACCTCACCAAAAAAATATTTTTTTGTAAATTTTAAGGTTTAGGTTGGCTAGCCTCCAAGGTCTTAAGAACAGAATCCAGCGCTCCGGGATTCACCCATAGGAGCTTAAGCTGATCCCAGAAGAGCTTCTGCCAATCGCCTCCGACGGAGTCGTCCAAGTCTGGGAGGATCGCCATGCCTCTCTGCGTAATCTTGGAGTAGACACTTTGCATTGGTCCCCAGAGCTGGCTTACCGGGACTTTCGTCCACGTTGGAATCTTTCCAGAGGGGACGCTCGCGTGCACTCCTTGACCCTCAGTAGCCAGGAACTTGATGAAGTCGATTGCAGCATCAACATTCCTTGAGTACTTTGGTATGAAGGCGTAATCCGCTCCTCCAACAACACCCTTGCTCTCGGGCAGTGGGAAGAAGTCTAAGTCGCTTGGATCCTGAACCATTCCAGTGATCCATGTACCCATGAAGTAAAGCCCGTACTCGCCTGCCCACCACTTAGGTATGACTGTAGTCCACTCAGTTGGTTCGCTGAAGTAGCCCTTCTGGAGTAGGGGAACTATGTTGTCTGTGAATACCTTTCGCACGCTTGGATCATTGAACCTAGTCTTGCCCGAAATTAAGTTTAATTGCATTTGTGGTCCACCGTAGGCAATAATGAAATGTTCAACAATGTCTGAGATTGGCCAGCCTACCCCGTCGCCAGTAGCTAGTGGGTTCTTCACGCCCTGTATCCCCTTTATCTTTTCCAGTAGCTGGACAAACTCGGAGTACGACTTTGGCTCAGCAAGCCCATACTTCTGGAAGAACGACTTGCGGTACCAGAATCCCGGCTTAAGCCACATCGTGAAGGGGGCTCCCCATATCTTTCCATCAGCTTTAACCGTGTCAACGATGCCGGGGACGTACTCCTTCTCATTTACTACTCCAGTCAAGTCGACTAGGTGTCCCTCCTTGCCCATTTTAGCAATAAACCATGCCCAGCCGAAGATCACATCTCCGGGAGCAACCCCAGCAGCAAACTGTACAGGCATCACTGCTGCAACGTCCTCAGCCCTCATTGTTCTGTATTCGATGTCAACATTGGGATGCGTCTTTACATAAGCATCTATCACTGCTTGGAAGTATTTTGCTTCATCACCACTCCAGGGACCAATAACTACAAGCTTAACTTTCGGAGCAGGAGGAGTTGGTAGCTGAGTGGGAAGCTTGGCTAGCTGCTGCTGAAGGCTGCTGACAGTGTTTTTTAACTCGTTCAAGGAGCTCTGAAGCTCGTTAATGGAAGCCGCCAGAGATTGCACAGCTACAACCGCATAAAGGCTTACGAGCAGCGCAATTATTGAGAGAGCTAAAGCCGGTATGATTAACCTGTTTTGTTTTGCACTCATCATTCATTAAACCAAGATACAAAGATTTAAATTTTATGTCACTACCACTTATTTGTAGTAGTTATCTTTTCTTCCCAGGAGCCTGACTGGGAAAATGTATAAGTAGGAGTTGCCCTTAAGACGCCCCTGCGAGCGCGCGACCGGGTACCCTAGAAAGGCGGGCTTTATTCATATTCCCTGCGTTCCCGAAATTGTCTCTGCAAAGAGGGGTTGCCGGTGAGCCTTCCATTGGAGTTTATGGAGAGAGCTCTTCTCGTAGCTGCTAAGGAAACGGCTCAGGAAATAGAGGAGAAGAAAAATCTATTTAAGTTCTCCTTTCTCTTTAAGTTCTTTAATTCTCTTCTCTAGTTCTTGTAGTTCTCGGTCAAGCCTAGCCCTTGCCTCCTCCAGCCACTTCCTGTAGGATTCCAGGTCGGAGACTGTTAACCCTGGAGGATAGTAGGGCCAGTAAGGCCCGTAAAGCCAGTAAAGGTACCACCAGCACCAGCCACGGCCGAAGTACCAGCCTGGCCTCTGCCACGGGGGTAGCCAGGACCATGGACCTCTTCCTGGGTAGGGTCCTCTCCCACACCAGCCCCAACCCATGTTTTCCACCGAATATGAAACAGGTTTCAGGATATTTAAACCTTTCTGTTTTGTTCCTGGCTCAGATTCTCTGAGAGGATAATCCTCACTGGCTTTAGGCGGATGATTGCCTCAACTATTTTTCTCCTACCTGAGTCGAGTATTCTCCACATTGTTGCTTTGGATAAACCCAGTTTCAGGGCAGCCTCATCTACCTCTAAGTCGTCCATGTAGATGAGTTTTAATGCGGCGAGCTCCTCTGGGTAGAGCTCTACTACTTCCCCTGGTCTAAACATGTCTGTAGGTATTGTTGTTGGGAGGAAAACTATCTCCCTGGGCTTCTGCGCTTCATCTATCGGGACGCTCCTCCAAGGTCCACGCCTCCATCGTCGCCGCCTTGGACAGCCCTCCATATATGCCTTGCCGATAAAAGCGCGTACATATAGATAAGTAATTCGGTTAAGGTCATAAGGCTACCAAACATCGTGAAAACAAGCGCGCGCCGCGCGTTTTGCGGGGATTACACACCTAGCAAATTTAATATATTTGCTATTATAACTATAATTGCTATGCCAACAACAATATCCGTCACTGATGATGTAAAGGAAGCTTTGTTAAGGGTGGCTTCAGAATTACAGCTTAAACTGGGAAGAAGGGTTGATTTGAACGAGGCTATTAGGTATTTGTTAATAAGGAAAAAGAGACCCGACCTTCTTGAGGAGGCATGCAGGCCCGTGCCTGGTTTTGAGGGGGCTTACCGGGAACTATTAGAGGGGAGGAAAAAGGATGAGGAAAGAGCTCACGGGAAGTATGGCGTTTGACACCAGCACTCTGCTTGAGCTTGTTTTCTCAACCCCTCTTGGTTTAATGCTGAAAGAGAAGCTACTGGCAGAAAGCATCGTAGCACATACCTCGGAGTTTAATATTTTTGAACTAAAGTACGTTCTTTGCAGGAGGTTAGGTCGGGAGGAGGCAGAGAAACGTGTGAGAGCATTGACATCATCGGGATATATTTTGCTTCACAAGATGTCAAGACTTATGGAAACAGCTGCTTTATTCAAGTGTAGGTATGGTATCGCAGCAGGGGACTGCTTCACATTAGCTGTGGCCAAAAGAATAGAGGGGCCCGCCCTTTTTGCAAGAAAAGAAAAGGAAATAATGGCGGAGCTTAAAAGGCGTAACCTTGACGTTGAGATACTTTTCCTCGAGGACTTTGCCTAGAAGCTCATTCGCTTAGCTGTTTGATTTGTGCCTTGAAGCGCGCGCTTTTTTAGGAAGCTTGCCATGCCTCTATCAAGCGTAGCGCGCGCCTATGCTTTTAGCGATATCCTTTGGGATAAATATGGTGTTCTTCTTGGAAACTCTCACAATCCTGCCAGCCAATTTTCCAACCCAGAAATATATAAAAATCTCAGGCTCTTAAAATTTTCCCGAGAAAACTCCACCTTGAAAAGGTTTCATTTTAGAGATTCCTTTTAATTTATTCTTTAGCTCGAGTCTCGAGGTATACTTGATCTCTTCTGCGAACTGTATGTCTGCTGGGTCAGCTATCGGGCTTATGTATTCTCGTATTACATTCCTTACATGCTCTTGGTCTGCTTTGCCCTTTATCACGACGACTGGTGCCTCGAATTTTTGCGGGTCAGGCTTGCCTGCTACTAGTGCTCTTTTTACGCCTGTCATGGTTTCGAGAGCCTTTTCGATTGCTCCAGGGCTTATCCTGTAGCCGTTTATCTTCATTACTGCGTCTCTCCTGCCGAGTACCTGTATGTACTCGTCGGTTGCGTAGGTAGCTAGGTCGCCTGTGTCGTAGAAGCCCTCGCTCCACCGCTCCCAGTATTCTTGTGGCGCTTCGATAGGCATAGCTGGCCACGGGCTCCGTAGAATGAGTCTGCCATCACTTAGGATGTCCAGGTGGAACCCTGGTATGGGTGGACCGTTTGTTCCGGGTATTATGTGTGGGAACGTGTAGCTTGGAAGGTTGCCTGTGGCAAACGTGGCTATCTCACTCTGGATGTAGAGGT
>JAJHRM010000237.1 GCA_020832965.1 Thermofilum sp. | reverse complement strand
GGTTGGCGGCCGAGGGCGCGAGCCGCGCAGCCTCCAGGATCCTAAACAGCTTGTCCTCCTCCACCGGGTCGGGCTTGTACGCGCGTATGCTCCTCCGCCTCCTAACGACCTCGTAGAACTCCATCGCACAGTGATATACGTCCTCAGGTAAAAATGCCTAGCGCACCTCTAAGATCGGACAAGCTCAAGGGGGCGGTAGGCCAGGCGTTAAGCTTTTTCGCGAGGTCCTCAGCCACGATAGCTGATGGAATTTCGCTGGAAAGCATTAGTTGGGATACTGTTTGCAGCGGCTCTTCTGCTCGTAGGGCTTGCACTTATGCGGCGCAAGCCAGCAGCAAAGGTGATAACGGAGATCGACCCGAACGAACCTGTAGGGCGTCGCCCCTACGAAATGGAGTGGGCTGGTAGGAAGGAGCCGAGGAGCCCAACGGTAACGTTTGCCGACCTACGAGGCTGGCGGATAGAGGTATCCGGCGGTGCTGAAGCGGTTTTCCGGCCAAGCCGCGAGCAAAACATTTGGGATAGGCCTGTGGGCAAACTAATTTACAAGGGAAACGGTGATCCCAACTCGCGCCCTGCAATCCTGCTTTACCCGCCCGAGCCGATACCCATCCCCGACGGCAGCGACTCTGTTGAAGGTTGGATCTACGGCAACCGGTGGGGGTGGGAAAATCCGCCCGATACCCCGCCGGTGCAAATCTACGTACATCTGCTTGATGAGAACGGCCAAAGGCTTCGGGTCTACTTTACAACCGTCAACTGGAAGGAGTGGTGGCTCGTCCACCGCCGCTTGTTCCCACTGCCGCAAGGCGGCGGGACTAAAGGGTGGAAGTTCGTGGCCCTTGAGGTATTCGGAGGCTGGCAGCCCGACGAGCGGGTCCTCTACTTCGACAGCCTGTACTTTTACCGCGAGCCTCTACCACCTCTCGAGTTCCCTTCGAGGCCTCAGCGCAACTTAACGCTCTTCGAAGGGCAATCGCCTGGGCTGAACACCGGCCCTGGCAAGCTGGAGTTCCCAACACGCGAGGAAACAATTCTTCCGGTTAATTTAGCGAAAGAGTATAAGGTGGAAGTGAAGCGGGAGGGTAACTCCTTCGTCTTCGCGTACATCGGCAGCGACTGCGCCATCACCTACCGTTTCGACCCCTCGCAAGCTTTGTCGGGAATCTACGCGAGCATTAGCATAGGCGGGGCTGACGAGCTAGCTCGGTTTCAGCTCATGGCAGGGGGTGGGGTGAGGTTTGTCGATGGGGGTGGTGAAGGCGAACTAGTCAGCGTCGAGCTGCAAAACGATACTGTGGTAGCGAAGTACAAGCGCGGGGTTACTTACAGGCTTAGGCTGTGGCAGAAATCCCTGGTTATCGACGCCATCTGCCTAGGTGGCGAAGCGGTAGGGATGTCTTTCGGTGAAATCCGAGCGGTTGGAGACAACCGCGCCCCCCAGTCCGCGCTCCGCCCAATCTACGTACCTTTCATCACTTACGGTGCAAACGGCAACCCCGTCGTCGCGATGTGGCTGGCACCAAGACAGGAGGGCGGGAAACCTCTTCCGGTCTTCATCAGCGTATGGCTCGACTGGTACCGCAGTGGCGGGAGCGAGCCTTACGCTTTCCCTAATGGGGAATTCACGCTGACGGGGTTGCGCATCAATGGCGGTGTCCGGTATCATCCAAAAACGGATGGTAAGAGAAACGATTTATTTGAACGCATCTTCATAACAGTTTCGCCAAAATTCGAAGAGGTTCTTCCCGTTATTCCGAACCCCCGAGGCCTTCACGCTCACTTGGCGGTTGACCGGCTCTGGCAGGAAACTTGGGGGCCGGCAAATTACGAGAAGGAGATGGAGCGCAGCAGGAGGCTAAGAGCTTACGGTATCACTAAGTTGATCCAGTGCAACCACGAGCTAACCTGGCGCGATAGCGGTGAGAGCTTTACCCTGCGGACAAGGGCTGCGCCGGGCAAAGGTGGCGACGAGGCGCTTAAACGCTACCTAGAGCACCAGAGATCACTGGGCTGGTTCGTCGGGCTTTACACCAACTATTGTGACTTCGCTCCTGTTAACGAGTACTGGGACCCCGATCTCGTCCAGCGAACCAGCGATGGCGAGTGGCGACCAGCATGGCCGCGCTGCTACGCGCTGAAGCCGGCGGCAGCTGTCATGTTTGAAGAGCGGCTAGCGCCGGTGATCAAGAGGGAATTCCACGGCGATGAGCACAGCATTGCAGCTTACACCGATGTCCATACCGCGGTTGCGCCGTGGCACTACGTCGACTACGACGCTCGCGTTCCTGGCGCTGGGACGTTTGCGCAGACCTTTTACTGCTACGGCGAGCTGCTACGCAATGAAAGCCGAATTTACGGTGGGCCTGTTTTCTCCGAGGGGACTTTCCAGTGGCTTTACGCCGGGCTAGCTGATGGCAATTACGCCCTAACATACAACAACCGTCCAATCGCTAAAGAACCGCTGCTTCCGGTTTTCTTCTTGCGCGAGATCCACACGAAAGAGTGCGATATTGGGATGGGTTGGACAGACTGGTTCTTGCAAGGGGTCGATAATTGGCAAAATGATGTGGACAAGGCTATTGATCGCTTCTTGCTCCACACAATCGCTTACGGTACTATCGGCTGGCTTGTCGAGGAGAGGTTTGGGATGGAGAGGGTTTGCCGCAGTTACTACATGCTTCAACGCTTACAAGCGAGGTACGGGCTTCAACCACCGCTTCAAATCGCCTACTTTGATGGCGAGAAGCTGGTTGACGTCTCCGAAGCGTTAGCCCGAGACCTGCCCAGAATCCGACGCCAGCTGTATATCACTTACCCCAACGGTCTGCAGATATGGCTTAACGACTGGACCGGGGATCCAGCGGCAGACGGAGCGGTATGGCGGGTCGAAGTCAACGGTAAAATTTACGAGATCCCACCGGCCGGTTGGTTAGCAGTACAGGGTGAGGATTTCCTGACGTTCTCCGCGCTCGTTGAGGGGCGCAAGGTTGACTTCCTTAGGGACGCGAGAGGCTACGGCGACGAGCCCCCGCTCCTTTATGCCGACGGTCGGGGAAGGTGGGTTTACTTCGACGAGGTAGCCACTAAAGGGGCTATAGCAGTTAGGCGGATAAACGAGTGGCAGATCGAGGTAATAGATATATCCCGAACCGGTAAGTTCGGTCTGAAAAACCCCTTGGGCGTCAAGGGTAAGCCGATCAAGTGCGAGGTCTTCGATGTCGACGGTAAACCCTTAGGAGAAGCCGAGATACAGCCGGCACCCGATTACGCGTGGATTATTGGTAAACCAAGAGGTCTCAGGTACGTGGTAACCTTTGGGGAGCAATAGGTCGTGTCGATAGCACACACTTACGCGTGCTAAGGCGTCGGACGAGCCCCAGTAGCGCTAGTGAGCGTTAATCTCTTTTTGTAGCTGTTAGCTAACACAACGATGGAGCCTCGCAGGAAGTTTGCGATGTTCACAGCAGTACTGCTTTTAGCTGTTACAGCTCTTGTATGGCACAAGCCATTTATACGAAAAGCATCACGTTCGAGTGTGGCAACGTTGGTCTTCTGGCCCGCGCGGCCGCTCGAAAGGGTTTTCAAGGATTCCCAGCCTGCGCGGGTGGGGGAGCCGCTCCGCTTGTCGTGCGTGCGGAACGAGTACGAGGGCTGCATGTTCGGGCTCCGCAGCAGTGCGGACGTGAAGGGTGTTAGGCTGGAGGTTTCCGAGCTGCGCTCAGCGAGCGGGGCATCGATCCCCGCTAGCTGCGCAAAAGCGTTCTTCGTCGGCTCAATACCCTTGAGCAGGAACACGCCCCTGACTCCCATCGAAGAGCTGGAGAGGTCGGCGCCCTACGAGGTGCCCGACCCGCTCCTCGACGTCGAGGAGGTTGACCTGAAGGCTGGGGTCACGCAGCCCTGCTACTACCGCGTGTACGTTCCGCCCGACGCGGAGCCCGGCGAGTACAGGGGGTTCGTGAGGGCGGTTGCGGCCGATGGCTCCTCCGCCGAGATGGAGGTCGTCGTCACCGTGCACCCGGTGACGCTACCGAGCAGGAGGAGCCTCTACGTGACCAACTGGTTCTCCCTCGACAACATCGCCAAGGCGTGCGGGGCGGAGCTCTGGAGCGAGGCGTTCTGGAGGTGCTTCGAGGAGTGGGTCACGATGATGTCCGAGTACAGGCAGAACGTCTTCTGGGTGCCGCTCGACACCGTGAGGGTTGTCAAGCGCGGCGGAGGCTACGAGTTCGACTTCTCGGTCTTCGACCGGTACGTGGAGATCCTGCTGAA
>JAJHRM010000236.1 GCA_020832965.1 Thermofilum sp. | reverse complement strand
CTCATGCAATGAGAAGCCGAGGCATTACTGACACTATCAAGAAAGTATACCCAGACGTACCCGTAGAAATACTAGACATAACATCTGAGCCAGCAAAGGCAGCAGAGGTATTTAAGAGCTACTTGACAGCACACCCAGAAACAGACGTAATATACACCTTAGGTCTCTTGGGGTCACATCCAGCGTTACAGGTATTGAGGGAAATGAAACTTGTTGGGAAAGTCCACTTATTGACAACAAACATTGATTACGTAGTTCTCAACGCTATTGAGGCAGGAGAGCTTGACGCGGCGGTCAGCCAGCAGCCATACGCGCAGGGCTTCCTGCCCGTAGTATTCATGTACCTCTACGTAAAGTACGGAATAATACCGCCTCCGCATGTTCCAACTGGACCTACGATTGTTGACAAAACCAGGTTAGAAACAATAAAGAGACAAATAGCGACAACTGGCGGAGCATAAAACATTTTTTAATTTATTTTATTTGGTGAAAAATTATGGATTCAGAACGTAGAAAACGCCCGCGTGAACGGCGGCAACGAGTATATTCCCGTGGATGTGCTGAACGAGCTTGAGAAGAAGGTCGGGGGCTACTTCGCGGCTAAGAAGGGGCAACCGAGCTGAGCATGGCGGCTGGGATGGAGCCTCCAACTGGCAACAGGGAGCTCGGGTTTTTGCTTGTTGGCGCGTGGGAGGCTTACGTGTGGCTCATAAACCTCCAGAGGAAGATCCCGATCCGCTACTCCGAGAGGGCCTGTATAACGTCGCAGTACCTGGAGTACGCAGTGGAGTTTCTACGCTACATGTTTATTCTTGTCAGGACTATCCGGGGTTAGGAGGAAAAGGTGCGAGGCTTGAGGCATGTGAACGCGACCTTTCCTCGCCATTGTATTACCCCACCCTTAGTGGGTTTTTACTTCTAAGGGAGTGGTGAAAAGGCTTTCGTGAGTACGGCCAGCGTGCGCAAGTATGGAGCGACCTGAGTTCTTAGAACAAGGCATTTTCTTTTATAAATAATAATGCATATACAAGATTTGCAAAAAAAGTTTATAAGAACATGGTCAATAGAAATGTGTGCCCGAAAATGAATAACGCTAGCGCGCGCGCTATAGAGTAGTATTCATAGGTGACTATAGAGAAGAATTTATCAATATAGCTAGGCTACTGGGTTTAAAAGTTATCGAAGAGGACAAATGAGAGTTTTTTCCGCTAAGCACTCTAAGACGTGGTACGAAGGCGGTCAAGATGGAAGTACCCACGCGCGCGCTCTGCCGCTATGCGTAGTAGAGGAAGCAGAGAAGCAGATCTGAAAGTTCTAGTAAAATACTTTTCTAGAACACCTTAGCGCGAGAGGTATACAATCTCGTATTAGCTTGTGCAGCTCCTACCACCTCTTCTACAGCGTTAACTGCTTTTAAAGAGATAACTCTCAAACACCGTTAACATGGTGGGCTAAAGAAAAGGGACAAGCACTGCGGGGCGGATTATCTCCGCTACGAAAAGCCTTAATCCAAACTTTTCTGAATTAATCTTTTAAATTTTACTAGCTAAGTTAATTAAAGGTTATATTTCCAGTATTAGACGATAAACATGTCACAACAAAAAGCCAAGATAACGACCACTACCCTCGTCATTGCCATTATTGCACTGATAATCGGGGCACTCATCGGCTATGCCGTTGCTTCTGCAACAATGGTCCCCTACTCAAAGTACGCAGAATTAGAGAAAAAGCTCAAAGAGATGGGCGCACCCGCGGCACCTGCAGCCCCCGAGTACACATTCTACTATGTTTCGCACGGAGGACCAGCAGACCCGTGGTGGGCGCCAGTAATTAAAGGTTCTCAAGACGCAGCCAAGCTCTTAAACGTCAGGGTAGTTTACTCCGGCCCCGAGAAGTTCAGCATCCCGGCACTAGTAGACCTCTTAAACAGCGCGATTGCCGCTAGACCGAACGGGATAATATTAACCATCACAAACTACAACGCCCTAGACCAGCCTGCACGCTCTGCAATCTCACAAGGCATACCCATAATAGCTGTAAACGTCCCTGACCCAAGACCCGCTAACCAAAGAATACCCTACCTAAGCTACGTTGGAATAAATGATTACGACGCAGGCTACTACTTGGCAAAATATTTAATCGACAAGGGCTACAAACCTAAACGCGTGGTTATAGGTATACACGAGGTTGGACACATAGGTCTAGAAACGAGAGCAAAAGGAATAACAGATGCAATTACACAGGCATACCCAGGAACACCAGTTGAAAAGCTAGACATCACAACAGACCCCACAAAGGCTGCAGAGGCCTTCAAGAGCTATCTAACAGCACACCCAGACACCGACGTAATTTTCACGCTGGGGCCGCTTGGCTCACACCCAGCCCTACAAGTTCTAAGGGAAATGAAGCTAACAGGAAAAGTACACCTCTTAACAATAAGCATTGACGACACAATTCTGAAGGCAATCGATGCCGGCGAGCTTGACGCTGCAGCCAGCCAGCAGCAATACGCACAAGGCTTCCTACCCGTAGTTTTCATGTATCTCTACGTGAAATACGGCATCATTCCGCCTCCTCAGGTTCCGACTGGTCCGATAATCATTGACAAGGCT
This sequence comes from Thermofilum sp., assembly GCA_020832965.1. The sequence continues at coordinate 1,682 of JAJHRM010000236.1, read as the reverse complement.
AAACTAGAAATAGTTAAAAAACAGATTGCTACCACTGGTGGAGCATAAAACTCATCAAAAATAATATTTTTTTAGGTGTAAAACATGAGTATTGGTAAAAATGTTATAACCCTGGGATTCATTGCTAGACATCCAGAAATAGGTGTCCTTACCAGCTTTTTCTCAATATCACTAATCTTTATAGTGAGGATTCCAGACAAGTTCCTCACGATCCCCACTCTCTACAGTATACTCACGCTAGCAGGAGAACTTGGAGTGGCAAGCATAGGTATGGCTTTCCTGATGATAACAGGTGAATTTAACCTTTCTATTAGCTCGGTTTATGCATTGGTGCCAATGGGTGTAGTCCTCATGGTAGACCTGTGGGGCGTTGACATGCTTGCCGCATCTATTATCATGCTTCTCGTTGCTTACGGTATAGGTGTCACCGTTGGGTATATCACTATAAAGACTGGGATACCAAGCTTTATCAGTTCACTCGGCATGATGATGTTTCTTAGGGGCATACTCTTGGCCGTAACAGGAGGCTTCTCACTGCGGCTCGAAAAAGACCACTGGCTTGCCGATGTCTTAAATGGACCGATAGGAGATTTGGGTCTAAGGACAAGCGCCGTCTGGCTACTAGTTCTAACAGCCATATTCGCCTTTATCTTGGACTGGACACCCTACGGGAACTGGACATATGCAGTTGGCGCAAGTAGCAACACGGCACGCGAATTAGGCGTGTCTGTGTCCAAAGTTAAGCTGACAAATTTTGGCGTATCATCTCTGCTAGCCGGCCTCGCCGGGCTAATGGCCCTCAGCCGCTTCAGGGTCGTTGACCCTACTCTGGGCCAGGGACTAGAGTTAGAGACCATTACTTCTGCTGTTCTCGGAGGATGTCTCCTCACGGGAGGATATGGAAGCATCTCCGGAACTTTTCTGGGAGCCTTCCTTATAGCGATGACACGTGTCGGGCTTGTGCTGGCACAGGCGCCTGCCTACTGGTACAGCGCTTTCATTGGAATCATACTCATTATTGCCACCGTAATAAACCTCTTCATAGTCAAGAAATACGTGACAAGTGGGTGAAGAAAATGGCGGGCAACATGCTCCTCGAAATGAAGGGCATAGTGAAAAGGTTTGGGCACGTAGAGGCGTTGCGTGGAGTCGACTTCCACGTGGAAAAGGCTGAAATTGTTGGACTCGTTGGCGACAACGGCGCCGGCAAATCCACATTGGTAAAGATAATTGCAGGGGTATACCAGCCCGACGCTGGACAAATGTTCTTCGAGGGAGAACCAGTCGTCTTCAGGCACCCCAGCGAGGCCAGGGCTAGGGGAATAGAAATAGTCTACCAGCACCTAGCGCTCATAGATCTCCTGGGCATAGATAGGAACATATTCCTGGGACGGGAGCCCCTAAAAAAGATTGGGCCCTTCAAGCTTCTAGACAAAGAGAAGATGGAGAAGGAAGCAAGCAGAATACTCCAAGAGATAGGGCTCAAACGTATAAGGTCACCGCAAGAAAAGGTCGCAAAGCTAAGTGGAGGCGAGAGGCAAAGCGTAGCCATAGCAAGAGCGATGCACTTCAAAGCAAAACTACTTATACTAGACGAGCCTACGGCCGCCCTCTCGGTACGCGAAACAAGGAAAGTCCTGGACCACGTTCTAGACGTCAAGAAGCAGGGAGTAAGCGTCATA
>JAJHRM010000018.1 GCA_020832965.1 Thermofilum sp. | reverse complement strand
ACAACTAGCCCAACAACTCCCCACAATAGGCTACAACGAAACAATGCTACCACTAGCAGAAGACAACCGACTCAAAGAACTAGCAAGACAAGGACAACTAAAACTCAGCCACCTAACCGCATACACAACATACTGCGTCCCAGGACTAGACATGGTCCCAATACCAGACACAACACAAGACAACATAATACACAACATACTCACAGACCTCCACCACACACAAACAACCAAAAACAAACCACTAGGACTAAGACTCATCCTAGCCCCAGCAGACGAAGGACAAGACATCCACCTAGGACCATTCGGACCCACACCAGTACTCTCACCACTCCAATAACAAAAAACATTTAAAAACCCACTATAATACTAATAATAGGGGCGACCCCCTTCCCGGAGACTCCACCCCCCGCTATTAGCAAAAATTGATATATCAAAATCAATTTGATATACCCAGCGGGGTAGGGAAGCCAGGTATCCCGCGGGGCTCATAACCCCGAGGTCGGTGGTTCAAAAGGGAAGCGCGGGTCGCCCCTTCGAATTTTCGTTTTTGGCGAAGTTGCTTTTCGGGGACTTGTGATTTAAAGGGAGGTCTAAGCGAAATTTTTTAAGTTCCTTGGTTTAGTTCTTATTTTTAATGGATCCTGTTGAGGAGCTTTTTGAGGCTGTAGCAAAGGGGGATGTTGAGAGGGTTAGGAAACTTCTAAAGAGTAGCGTAGAGGTAAATGCCAAGAACAGGAGAGGGTATACGCTTTTGCATTTTGCCGCCTTTTATGGTCGTGCTGAGGTCGCCGGTTTTCTTATCAAGAATGGTGCAGGCGTAAATGCCAGGGGTTATGATGGCGTTACCCCTCTACATGTTGCCGCGCTTGGCGGTAACGCTGATGTGGCTGAATTGCTTATAATGAATGGTGCAGAAGTAGACTCAAGGAACAATGATGGTATTACGCCTTTGCATCTAGCCGCTGCGAGGGGTTATGCAAGTGTGGTAGAGTTGTTGATCAAGCATGGGGCAGAAGTGGATGCCCGGGACAAGAGGGGCTTCACGCCTCTTCATGCCGCCGCTATAGAGGGCCACTTGGAGGTTGCTGATGTTTTGGTTAAGTATGGTGCGGATGTAAATGCTAGGAACAATGATGGTTTTACACCTCTGCACCATGCTGCTTCTGCGGGGCACAGTGATGTGGCTGAGTTTCTTATTAGGAATGGTGCGAATGTGAATACGAGGGAAAGCTGGTACAATTCTACGCCGTTACATGGTGCAGTTCTTGGTGGCTATGTTGATGTGGCTGAGTTGCTTATAAGGCATGGCGCAGATGTGAACGCCAGGAGTAAGGATGGTATTACACCTCTTCACCTTGCCGCGGGAAGGGGGTACGCTAGGGTCGTTGAGCTTCTCATCAAGTATGGTGCAGACGTGGATGCTAAGGATGATTTTGGCTTTACGCCTCTGGATGTCGCGATGCATGAGGGTCGCGTGGAAGTAGTCAGGGTCATAGAGAGGCTTAGAGGTGCCCGCTTGAGAGAGAATAAAAGCTGAGGATTATCATTGCAGGGCTAGGGGTGGGTTTTCCGCGAGCTCGAGCCTGAGCACAGCATAGTAAGAGAAATAATGCGACATAAATACAGGAAAACCCATTAAGGCATGGCACGTATGTCCTATTTGCTTTGTTCTTTGATTCTCGTAGCGCTAGCCTTTTATGCTCTAGAAAACCGTTCCACACATGCAGTGGAAAACCCTACTAGTTGCATTAATAATAGTAATAGTTGTAGTTCTGGCATTGGCATCCTTTTTCTTCGTGTTCCACCCCAAGGCGCCGAGCCAGCCAACCATTCAGCCAGCCGTAAACACGACACAGCCACAGCCAGCCCAGAATGTTGCACAGACAAAGACCAAGCCACCAACAATCATCGCCACGATTGAGACAAGCGGAGGGGGTAGAGTCCTAGCAAACGGTACGGGGACGGCTACATGGAGCCTCACAGCCCCGTTCACCATCGAGCTTGAAGCCATACCAGATGAATGCATGGCATTCACGCATTGGTTCATCAACGGGAGTTACGTGTCCCAGCAACGCCTATCCCTGAGAATTGCCGGCAATACTACAATCAAGGCGTTCTTCACAAAGCCACAGTACACCTTGACCATAAAGGCCAACATCACGGGCGCGAGGGCCATAGTCAACGGGCACTCCTACGACCTGCCAGTAGAACTGCCCTTCCCCGCGTGTAGCCACGTTGTGGTCGAGCCCGGCATCCATGTAAATGCGGAAGCCCTAAACAAAACCATATCCATGGACGTCACACGCGACACAACCATAACCCTGTATTATAGACAGCTCCCACCCCGATGGTACCAGGTCCCCATAGTGGCAAACGGCACAACGACACCAGTAAGAATGTACGCCACGCCCCTCGTAAAGAACAACGGGACAATAGAGGCCACAAGCGACGGATGGATACACCTAAAGGGCACGTTCGTGTTTCTAGAGGTCTACGTCCCATGGAACCTGACCCACGTAACAGTCGAAGTCAGGAACGCCACGCAGGAAGTCCAGGTGTTGAGGTTCTGTGACTGGGGCATGGTGCCATTTGCATATGGCGACATGTTAAGAAACGATAGGCCGAAGATCTACTTCAACGGGTGCCAATGCACGTTCCCATACCGGCCAGAAACGTCTCAGTGCTCAATACGATTCATTGGGGGAAGATACCCAGACGATGAGCCAGGGATGGTCTCGATATCCGTCGACGGTGAGGCCTGGGTAAGGATACAGGCGAGCCCCTGAAAACAGCCTCCACGCCTAAAATTTATATTTACCTTATGTCTCGTTTGTGTCTAGACTGCTTTGTGCTTGTTGCCGTGTAATTGGTTTTGGGCGCCTGGCGTGCGCACCTCGGCCCTCTCCAGGTTCTCCTTTATCCGCTCGTAGAGGGACTGGTACTTAGCGCCGAGCTACGGCAGCGAGGGTATGTCCGTCCCCGCGAGGATCTTGACCAAGTCGAAGAGCGCCCTCGTGAAGATGTCCCAGTAGGCCCTCTGGCGTGCGCTTGACGCATTTTTCAACCCTGTTTTATTTTAATGTATTTGTAGAAATAAAACAACAAAATTTTTATAGGAAAATAGAAATGTTGAGAATTGGTGCAGTAAATATGGAGTTAAATCTAGATATTGATGCTATTGAGCAGTATAAAGGAAAATGTGACGAGATTATAATTACAAAAAATCTTCTCGACGTAAAATAGCTCTAGGTGCTCCGCTTTTTCCTGTTCCATGGATATACATTGAACTTGAACAGAGTGATGAGACAATTAGAGAAGTTTGTAAGGTAAATGAAGCAAAGCGCGCGCGGTGGAATGTAGATCCATCTGTCCTCATTGTTCCAGAGTTTCTCTACTCTAGGCTCATCTATTAGGAAAGATGCAAAACTATTCGCCTTCAAACTGTTCACGATTGTTTGACTGATCACTTCGATGGCTGTATTGGACTTAACGAGCATCATGCGTCCCTGCATCACCCTTACGGCCAATGACTTGGATACGTCTTCGATTACGGCGCTTAGCTTATTTCTAAAGATGTCAACTGCTCTCTGCACCTTATCAACTTTAACATCCTTTCTCTGAAGCTCGATCGCCATAGGTTGTGGCATGACTCCTTTTGGCGTGTAGTAAAGGGCCTCTGCAAAGACGGATCTCATGGAAGAAGTGAAGGCCCCTTCTTCTACTCCTTTTCCTTGGGGAAGGCAATATTCCGATGCAACTAAGAAAGAATTGAAAGGTCTACTTCGGCGATTCTGCGCTCGAAGTAGAAGTAGTCGGATGCAACTCAGAAAGAATTTAGGAAAAATGGATAGGAATTGTTTTCTGAGTGCGCTAAAACCACTATGAATCATGACTCAGCAGGAGCGTTAATGCTGTGCTCATTTGTTGCGTGTGTAATTATATCGGTATGTTGGTAAATGAGATGTAGGGAGCGTGGAGCGATTTTCCGCGTTGATTCATCGTGAAGAACGTAACATTAGATTAGGCATTGGACTAAACAAATTATCTTGACTTAGGCTATAAAAACATAATAAATACAAAATGTTTACGGAAAACCTTTGTGTGCCTTAAAATAAGTTTACCTCCTGTATCTTTTTCCATGAGGCGATGTGTTGTCTGGGGTTAATAGTTTTTCTTGCGTTGGTTGGAGAATAACGTATATCCGACTGGTATTGATAGGGCCATGTATGTGAGAAGCATGAGAAGTATTAATGGAGAAGTCTTTTCCTGGCTTGACATATAAATAAGCAAACCTCCAATGCAGATCGTTGTCATGCTCGATACGTAGATGTGTTCTTTGATCCATGAATATTCGTAAGACTATTATGGGTAATAGTATTGTTACAAAGAATGCTATGACAAAAATCGTGGCGCTGTCAAGGTTTGTTAGTTGGGTAACCTGTATGCGTGGAACCTCGAACAATTGAAGCCCTGCAGTTATAATTGTTAGGAGTATAAGTAGCCGGTTTATCGACACGTTGTAGTGAGTCGTGATTATGCTTTCTACGAAATCTAGCCTCTTCCTTAGAGAATCATACAATTCGTTTATAGACATGATTGGCTTTGCTTTTTCCACAATTTCTCTTGCGTAGGGGAAAGCCCACACCCTGACGTTGAGGTACTCTTCTATTGCGTCAGAAATCTCTTCTCTTAACTTGTTCAACTGTCTAACTGAGTCGGGCCTATTTTCTCCCAATAGATAGTTATATGTTCTCAGCATGTACTCTTGAAGTAGAAGATTCTCCCAAACAAATATTGGGACAAGCTCGGTTTCCAAAACGTGCAAATCAATTATTTCTTCGGTAACCTTATTAAGTATATCTGCAAAGGGCTCTTTTTCAATTTTTGTTTTGAAATCGTTTTTTATTTGATCTATAACTTCCTTTGAGAACAAAACAATCATTCTGGAAGAGCTTATATTTATGTACAAGTCTTTTCTCCAAGATAAATTTCTGTCTGTTACCTCTTTTATTTTCTCATTGTCAACCAATTGTAGAAGTCTAGACCCCGTTAGGAGAATATAGAGGTCTTTTCTGTGATTTTGAATAAATTCTTGAAGATTATCAATGTCACTAATGATCACTGCCATGGAAGCCTCAGCATATGGATACCTCATCTTAGGTGAAGCGAATGGCCTAAGTAACCTGTTCATTAACGTTAGAATAATATAGTAAACGTATAGCGTAGCAATATTGTTTATGGTTGCATAGAATTTGTTTTCTCCAGCTTCTCTTATGTAGCCTTCTACTATAGAAAGTTTTTTAAACCTGTCAACCATTGGACGCCATAACCCTTCAACATACATACTCTCATTTTCTGTTACATAGACCATATCAACTAATTTCTCTAGTTCCAAGGCCATGTCTATTGGGAGCCAGAAGCCCAACACTGCGAACCCGGTCTTATGAATCATTAGATAAACTTTTATCTCAACATTCATGTCCAAAATCCTTGCTTTGAATCCGCGTATTTTCAGTCTAACAAGTCTTCTATTACTCCTATACTCTTGGAATAGGAGATCATAATCTATAGTGAGATGAGGGTCGCCTAGAACAACAGGTTCCTTAAAGCTCACGGTTTTCGAAAATTCTCTTTGAAGCATGTCTTTTTCGTCATACCAGTACATCACCTCTGCTAGCCCAGAGGACAGAAGTTTTTTCCCAGCCTTAAAGGCGTCCAGAGGCTTTCCGAGGTCAAAAGCTTTAAACCAAACAAGTGTATACTTCACAGATAGATGCCTATTTGTATCTTATAAAAAACATTTCGCCGTCGCAGTTTTGTTGACTTCTCGCGGGAAAAGCGTTAAACATAAAACCACGCCCGAGCAAAAAACTTCGGCTACAACTAAGAAAGAATTGAAGGATATGATGAACAATCCTCTGGTAAGTGGCCTCGTAATCCAAGCGATGCGACTCAGAAAGAATTGAAGGCCGAAGCTCTCCCCAAAGCCCGCATACTATAAGGCTTTGTTGATGCAACTCAGAAAGAATCGAAGGTAGTCCAGTGCCTCATACTGTTGTAGTATCAGCTCGAGGAGATGCAACTAAGAAAGAATTGATAGCAGGTAGGTGTGATTTGCTGGTCTGTCTACCAGCCTGAAAAATTTGGAAAGAATTAGAGGTTGCAAAGTTTTGTTTTATTGAACTTGTAGATTCTGAGCCTAGCCTAGATTCTGGACACACATATGAGAAGATATATTGCATTTTGACGGATTTGGTGTCGAGTCTTCAAGAAGTCCTACTACAGGATGCTGGGACGTTGGCAAATATTGATAGCAATAAAGTCAAAGAAGCTGTGGATTACTTCGAGAAGGAAATTCATAGCAAGTTACAGCTCACAATAAGTGATGAGACCGTTAAAGAATATCTGGAGGTCTTGAATTTGCCGTTCTGGAAGTACCGCTGTTCCCTATACGAGGTATGGGCAACAATGCATACGATCGATGACTTCGAGGATTTCGACGTCTCTTTTAATGTTGGTGCAACTATGGCACCTACACATTTTTCAATGATTCCACTAGTTGTATCAATCAACAAGTATGTCTTGTTTTCTAGGACTCTTTGATCATCTTGCGACTGAATGAGCCTTGGTGCCCTTGTTTTATCCATAACGGTGGATGTGTTTTCATCAACGCGCTCAAACCACTCGGGTAAGCTATACCTCAGGTATTTTTTCATGTTTTTCCCCAGTAGTATTTTTGCCAGTTGTCTTATTTAAACTTAATGTTTTGTAGATTAGTCTAGGAATAAGATTTAAGAAATTAGTTAGAAGATCCTTTTTCGCAAAAAAGTTTTTTTGCGAATGCGGCCAATACGTATTAGTTGGTACACGTAGCTAAGAACACAGATAGGCTTGCACTTGTTCCTAGCAAACTCAAGAATGTTATGAGAAGCTTCCAAAGGGTAAATTTGAGTGCTAGGGCAGTTTTGCCGGCTTCTTGGAGGAAAAAGTGTAAAAAATTTAAACCCCTCCTGGGTAAAAAATTTCGGATGTAACTAAGAAAGAATTGAAGGTCTGGGCTTATGGTAATTTCAAAAGAGTAACCGTTTACTTCAAAGATGCAACTCAGAAAGAATTGAAAGGTCTTCATGTTTCTAGCGTCCAGTCCCCACATCGCCAGGACTATTTCTCCAGATGCAACTCAGAAAGAATTGGAAGTATCGGCAAGCTCAAGATCCATGTAATGAGCTGGCTGTTTCCCGGGCTAGGCGGGCGCGGGTAATCACAGTTTACTTCGGGAAGCCTGGTCACGAGTGGTTACTTGTTCTCCCACAGTCTCCCCAGGGACCGAAGCCTGTTCTAGCTGGTTTTTCACGCAGTCCTCTACTGTGTGAGCTCGCGAAGCACCCTGTTCACGCGTTCCCACTGATCGCTCCTTACCCTAATTTCCAGCTCTTTCTCTGCTAGACGAATCTCAAGTGCATCCGTGTGGAAGCCCGCGTGTGCTATGAAATCTCTCTTGAATATGCTCTCATCGACTCTGCCTTCGTCCGACCCACATTTCAGTTGCAACTCATCGCACCTTAACCACCCGCTACCGCTTCTGAACTTTAACCATTCTCCCTCCAAGTACACGAGCTTGGAGATTTCTCGATTCACAAGCGCGCTAATCACCTTGGACCCCTCCACAAGCTTCTTCAACCTCCCAAGCTCATCAAGCGTAACAGCCACTTCCCCCAGCTGAGTAGGCTCCCTAGTAAGCTCAAGCAACTTCCTTGCACCCTCTAGCACAGCGCGTACGTGGACGAGCACCCAGAAGCCGGCGGCGAATCTCGTGCCGCTCGACACCTCCAGGGTACCTGGGCCCCCCTCCCGAACCCCCCTCTTGGACTTCCAGCAATTGACCGCCCCCTCGAGAATTCTCTTGAGCTCATCCATAGGGGCTACCTTTGCCAACAGGGCGAGCTGGAGCAGGGCGCCCAGCCTAAAGGCCCCGAGCAGGGGCAAGGTCTGCCCTTCCAGGAGGTTCCTCGCGTCGCCGAGCTCGCACCCCCTCACATCGGTCAGGACCTTCAGAGCCTGCTGGCTCTCGTACGAGATGTAGCGCGCCAGGTCCCACGGTTCGAAGGCTCTCTCGAGGATGAGGTTGTAGTTAAGGATTGGCGGCTCGCCATCCTGCCCGGGCTTGCAGATGTCCTCGCTTGACCTCGAGGGCGCACGGACTCCGGCAGGGTACGGGTCAGACTGGTACACCCTCAGCCTCACCCTACCAACTCTAGCCGTGGCCAGGGCTGCAGCTGCTTCCTCGCAGGCCCTCAAGGCGAGAGTTGGCATGAAGTTCATTCCGTGGCTAACGTCGAGCACGATGCTTGTCGCGTCGGCTTCGAGGGCTTTCTCGAGCACAGTGTACGTGAGGAGTGGGAGGAACTCTGAGCGGGGGCTGGACTCAAAGAGCAGGCGCTTTCCGTCGCTCTCGCGCCGCTCGTAAACTCCGGGAAGGACTGCGACCTCGGCCTCAACTCCGCACAGGTATTGCCCAACGTACCTCTCCACGTGCTCCAGGATCTTCCCGTAATTTCCTGCCTCAACAGTCTCGTAGTCGGCCAGCGTGTCGAGCACAACTACGAGGATCTTCGCTGGGCGCTCCACTTCGCGGAGGATACTCAAGGTTGAGAACGCCCAGACGCGCTTCTCTCCAGAGATGTACTCAGCGTAGAACCAGCGGCTGGGATCACCCCACGTGGCAACGGCGAGAACTCTTTCCTGCTCCATGTGAGCAAAACTAGTTAAGGAGGTATAAAAGGCATGCCTCCGGCTTTCTCTCGAATGAGAAACCTAAACTTTTGAGGGGTGGCAAGACGCGCTAAGGCTGTTTAAGTGCGCACCCTGAGCAACGAACCGTAGCCTAGGCAGCTGAACAAGCCGACGGCTCTTAGGCTCCTATTCCTCAGCTTCAGGACGGTGCCCGGGGGTAACGCCTGCAGCAAGGGTCTGCGCCTGCCGCAGACCTCGCTGAAGCCGAGCCCCACAGTCTCAGCCCTCAGCTTGACACCCTCTGGGACCGGCATGCCTACGATTTCCTCAACATCCTCGAGACCGGGCGTCGAGCCCGGCTCGACCTCGCCCTCCGTGTGGAAGAGCACAGGTGACAGCGCGATTGCGTACTCGCCTTCCTCTGAGAGCAGCTCCCGCAGCTTCTCGGGTGGTTCCAAGAAGAGGAGCCCAGCCACTCTGCCCTCCCCTCCCAGCCTCACCACGCCTATGCGCCCGGGAGCGGCGTCTGCCAGGTCGACGGCGTAAACGAGGGAAGCTGGGTAGGGCTTGAGGGCGTAGCCGTAGAAGCTTGCCCTGTACGTCAGGCCAGTTTTCACAACTTTCTCCTCCTCCAGGAGCGTGATGCCCACGCGAGTGATGAGCTTGAGGCTGTGCCGCGCCTCCGTGAGCTTCTCACCCCTTCTAGCCGTGCTCACATAGCCACCCCTGCTTTCCACGTCCACGAGGCTGCTCCCCATGATCCCCGCGGTGAAGTAGTAGTGCCCTTCCACCTCGACAAGAGGGCCCCACAGGAGCGGCTCCTCGCACCCTCCGGAGAGAAGATCCACTTTCCTCCCGCCCAGCCTCTCAGCCAGCGCCTCAAGGTCTGCACACTCTCTCCCGCACACATCCCGGTCCAGCTGGACGCTTAGCGCCGCGCCTATGGCTCCGAGCACTGTGGAGGGTGGTGGCGTGGTCCTGACGACCTCCCTCGAGTAGACCTCAACGCCTCCCGTGTGACCCGCGGCGAACCTCAGCGCCTCGACAACCTCGAACTTCGCAGCCAGCCTCATGGGTACCCCCTCACCACCTGGAAGGACTCAACAAGCCGGGACAGGGCGCTGCGCCTCTCTGAATTCCCGTGGCTCCTCCACCCTTGCTGCGCGAGCTCCTCGAGGAGCCTCTGCAGCCCGTCGAGGAGATCCTTGCCGCGGGGATCCCTGCTCACGTTCCTCTCGAGGGTGTACCCCAGGAGCTTGAGGGCCGTGTCCCAGCTGCCTGTCTCAGCCGCCCTCTCCACAGCATCGCTGAGCCGCTGGAAGTCCTCGGGGAGGTTCGCGGATAGGAAGCCGCAGAGCCTGGAGAGCCACATCAGCTCTAGGGCTTTGAGCGCTCTGTGCCCGTCGCCTAAGGGCAGCAGGGCCACGGCGCCGCTCCTGGAGTCGGAGAGCACGAGCGAGTCCTTCTTGGTCTCTCCAGCGCTGTGGGACCAGACCGCCTTCTTTGCCACCTCGTCGAGCAGCCTGGCGCTCTCAGCTATCTCGTCGGACATCAGGTCCAGGATGTTCGCGACGCGCAGGGAGAAGCTCTTCCCGTAAACAACCGGAGCTGGGATGAAGTAGTCGCCGATCCTGTGGAAGCCATTCTCCCCGTGGTATAAGCCCCGCAGGATGTCCACGGCTGCGAGCCCCGTCTCAATGGGGAGGAGCGCCAGATCGTCGTCACCACCGCTGAACACAGGTGCTCCATTGAGCATGTGGCGCACCGTCATAACGTCCCTTAAAGCTGTCACCATGAGAACCGTGGAGAGAGCCAGCGAGTAAGTCGGGCTCGGGAGCATTATGCCCTCCTCCCGCTGCCGAGCATCGCCACCCTCCTGCGCGCTCGAGAGCTCCTTCCGGAGCTCCTCGGCCAGAAGCCTCACGTACTCCCTAGCATCTCTGAAGGCCTTGCCGATCTCCCTCCCTCCTCTCTTCTCGGCCTCCTCCCCTAGCCTATCGAGGAGCTCGACGTAGCTCCCCACTGGGATCCTGCCCTTAGAGAGCTCGCCGATGCTGTCCGCATCGGCTCTGAGGATGAAGTAGTAGCTCCTGAAGGAGGTGAAGAAGTCCTCGGGGAGCTGGAGGCCAGCGACCTCGTATACCTGACCCAGCTTGCTTGAAACCCTTCTTACTGCCTGCTGTACGAGATCTCTCACGCTGGGATCCCTTGCAGCCTGCTCGCGAAACACCTGCTTGAGAGAGCTCTCGTAAATCGACCTAGCCTTCTCCGCGTTCGCATCGAGAGTTATGTCGAAGCTCATCACGCTACCCTCTATGTAGTTTGCAACCTTCTCTGCTTCCGCTCCCAGCGCTCTAAGGTGCTTAGCTATCCCTGCAAGACCTTCCTGCTTGAGAAGGTCAAAGGCAACGTCCTCCGTGCTGTCGAATTTGAACTCAAGGCTATCCTTTAAGTACTCGTAGAGCGCCCGCTTGGTGAGACAGAGCGGTCCTAGAGCCTCACCAGGCTTGACGCTGATCTTCAGTTGCTCTTTTGATATGCTAGGCTCTCCCAATAGCTTCAGCAGCTGCTCCACCATTTTCTGAGCTCTCTCAGTGTACTCGATTGCGCCTGGAGCCGCCACGCTCTTCCCTAGCCTCAGTATCGCCGGCTCAGCGCCGCAAAGGCTGCACGTGAGGTAACCGACACCACCGCTATCGTAGAACTTCTCAAACTCCGCGATGGGCTTGAGCTCGCCGTCTTCCAGGGTGAACCAGGCTTTCGGAGGCACTATTTTACGCGAAGCTTTCAGGCTGAGCTCGTAGTAGAGTAGCGCGAAGAGGGCCTGCCAGGTGAGCCTCTTCGCGAGCTCCTCCCCACCGATCCTGAGCCTCTCAGCTAGCTCCTTTTTCACAGCAGCGAGCGCCCTGAGAATCTTAGCCGCCTCGCCCTCCAGTCCGGAGCCCTCCCCTCCCCTGACCACCCTGAGCCATTCCCCGTACAGCGTGCCCACGTCGACCACGATTATGCGCGGCCTCAGCAGTTTCTCGAAGGCTCTAGGCTCCGAGCGCCTAATGAGCCTGTACAGCTTGACCGTGAGCCCCCCTCCTTCGCCCTCTCTCAGGACACTAAAGAGGAAGGTCCTGTAGGGTTCCTCGAGACTCTGCCTCTCGCCTAAGAGCAGTCTCTCTACAACCTCGTAGGCCTTCTCGTAGGCCTTCTTCAGCCTATCCTCCAAGGAGCTCTCAGAGACCTCACCGCCTCCGGGTAGCTTTTTAGGTACCAGCAGGCACGCGGTCCCGGGGATCACTGGGTAGCTGAGCAGCTCCTTGAAGCTTAAAGCTGCCGCGGGCAGCTGAGGGTAAAGGGATGCGTAGAGCCTCGCGAAATCCTTCTCAAGCTCATCGCCTCCACCCAGCTGCGCCCAGACAAGCGCGTGGTAGTACGGGTTGAAGCGCGGGGACGGCTTCAGCAGCACGTCCGCGCCGAGCTCCCACACGAGCGGCAGCAGGGTTAGCCAGGTCAGCATCGAGATCAGCCAGCTGCCAGCCCAGAAGTCCCCGGTCTTCCTGGCAGACCCGACTACCTGCTGGATACCGGGTATGTCCACCATGGCCGCGTAGCCTCCCACCTTACGGTCAGGCCACAGCAGGTTCAGCGTCAGAGCTGTGGCGTAAACGTGGTCGAAAAGCGTGTGAGTGGGAGCCCTCGTGTCCGCCAGGCTGGGTGGTAACCTCCTGGCAGCCCACTCCACCTCGTAGAGCGAGTACAGGGCGTGGTATGTGGTGCGGGGATCCCCCCTGTACTTGGCGAGCTTCTCCGCTAAGGCATTAATGAAGTCCGTCAGCTCCTGCTCCTTCAGGTCTCTGATCTCGACCGAGAACTTCGGGTTGAAGATATTGTGAAGCCTTCTGTACTCGAAGCTCCCTCGCACACTGGCAAACGTGAAGTTCGTGATCCACCTGTCCGAGGTGCACGCCATATCGTCGGCATCGTGCACGAGCTCTCGATACTCCTCGGGGCTGCCGAAGACCTCCTCGAGCCCCAGCTTTCTCCAGACCTCCCTAGCCTCGACCTCATGACCGCCGGCAGCTATCCTCACTGCGCCGCTCAGACTCCACATCTTGTGGGGTGGGTCATGGAGGAGAGCCCACGCCTTCGCCCCGAAGAACTTCCTAGCGCTTTCGTTTAACTCCCCGCCATCCACGGTTAGAGTATGGCGAAACATTAATTATTAAGGTTTTTCCCATTTTTCAGCGTGAGCGCGGCTAAGCTGCTGTTCATCCATGCTCTCACCCCGTTGCACCCAGGTGCTGGGAGGTTCGGCGCCACCGAGGTTGTCGACCTCCCGGTGCAGCGCGACGAGTTCGGTTTCCCCACCATCTGGTCCTCGAGCTTGAAGGGTGTTTTGAGGTCGAGCTTCGAGCTGAGGGCGAGGAGCCAGACGGACGAGGCGAAGCAGGTTGCTGATGAAACCTTCGTGAGAGCTGTCTTCGGGCCGGAGCCCGCGAGCCCAGAGGTCTCCGAGTACTCCTCCGCGATCTCCGTGCTGGACGCTAGGCTGCTCATGATACCGGCCCGCTCCCTCAAGGGGGTGTGGTGCTACTTGACTTCACCGCACCTGCTCAACTACTACAGGGTTTATCTCGAAGTAGCTTCTGAGTACGTTCCCCAGCTGAAGACGAACCTCGAAGGGGTCAAAAAGCTCGTAGAAGCCGCCGAGAGCGCATTCAAGAGTAAGGGGGCTGATGCAGATCGGACAGCGCTCGTTAGCGACGAGCGGTGTGTGATTAGGAGCGACCAGAGGTCCGTAATAGTGCTCAACGAGGAGGAGTTCGCGGCCGAGGTAAGGAGCGAGCTGGCGGGAATCTGGAACCTGCTACCAACTGGCATCGAGCAGAGGAGCATCGCGGTCGTCACTGATGACGCGGCTGAGAGGCTCGTGAGGAAGAGCCTGGTGGTCCAGCCGCGCGTCAGGCTGGACTACGAGAGGAAAACCGTGTCGCAAGGTGGCTTGTGGGTCGAGGAGTACTTGCCACAGCGCACCCTCATGGTCTCCCTCATTATAGCGAAGCAGCCTAGGCAAAGGCCCGATAATATAGCGAAAAGGATAGCGGAGAGCTTGAAGGGTAGCGGAGCTGAAGCGGAGGAGCTTGCGGATAAAGCTTTGAAGTCGCTAGGCAATTTAGATGCCACCGCCATACTGGGTAGGCTCTCTAAGCTGTGCTCAGCGGTTCTCGGCGGCAAGGAGACCGTGGGTAAGGGAGTCGCCAAGCTGCTCTGGTACCCGTAGGTGGTAGGCATGGGCGCGCGCACCACCGATCCCGCGCTAGACCTCGCCCTAGAGTGCGTGAACGCTCTGCGCAAGGTATACGGAGCTGAGAGCGATGTGCCGGGGAAGTTTAGGACGAGGTGCAGGCAGTTGATCGAATCAATCTACTACTCGGGGCTTGCCTACACGCTGGCTTACGCGGCCTCAAAAGCCGGCGACGCGGCGTTCGAGCAGGCGCTCGCGGATCCGAGACCTGAGTCCATTGCCTCGTGGGCGAAGGACAAGGTGAGGGAGGCGGAGGACGCATCCTACGCGCTTTACGGAGCTTTCCTCTTGGCTTCGCTGAAGCGGATGGGGGTCCCGGAAGTCGCTAACGCTAAGACGTTCCTGGACGTACTGGCGAACCTCAACAGGTCGCCGACCGCCGCGATCGCCGAGGATAAGGCGCTGAGGCTCGCCGAGTGGCTGAAGAGGCTGGCAGAGAGCTTGTTCGAGGCTGAGTGAGAATGAGCCTTGTGGAGCTGGAGCTCCAGCTGGAGACACCGCTCTTCGCGGGGGGTCACGACCCACTGCAGCTGGACGATCTGTGGATCCTGAGGCCTAGCGAGATCAAGGGCGTCTGGAGGTGGTGGGCGAGAGCCCTGGTCGCGGGTGCTTTATACGATGCCGGAGAGCTTAGAGGACGTAGCAAGGGCGGCATGCTGAAGGCTCCTGAGCCCAAGGAGGCGGAGAGGATATCGAGGCTAGTAGGCGTGGAGATGGGGCTCGGCTACGCCGACCCCCGAGGCGGGCTAAGCAGGGCATCCAGCTACTCGCTCGTCGTAGAGCCCGTTGACGCCAACAGGATTAGTAGATACAAGAGAAGCTACCGGGGCGGTCTCCTTACCTTCCAACTCGGAAACAGGCAGGTGAGGTTAAGCCTGCAGAGGCTAAGCTTACTAGCGCTAGGTCGCCCGCACGGGTGGAACGCCGGGTACCTGGTCCCCGGTGCACGCTTCCGGCTAAGAGTAGAGGAGCGGCTGCAGGCGAGACCCGAGGCTGTTGAAGCCGCTCTTCTAGCGCTATCCCTAGCCCTGACGTTCAGCGGCTTCGGCAAGGGCGGTAGGAGGGGGCTCGGCTGCCTCCGAGTGGTCAGAGCCACAGGCGGGTATGCGAAGCTCTTTGATGCAAGAATGGAAGCCTCTGAGAAGGTGACACGCGCGATAAACGCGGTGAGAAAGATGGTCGGAATAGCAGCTGTTGAGAGTGAAGCAGAAGAGCTACCGCCGCTTCCCAGCGTCAGCGCCAGAAAGCTAGCCGGTGGCTACGCGGTGAGAGGACACACTTTGCGACCCTTCCAGGTTCTGGAGGTTAGAGGAGCCGATGCATGGCGTCTTCTCGAGGAACTGCACAACTTCTTCCTGAGAGCTACGAGAGCGAGGAAGCTGCTCGGCGACCCTAAGGCGCCTGATACCCTGAGACAAAAGCTTGCAGCGTGGGTTCTCGGCTTACCGAGAGAGCAGCAGAGGACAGGATATACGATACAGAGGAGAGACATAAGTAGGAGGGCCTCGCCACTGCTGCTAGCAGTGCACGAGGCTGAGCGCGAGGGGGTCGCCCACCTCTCCGTGTTCGCCTCTGCGGACTGGCCAGCTCAGCTCAGCTGGAGTGGGAGCACGACGCAGCAGATCACGATCAGTGAGAAGGACATTGCTGAGGCTTTAGTTACCGCTGTCGATGAGTTCTGGGAGTACGCTGTAAATTGCGGGTTTAAGGTGAGCTTGGTATGGCCGTGAAAAGCTGCCTCGAGAAGGCTCTGCCGGCCGCAGATATGAACGTCTCAAGCTACCTCAAGTGCAAGTTTCTCGAGAAAGTCGCGGAGGAGCTACGCCCGCGTAGGGGTGGCCGCGCGGTAGAGGAGCTCAGCAGACAGCTGAGCCAGTTCAGGTACGATATAGCTAAAGAGATCACTACCCTCTACTCCCGCGGTAACGTAGCGAGCCTCCTGAGTGCCGCGAAAAAGCACGTCGACGAGGCAGCGGGAGCCCTCGCGGAGCTGGGCTACCAAACCGTGGTGGACGGGGTCTACCTGACCCTCACCCCACTCGCGATCGGCCTGCGGAACCCGTACACAGAGCCCCTGGAGATCTCGATCTCCTGGGACCCCTACATGAACCTGCCCTTCATACCAGGCTCCTCGCTGAAGGGGGCTGTCGCCTCGCTAGCGTACTTAAGGAGAAGCGAGTGGTACAAGCTACTCGTGGGCAAACCGCAGGAGTCAACGGTCCAGCCTGGCTCGATCGCGCAACAGGGTGAGCAATACGCATCCCCCATCGTCTTCCTGGACGCATACCCCGTGGAGGTGCTCGGGGGCAACCTACTGAGCGTGGACCTCATCAACCCCCACTACCGCGAGGTTGAAGGGAGGATAAGCGAGCCTGAGAGTAGCCCCACGCCTCTACGCTTCCCCGTTGTATCGAGGGGAGTCGCGTTCAGGATCGTAGTCTGCGCCACGAGGCGGTGGCTCCTCTCGTACAAGGGGAAGCCCAGCCTCGAGGAGCTTAAGGGACTCATTGGCCAGGCTCTCTCGAGAGGTATTGGTGCCAAGACCTCGCTGGGCTACGGCCGTTTTGCACCTGGCGGCAGGCAATTAGGATGAAATAGCCTCTAAGAACTCTCGAAAACCCATTGAGTGCTTTTTAAGCTTCTCAATATCGATCTTCTCTGCCAACCCCTTATAAACTACTTCACTTTTGACCCTGTCCTTAGTCCCCAAATACTCCTTTAACCTCTTTACCGGGTCATCGCACCTCTCTGACTGCTCAGCGCACAACCCTATCAAGATCCAAGATTCTATCGAGCACTTGACACGTATCACTTTCGCGAGTCCCCCAAGCCCACGCTCTACGGAGTCCACGAGACTCGGATTCCAATGCTCATCCTTTAGGACGATAACCTTTCCCTCTGTGTACAGTGCATTAACAAGTCTTCTCAGCTTATCCAGTCTATTGCCCCGCATGCGGTGTACCTTAATTTCTGTTACGCCTATTCTTTTCGCAATGCCTTCTATGAAACCCTCATCGCTAGGACCCTCCACAACGACGTATATCACGTAGCTTCGCCTAACAGGCCACTGTACCAAGCTTCACCCATGGTCCCCCCCTCCTCTAGGAACCTCTTCACGAGCTTCACTTCCTCTGTCTCGGAGAGTTTCCTTACCTTAGTCTCGAGGCCTACCCTGCCTACAACGTAAACTTCCTCTGGCTTGACGTGGTCAAGAAGGTAGGGGGAGTGCGTTGTGGCGATAACTTGGGCTGGTGCATCCCTCATCGCGTCCACGAGCGCCTCAAGGAGGCTCGGGTGCACGCAGCTCTCCGGCTCCTCTAGCACGACAACGCGGGCGCCGCCGTAGAGCGCAGTAACCAAGGCAATCATTCTGAGGGTCCCGTCGGACACGTTGCTCAGGGGTACGCGGCCGAGCTCCCTCTCTTCAACTAGTAGCTTGACGTGATACTCGCCGCCCTCAGCTACTATCCCGGGAACTATCCCTTGAACGCCCTCTATAAGGCTACTGACTACTTCTTCAATAATTTCGAACTTCTCCCTCTCCTCCAGGTACATGCGCAAGAGAAGAGTTGCCAAGCCCTCACCCTCGTACCCCATGCTCTCAGCGCTAAGCAGAGCCGGCCTCCTCACCCTGCTAGGCGACGGGGAGAGAATCACTATGCCCCTAAGCAGGCTTGCGAGCTCAGCGAGAGCTGGATGTGCGTCCTCGGGAATTTCGGAGAGAGCGCTCCTGCGTACGTAACCAGCTTTATAGTAATCCAGTTCCCCGGAAACAGCCCCCTCCTTCACGTCACCGTTCACGTCCAAGTACTTGAACGCCGGCCTGGAGCCCTCGTGGTAGAGCAGCTGCACATCCTTCAGCCAAGCCTCCTCCTCATAGCTCCTAGCGCCAAGCCTTACCGCAAAGCTGGCGCGCTCGCCCCCAGGCAAATCCGCCTCCAGCCCTACCTCCGCCCGACCTGCTCTATCGAAGCCAAATATGAGGTGCCACGCCTCCTCGTAACCCTCAAGCACGGGTCCTCCCTGAGCATCAGCGGCGAGCAGCGCAAGGGCTCTAGCGACGTTGCTCTTTCCGCTCGCATTTCGACCAACAAGGACGTTGAGCCTCCCCAGCTCGATCTGCACATCGCGCAAGCTCAGAAAGTTCCTCGCCCAGAGACTCCTCAGCATAGCTTCGGTATCACGGTCTGTGGTTATTTAAAAAGCTTTTGGCGCCGCACGCTCTTGGTCGTCTAGGTAAGCCAGCTAAGCGTGCTAACGAGCGCTTTTATATTCAACAATTCGGGAAGCCCGCAACGTGTACAGTGCTGCGAGACGGATAGCGCACATAGAGAAACCCCTCAATTCTTTCTCAGTTGTCTCCCGGGGTGATGAAGCGCGCGCAGAGCTCAGGAGTCAGCGGAGAAATTGTTCACCTGAATGTATGTGCTAAAAACCTCCCTCACCGCCTATCGCGAGGAAAAATACAGCGCGCTCGCGCGCCAACGGAGGAGGCGAGGCTAGATGTCGTCGAATGCCGGTAGGGTCAGTGGGTTAACTCTTGCTCTCGCCAACAGCAGCAACTGGACAGCACCAGTCTTCAAACTTACCCGCACAGCCACATCTTCCTAAGATAAACAAGCCATATAAGTAGTTACCCCACACAGTGCTCCTCTAGAGCGCCGGGAACAAGCTAGCCCATAGCTGCAAAGCGTAGGGATCTCCCTTGATTGAGGCGCTAAAAATAGGCGCAGAGAGTTAAAATACAACGCCGGTTAGCCGGCAACCGTTCCGCAGGTACGTCTCAGCCTCCAGGAAGCCCTAATGCGCCAAAGCGAGCATTCCTCCAAAAGTTTGTCAAAATTTCCCAGCGAGAATGCTAAAAGTTTTTTATGAAGCTTCTCGTCGGGAAGCTATTTTGGAAAGAGATTTTGAGGAGGAATTCCCGGCTTCAAGCGGGAATTGCGGGAGCGTTCCCGCACGGGAAGGTTCAGAAGCTTCCAATCTGCGGGTTTGGGGTGCGGGGCAGTTTTGCAGGCTTCTGACGGGAAAGCAAAAAACATATAAGCAACAATGAGGAGATAGAGTTCGGGTGCAACTCAGAAAGAATTGAAAGCTACTACTCGTTGGGAGACCCTACCCACAGGTTCCTAAAGGTGCAACTCAGAAAGAATTGAAAGCGTGTTGGTGTCGATGGCTTCCTCTGAGAGAACCTTCTGCCAGGGTGCAACTCAGAAAGAATTGAAAGAGGGACATCGCGGTACTCCAGTACATCTCGCGCTTCAAGGGTGCAACTCAGAAAGAATTGAAAGACGAGGAGCTGCAGCGCGTCGTGAACGTGCTCCGCAGCCAGTGGTGCAACTCAGAAAGAATTGAAAGCGTTGCCGAGCTGTTCAACTATTTCAGGGCTGAGAGAGCCAGGTGCAACTCAGAAAGAATTGAAAGTTAGGATAGGTCCCGCTCCCCTTTCGAACCGGTTTTCACGCTTGGTGCAACTCAGAAAGAATTGAAAGTCGCCCTGAGCCACCCCGTGGACGCGGTCGAGGAGCTGGAAAGGGTGCAACTCAGAAAGAATTGAAAGAGCAGCCACGGCAGGCGTCGCCGTGAACTCGGCG
>JAJHRM010000235.1 GCA_020832965.1 Thermofilum sp. | reverse complement strand
CAGCCGGTGACCCCGTAGCGCTGCGCAACCTCCCTCATCGAGGCCCTGAAGAAGACGCCCTGCACGAGGCCCGAGACGAACACGTGAGCCCTCACAAGCCTGGGAGACTGCGACATGCCGCACCGCCCCCGCACCTTACCAAGACACACTCATAAACCCAGCGTGGCGGTCAGAGTAAAGTTCCGCGAGTCGACTGGCGCAAAGACTTAAGCACCACTAGCTAGGACTAGCGCGTCTACCTTGAACCCCGTCTAGAGAACTCTAATATATGTCCTCCTGTCATCATAGTACCCCGCGTATTGGCATGCTCTCATAAGTCCAGTAGTCTTAAATTACTTGGAGACAGGTTCAAGAATGTTTAAAAAGGAAAAATAGAACTTTTAAAAAAATAAAAATTTTTTCTTAATTATACCCGAGAACCACTTTAGCATAAGCCCATGCAGTCGTGCTAACTGAAACCGATATTTTAGCCCTGTATTGCATTGTATACTTCACGAGGTCTTGTGTGCCAGTCCACGACATACCTGTCACAGGGGTCACGTAGACGTAAGCCCTAGTCCTAGTGTTCCTGTAGCCGAAGCTGTTTGTTGATGTAGGCGAGTTTATCTGGGCAAGCGAGTTCCCGTAGAGGAGGTTGCTGAAGAAGTCCACTGAGAACCCTACGGCAGAGTACAGTGTACCACTCTTCCTGACACCCCGGTAGCCCACGTATATGTAGTTGGCCGTGTTATAGAGTACATAGGCCTTGTAGAAGTCAGGGTAACCGTCTCCGTCGAGATCCGGGGCGTTTAACCTCACTTCCACTCTCCCGTAGGTTGAGTCATAGAGCGCGTAGGCTATAGTGTACCTTGTGTTATAGTAGTTTTTGCCTGTAGCAGCGAAGTAGTCGTCCGCGAACAAGCCTACCTGGCTGTCACCATACCACATGTCGTACCATGTCCCCCAGTAGACTGCGGGGGCACCAATACCCATGAACACCTTGTTGCTCGTCTTGTTGTACATGAAGACGTATGGTGCGGCACCGCCTTTGTCATCGATGAATACGAATACGTAGGGGTTGTAGATGATAACCTCGTTCCTCCCATCCCAGTCGAAGTCGCCTACCATGTAATTGGCTCTTGTGACTAATCCTTTCCTAACCGAGTCAAGCCATTTAGCGGCTATGAGCAACACATTGACCAGCCTCAGGTGATTCCACTGGTTTAAACCCCAGCCCGGGCAGTCCTGTAAACCGTCTCTATCCCAATCCGACTCCTCATGCCAGGCGGTCTCGTAGAGCATCGCGTTTGCAACCACCACTGCCATCCACCACAGTTCGTTCTTAGGCGTCGAGTCGAGGATTCCTCCCGGTGCAAGCAACCTGTATATCACCGTGTTGTTGGGGGAGCCCTGGAAGCTGGTTTTGCCGAATACATCGCCGAAGGGCATCGTAGTATCGGGTAGAACATAGTTCGGGGACGTCTGCCCGCTCCCATACCATGCGAAGCTCTTCTCGCTTGGAGTACCCCAATACCATCCATCGTAGGCTCTCCTGTAGTCGTACGGGTAGTTCTGAACCCAGGTCTTCAAGTAGTAGTATGTGTCGTAGCCGCAGTAGTAGCCTGTGACAGGGGTCCAGTAGCCCTTTTCAAGCCAGTTGACGACATCGTCTGTTGTCACCACTTGTATCCACGGGTGCATCGCGATCCACGTCAGGCTCTTATTGTAGTAGACTGGGTTGTTTGGGTCCCAGCCTGCTATCCCAGCCGCCTTCTCCCAGTCGTCTGCGTAAACGAAGATCATCTGCTGGTCACTGTTTGTAGCAGCCCAAATATACTTCTTCCTCAAATCTATGTTTAAGCCATTGTCTGTGTTCGAGAATAGCTTTTGCTGTGTGTCCCAATCTATGAAAAGCACATAGAGTGTTCTACCGGCTGTTTTACTCGTGTCGTACTTGTGGGGTTTGTAAACGTTGGTGCCCGGGCTCCAGTCGTCGTGGTGAGTGTTCCCGTCGAGTATAACAGCTTTGTAGTGTTTGCTGAGGGTGAAAGCTATACCCGTTCTCTCATCATCCCACGTCCTTTCGGGAACCCAAGCTGTGATAGGCGTGTAGCCGAAGACCTGCTGGACGTACCACTTTGTGAAGTTTGCTGAGGGGTCGTTAAAGTTGTCGTAAAAGTAGGCTGTTATATGCTCAGCCCAGACGCCTCCTATCGGTACTGCCACGCCTCTGGATACGAGACTTCTAATGTAATTTATGAAGCCGATGTCCCACCATAAGAAGCTTGCCATTAAAGTACCGCTCATGTGTATCGTGACGGGTATTTTTCTACCCGTCTTGTTTGTCAAATAATCGTGGACGTATAGGATATACCCGTAGCTGTTGATGCTATTAGGGTTGTTCAAGGCCCTGTTGTCGGTTAAATGCTGGTTCCCGTGGTGGACAAATATTACCTTGGCCGTGCCGCAGTATGTATCGCTGAAAACAGCTCCACTCCACTCGTATTGTCCACTCCCCTGGTAGATGCTGTTCGGCATTATATCGGCCAGCCTACTTTCCCCGTTGTAGACTAGTGTGGTAGCTATTTTAGCCCAAATCCTCGTGGTCGTGGTCCAGCCGTATTTGGAGAGTATACTTGTCGGAATAGCTATCTCGACAAAGTCCCACTGGCTGTTGAATGCTACTTGTAGACCAGTGTTCACGAGCACTTTATTCCAGTTATAGTCGTAAACAGTATAACGTGTCGAATCATATATCGCGATTGCAAGAACCCAGTGATAGTCTGGTAGGTGAACCCCGTACCCGTTATACTTAACGTAATCGGGTACCCATTCCTGGTAGCCAGGCGCATTACTCCAACCTATCATAATGTATATGTTCAATGCGTCATTCACACTACCATAACTAGCCGTTTCAGCACCGTAAGCCAGGTCCAGGAAGTCTAGTCTTATAAACACTTGGCTGGAGCCCACCAGGTAGTACCACGCCAGCAAGTCTCTACTAGTGGACCAATCCGGCGTGGAGTCCAGTAGATCTCCGGCTGGGTCGAGTGCGTGGCAGGATGGATAGGGCCAGTCGAAGCCCACACCATCAACTGTGGCAGGCTCCTGTGCGTGCACGTGCAGGGTTGTAGGTGCTATGAGCGATGCTGTAATAATGACCAGTATTATCAATCCAAACATTTTTCTGCTACTCAAGGTTGTCCCCGGTGATCCAATTAGGTACTAAACATCTTTAAAAAATTTACTTGCTGTGGCTCATAGCGGCGAGCGAGATAGGCTTCGGGATTAGCCAGCATACTTTGGAGCGATCAGGGGTGGGAGGCATGTGGATACCTCAGCTTCTCGGTAATCTTCCTGCGCGCCTTGCCCGCGCAGCTCCTATCCATCCATTTTTGGTGCTGTCGGTGCATGAATCGCATAAAACTCAGACATACATGGCAGGGCAATCTTCCTTGTTTTGCTAGAGAGAGCACGAGCGCGCAGTGGCGCACACAGCGCGCTAGAGAAGCCGCGCGGGCTCCCAGGAGACCTCTGTTACCAGCGTCTTCGCGCCGAGGTTCTTCAGCAGCTGTGCAGCTTCCAGTGCCACGTCGGGGTCTGCCACGGCGAAGACAGTGTCCCCGACCTGGGCCTGCGAGAAGCCCACCACCGGGAGCTTGGAGAGCTCTTCGAAGGCCCTGAGGACGTTCCCCGTGGCCAGCCCGGCCTCCAGGGTGAACCTCCTCGAGACCTCCAGGAACTTCTCCACGGTGGGCTCGCGCTTCAGCTCCTCTAGCGCCCTGCGGCCCAGCGCGTTCACCCTTGAGAGGCCGTCGGAGCGGAGGACCTGGGACTTCACTATGGGGCCGAAGAAGCCCACGACCACCCTCAGCCCGGGGTCGAGGAGCATCCTGTCCACGGAGTCATAGCCGGGGGCGCCTGGCTCCTCCACGATCACCGCGCCCCCCACGGCCAGGCCCGACACGGTGCCCAGCCCCGTGCCGCACCTCACGTCCGTCACGTGGGCCACCCGGGCCACCTCCCTGTACGAGACCCTCAGGCCGAGCGCCGCCGCTGTGGCTAGCGCCACCGCTAGAGCGCTCGCACCGCTCGTGCCGAGCCCCCCTCCCACCGGTACCTCGACCCACTGCTCCACGACGAGGCCCGCCCTCCGCCCAGCCCTCTCCAGCAGCAGGCTGGCCGCCGTCCTCGCGACCGCGAAGTCCCCCTCCACGCCGTTCATGATGGTCCTGATCCCCGGCTCCTCGCTCAGGCAGACGCGCGCCCTCACCCCCCTCGCCAGGGCCATCCCGGCGCCCCTGGCGCCCGTCCTCAGCTCGTCCCCCGGGACCAGGCAGGCCTCCCAGAGCCCTGAGAG
>JAJHRM010000234.1 GCA_020832965.1 Thermofilum sp. | reverse complement strand
CCGCGAGAAGGCTCTTCAAGGTTGTCCAGGCGCACGGGGGGCAGCCTATCCTCGTGATTTGGCCCTCCGATGACATTAAACCACTTAGGGTGTATAGGGATACTGAGGTGCTAGAGGCCGTCCGACGTGGCAGGAGAGACGTTGCTGAGAAGAGTATTCGCCCCCTGCTGGAGGCGCTTAGGCAGACGTACTTCGACGTGGCGGTTATTCTCAGCGACTGGAAGCTCACCGACCTCCAGGACGAGGCGACAAGGCAGCTGCTATGGACGGTCGCGTATAAGACGGTTGCGGCGACCACGGACGCCTTGCCACCGGATAGCTCACGCTTCTTAGCAGTGGTGAGGCTTGAGGTATCTTGAGGCACTAGGGCGCATGCCACCGGTGCCACGCCAGGAGAAGTTTGTCCTGTGATGGGGGCCAGGTGTCGAAAACTCACGGCTGCAAAGCGCTTTTTTACAGCCTTACGCACGCAAAGCATAAAAACCTTATATGCAATGTTTTCTGATGTGGAAGGGGCTAAAACCATTACGATCAGTACACCTGTTTACTGGTTCCCTTCGAGTTTGCTAGTCGCTAAAGAGCAGCTGATAGTATCATCTTTAAAATGTCCTCAGTGCGGCAGCCAGGCACTGGAAATAGTTACTCAGAGCGTTCTACCACCTAAGACTTCCAAGTACCCAATAGGAGGTGATCAGTTCATATGTAAATGTAATAATTGTGGATATCAGCTTACTGTCAACATAGTATTCAGAGAGCCAGAACCTACGGAAAGCGCGTTGTCTGACTTCGATTTTGTCTATGATTCTCTCTTAAATGCATATTCATCAAGCATGATACCTAACTATTTTAATTTTATTACTACTCTCTCGGTGATTTTACAAGATTTTAGGAATAATGATCCGGAAGACTTATATAAAATACTAGACAAGATCTTGAATGATCTTTCTCTACTACTAGCTAGCTTAGAGGCTAAATCTGACCAGGTCACATCTAATAAACTAAAGTTACTATCTTTACTTATCAGTGAGTTACCTGAGGACGATTTCAAATATATCATTAATAGATCATCTGGAAAAATTCGTCACTTTTTACAACTATTACGAGTACGAGCTTAAATCTAATTTCTCGCGCGCTAAGTACAACATGCACTCCCTACGCATAGAGCAGAGAGCAGGCTTGGCTTCGCGGGTCTCCCTGGAAACCGGTGGGAGCGCTTTTAAAAGTAACGGTACATTCCCGTCTCACTCCTTAAGGTTGTCTATTTGCATGAGCAGGTCCTCGAGCTCCTCCCTTAAGCGCTTCCGCGCAGTTGCCGCCTCCTAAGGCAGGAGCGCACTCTCTCCTTAAACCTTTCATCGCAGCCGTACGCGCGCTTTCCTTCTCTCCAGCATAGGTGGCACGCACATTTATACTGGGACTCTGCGCTCTTTTTCATCGATGTCCGTCGGTGCCAAAGCGAAGACTCGCATGGTCAGCCTCGTACGTAAGGCCATTAGGAGGGCATCAAAGAAGGAGGGGCGCTGGGTTGACTTGAAGGACAACAAGCTCGGCGTTGTAGTTATTGCGCGTGTGAAGGAGGGGCTCCGGCGTGGCGCGTACCCCCACAGGACGGTGTACGTAGAGGTCTTCGACAAGTTCGTGAGCAGCTCCGGCCCGCTGAGTGAGCACATCGTGGCAGGGGTCAAGGTGCTCGCGAGCTCCCATAGCTATGAGGTGAAGTTCTCACAGAAGGAGTGCCTGCCTTTCAACTGGCGGGCGCCCCCGACCTTGAGACTCCTGC
Source organism: Thermofilum sp. (assembly GCA_020832965.1). The sequence continues at coordinate 2,566 of JAJHRM010000234.1, read as the reverse complement.
CCACGGCGTTCAACGCGGCTCTCTCAGCCCTAGGGGCGGGGGAGGGCATAAGCGAGGAGTTCGGCCTCCGAGTTGAGATGAAGAGGGTCTTCGCGAGGAGCATGTACCACGCGCACGACCCGAAGTGCAGACGGGTCATCCTGGCGGAGTTTGAGATCAACGGGAGGCCCTACATTTTTGGGCATTTCAGGGCGGGTTTTTCACGTGATGCTTCCGCGGGCAGGAAACACGTGGAGCTCTCCGGGTTAGGGTGCATACGCCACGGTGATGTAAAGCTCGCCAGGAGGCTTTACCTCCTCTCAGCCTTCAGGAGGGTGCTGGAGGAGACCTTGGACAGGCTTGAAGAGGAGGGACGGGGCGAGGGCGAGTGGAACATCAGCCACTACAAGGTGAGGTTCCGCGGCAAGGAGGTAGTCATCCCCGATCCCTATATCCCCGGAGTTGTATACTTCGACGAAGAGTGCATCGTCTGCTACACCGGGTGGATCACACAGGAGGTTGGAGGCGACGAGTCGAACCCGGCCGAGACTCTTAGCAGGGAGAGCTTGAACCACCTCGAGTGGATCAGGTCGAAGAGCTTGCAGAAAGTAGTCGAGGTTGTCGACAAGGCAAAGGAGCTGCTGCGCAGCAAAGACCCCGAGCTCAGCGAGCTCGGCCATATCCTCGCCTGGCTCATCAAGGAGGCGTACGAGGAGGCAGAGAGAGCGATACCGGGCTAGCCTGGGAAGAGGAAGCTAAGAAAGGCGAGTCTGCAGACATGACGCCGAACCTCGTCTCGGACTCAGCAGCCAGCGCGGTGACTCATAGTCTCTTGTGCTGGCTTTTAAACACCAGCTGCGTGCATCCACATGTGGTAGTATTCCGGACGAAGAGCAACGCGTGCTAAAAAGGCGTTTTTACTACCTAGGTGAGTCAGAGAGTAGTGCAGTAGATACGGCTTCCCATGCCGTCTGCCATACCTAGCTCTCCTAGCCTGGAGTGCGCCTCCCAGAAGGTTTTCCACAGCCCGTCCACGATGCGGGGGATCGCCTGCTCAACGACTGGGTGGTAAGGTGAAGCTGGGTCGTCCCTTCCCCAGTGGTAGTAGAGAGCACTTAATAATATCTTTTTTTCTCCTACGCCGCGCACGTGCACTAGATACTCAGGATCCAGCAGAGGTATTGTGTATCCAATGGGAATGGGAATGTAAATGTACTCGTATGCGGTGCTGAATGCTGTATACTCGGAAAACCTTTCCTCTTCGTCCCTCTTAAAAATAGGATATAGTCGCCCACGCTTTATCGTTTCAATAACAGTAATAATATCCTCTAAGACGTGATGTGTCAATTCATGCCAGAAAATAACCATTATGTATATGCTCCATGCATCTTCGATGTCAATTGTAATAATTCTAGATATTCTAGATATAAAAGTTATGAAATCTTTGAAATCTAATATAATTTTATCAACTCTGAAGTATATTCCCCAGTTTTCATCATCATGATGATATGGAATATAGTAGGCTAGAGGATCGATAATTATAATTTCCTTTCCCCTTTCTTTTTCCTTTTCTCTCGCGGCTCGCACATAGTCGTCCCTTATCCAGGGTCTAGCCCTCTCTAGTATGCTTTTCTTAAATTTTTCAAACTTAGTTTCCCTAGATTCCTCTCCCGCCTTAGGCTCTGCGATGGGCTCAAAGAAGGATTTACCGAGAGGGGGTTCCCATTCCTCAAAGGCTCTGGGGGAATTTTCGTTAATCCATTTTATTCCGATTTTCATCAGCTATACTCAGTGAAGGCTTTGTAATATGGTTTTCGGTAGCGCATGCATGCGTATATTACCACTATCTGGTGAACTTGTGAAGCCTGTTAGCTGCGAAAAAGCAAGGTGCGCTCAGCAGCGCGCAGCGTTCCAGCCATGTAATCCCTGAGAGTTCGGGCGCTAGACGAGGAAGAGTTCCTTTAAGCGCGCTGGCACGCTGTAGGTTTTGACGTTGGGGTTTTCAGCGGCTCTCGCGCAGCTTGCACCGCGCGTCACGCCTCGAGCCGGGGAGCGTATATGAGGCCATGCCCCAGTTGGTACGTAGTTACTGATGGGGCACGCCCCATCACGATTTCTACGGGGAAAACTATCTCGGCGATGGTGTTGAAGAGCTCGCGGATCTTCATGTAAAGGCTGTTAACCAACTCTCTTTCTCTAGCCGAGAGCTTGTGTATTTTCAACCCTAAGTCCTCCGCCTCTTTTAGATGTATCACCTTGCCGTGGTACCTGTAGCCGCGTACTAGCTTGTCCGCTATCTTCTCGATCACTTCTTCAACGTTCCCGCTCTTGTGCTGCCCAGAGGTCTGCGCGGGCTTTCTAAACATTCTCTTGGAGAGGAGCTCTATCAAAAGGCTTCTGACGTGGTCGATCAGCGAGTCATAATGCCCGAACTCCATCACAGGGATCCCGCTGAGAGCAGCCTCCGTGAACGACTTAACCACGGAGCTCACAGCTTCACTGATCCCTGGGGCTTTGCTTACGATTTCGATAGCATCCTTCAGGACTTTCTCGCGGAGTATCTCCAGGGTTTGCCCGAAGGAGTCTC
>JAJHRM010000017.1 GCA_020832965.1 Thermofilum sp. | reverse complement strand
CCGCCTGAGCCAGGTATGTCCAGCGATGTTGCAGCATCTACACCTTGAGGCCTAACAGTTCTAATGGCTTCAGAGACGTTGCTGGGGTTTAAGCCGCCCGCAAGAATAACGGGCTTGGGCGACTCTCCTGCTATAAGCCTGCTAATACTCCAGTCATGCACTCTCCCAGTCCCACCTATGAACCCTCTAAGCAGCGGGCTTGGAGGCTCGCCGTGCGTATCCAGCATCAAATAGTCGCATAGTGAGGAGTAGCGCCTAGAGGCTTCCAGCTCATTGCCATAGCCCACCGGAATTACCTTGATGACGGATAAGCCGTGTCTCCGCAGCTCGTCGAACAGCTCCGCGTATATCTCGTAGGGGAGATACTCCTCATAGCTTGCAATCTGCACAACATCCGCCTCAACTTTTAGCGCGAGATCAACGATCTCCCGTGCTTCATGCGTGAGCGGCAGCATTACGCACCTGGCACGTCCCCTGATGGCTCTGCAGATTTTTCTCCCAAGTTCAGCATTAACAGAGTAGGGCAAGCCTTCCTCAGAAACCATCATGCCGACGTGGTTTGCCCCCAGCTCCGCAACGGAGACGGCATCCTCCAAGCTAACCATAGCGTAGATCTGTATAACCCTATCCATCCCTATCAATGGTGGACGTTGCTCAATTAACACATAAACTTAACCGCACCTGGAAGCTGAAATCCCACCCCTTACCCTGAAACAAACTTAATTAACTGCCCGAGGACAGTTTTTCACATGGCGCCGTGCCTAAGCATTGCGGTTTCTACGCTCGGCGTGGAGCAAGGCCTCAGGATGGAGGCGGAGTACCTGTCACCAGTGTTGAGGGATTTAAGGGGAGTTGCCTATGAGGGTGTTCTGACTTCAGCCGAGAAAGCTTCCAGCTGTCTATCCAGAGTCGTCCTCGTCGCAACCGGCGGGACCGAGGAAACGATAACCTCGCTCGCGGAGAAGTCCAGGATCATCTACTTGCTGTACATCGAGGAATACAACAGCTTGCCAGCAGTAATTGAGGCGGCGGGCTACCTGAGAGCAAGTGGTAGAAACTTCTTCGTTGAGAAGCTGCAGGGGTCAGAGCATGTGAGAAGCATCCTGCAGAGACTTGAACTCCTTGAAAAAACTCTCGGAAGGCTTAAGAGTGCAAGGCTCGGCCTGGTTGGAGAAGTAAGTCCATGGCTAGTCTACAGCAGGGTTGATCCCTTAACCCTGCGTGAAAGAGTAGGCGCCGAGCTCGTGGAGATTTCACTAGAGGAACTCGTAAAAGTATTCAACTCTACTAGAAACGTAGCGGTTCCCAAAGAGCTCGTAGCAAGAGCACTAGAAGTAAGGATACCCGGGGCGGAGTTAGAGAAAGCCTACCGGCTCTACCTCGCCCTCATGAAAATCGTAGAGGAAAGGCGTCTGGACGGTCTAACTGTAAAGTGCTTCGACATAATAAAGGAACTTGACACTACCGCATGCCTCGCCCTCTCATTGCTCAATACGAACGGTTTTCCAGCAGCTTGTGAAGGGGATGTCCCCCTACTAGTCTCAATGCTTCTCGGGGAGTGGGCTACGGGGCAACCTGCCTTTATGGCCAACCCAGCTATCATACGGGAAGATAGTGTTCTCTTTACACACTGCACAGCGCCGTTAACCTCAACATACTCCCTGATGACGCATTTCGAGAGCGGCAGAGGGGTGGGAATAAGGGTAGACTACCCAGCTGGAGAAAAAGTCACCATTTTCAGGGTAAATCCAGGACTAGATACGATAAGAATATTCGCTGGGACGATAGTTGATGCTCCTTGGAGCGAGAGGCACTGCAGGACCCAAGTAAGAGTCAAAATTTCACAGCCGAAAATAATTTTGGAGAAAAGCATTGGAAACCACTACGCACTGATTCTCGGTGATCACCTGCAGGAACTATCCATCCTGGCAAGCCTCCTGGGTTTAAACCTAGAGATATACTGAGGGGGGAGAGGAGTCAAAGGCTGAAGATACCTTATTCTTAAAGGATTGAAATATATCTTCCCGTAGAGTCTTGACTTTGATGCTGGTCGTAGTTACTGGCCCAATGTTCTCAGGGAAGACGACCGAGCTAATCAGGCGCATCGAGAGGCAGATGATAGCCGGCAGGAGAGTCGTGATATATAAGCCGAGCATCGACACCAGGTACCATCCGGCAAGCGTAACCTCGCACAACGGGCTAAAGATAAACGCCGTGGTCGTCCCTCCGGACGAAGAAGGGGTAAGAAGGATCACTAGTGAAAGCGCAAACTACGACGTTATAGGCATAGATGAGGGGCAGTTCTTCCCACCGATACTTGCAGACGAGCTCAACAAGCTAGCCGCTGAGAAAATGGTAGTAGTTTCTGCGCTCAACCTAGACTTCAAGGGTGAGCCATTCGAAACGACGATGAGGCTCCTAGCCTACGCAGACAAGGTCGTAAGCCTGACAGCTGTATGCAAGGTCTGCGGAAAGCCCGCGACGAGGACCCAGAGGCTCATAAACGGCAAGCCTGCACCAAGAGACAGCCCAAGAGTCCTCGTGGGTGGCTCAGAAACATACGAGGCTAGATGCAGAGAACACCATATAGTCCCCTAGATGGCCTCCTTTAAGTTTACAAACTTAAGAAGTGCTCCAGAAACTTTTTTATGTGTTCTAGAAAGGACTCCAAAGACGGTGTTTTTAGAGGCTCGATTTTTCCGCTTATATGTTTATGGTGGGGGTACGTAGATATTTCTGGGTGGTGTGGTCTGTTATCCCACCATTCTTCATGGGTTCTCGTCCTAAAGTAATAGCCGTATGCTATTACATTTCCTCTGACCAAGTATTCTCTAATTATTATAAGCACCCTCAGTTGCTCAATAATAATACTGAGATTTATATATTCTCTTTCTTCCTCTAAAGAGTGCTCTGAGACAATAATAATTGGCTTGAACTCTGAAAGATATTCTTTTATAAAGCCAAGAATTTCGTCTAATCTAGCCATTTTAAACCTCAAGCTACGATAATAGCTTTAATACCTCTTCTCTTTCCTTTAGGAGATTTTCACGTCTATTCTTCAAGTAGAGATATTCAGCCCATGCAAGATCTACCTCTGGGAGGTCTTTGCCTTCCTTGAAAAAATCTTCTAGTTCCTTCCAAGAGCTTAGTCCAAATTTTTCGGCCATGCCCTCTAATCTTGTCTCAATTTTTGCTAGCTCCAAATCAATACTTTTAACTAGTTCCTCTAGGCCCTTCTTCACTAGTTTCACGTCCATAATTCTCAATACTTTTGTTATTCTCAGCATAAAAAATGTTATCTGCCATTAGGGAAAATGGTTGAAGTTGACATATGGCAAAAGTCCAGTCCTCATTTTTCAAACGGAAATAATCCTCGTAGCCAGGTTATGGCAGGTAATCTCGCTAACAGTTTCCTCCACAGCTCTGCTCAAAGCTCTCAGCCCAACACGGCCTCCCACTTTGAGCTTAAACTCCTCCCATAGAGCTCGATTGATCAGCAGGCTCGTTTTCACTTTCTCACTCATGCTCTTCACCTTAACTACTCCAAAAAGTATAAAAAAGGTTTTCATTAACTTGCGTTCTCGAACTGTTAGCCTGAGTTTTTGCTTGGAAGCTCTATGAGAAAACTTTTAACCGTGTTAAAGCGCGCGCTAGGAGGGAAAAAGGCCACCAAATAATCTTAATAAATAAACCTTTTTTCTGGGCTTTTCTTCTAGTGAGGGTGTTGTCACCTCCACTCTCCTGGCTCGTGTAGGTGGTAGAACACTCTCTCGACGTAGCGTGCAGTGAGGTTCTACACGTATGCCGGTGTTGTACATGCTGTTTCGCAGGCTTACCTAGATGTATTCGAAGGGGAAACAGTAGCCCTGGTTGGAGAGACGGGCTGTGGGAAGTCTGTCTTCACGAAGGCGATTACTGGCCTGATAGCACCCCCCGGTTGCTCAATAACTACTCTCTTAGATTTAGCACGGGCTGTTTTTAAACCGTTTATTTTAGACTTTCTATTTTTATGTATCTTTTCACCTATGAAGCGTTAAAGCAAAAATAAAAAGAGAAAAACATAAAGGTTATACTTTGATATTACTTTTGAAAACACATGGTAGAACTGAGGATAAAAGTTGGGCCGAAAGGACAGGTGCTGATCCCGAAGATAATTAGAGAAAGGTACGGCATCAAGGAGGGTGGCTTTGTAACCATTGAGCTTAGACCAGATGGGATACTGCTCAGAGGCAGGCCTTCGCTGGAAGAGGTATTTGAGTATCTAAAGCAACACGAAGAGAAGTTGCGAGCACTGGGGGCTAGGGAGCCGTTGCCAGGAGAGCTTGCTAAACTGTCTATGGAGGATGAGTACAATGAAAGCCTTCGTTGATGCGAACTTTCTTGTCTACTTAAACACGTTGCGGGGTGAGAGGAGAAAACCACTGGAAGAGTTCTGGGGGAATCTGATCGAGGAGGAGCTTATCTTAAACGTGATTGTGGTGGACGAGACTCTTTATATCTCGCGGAGATACGGCGTACCCTACTCTGATACTTTTGAGTTCTTAAGGCGTGTAGTGTTACCCTTTGTTGAGATTGTCCCCCTTGACGCTGAGGATCTCTATGCGGCGGAAAAATACCTAGTCAATTACGGCTTTAAGCCTTCTGATGCTTTTCACATAGCCACTATGGAGAAGGCAGGAGCAACTCTAATAGTCTCTGAGGATAAGGACTTCGACAAGGTCGCCTGGATAAAAAGAGTATGGCCCAAAAGCCTCTCCCCTAAAGAATCGTAGTCTTCCCTCGCCCGTGAAAGGTTAAATCGATAGAGCGCCCTTTTTTAGCGCGCGCTGGTCGTCCAGGGTTGCTCGACCGGAAGACTAAAATCAGGCACCGGTTATTCATGTCTTGTGAGGATATTTGGGACAGCCGGTGTCCGGCTAAGGTTCCCCGACGAGCTAGACCCGATCTTGCTTTACCGCGTGGGGCTCGTCTTGGGCAATCTAGGCGTTTCTAGGACGAGCCATATCGTCTACGATTCTAGAACTACGAGCCAGCTAGTCATGTATGCGTTAGCAGTCGGGATGCAGGCAACCAGGATGGACGTGTACGAGGTAGGGCTCGCCCCTACACCTATAGCAGGCTTCGCCGCGTTTAGGAGGAAAAGCCTAGGCATAAGTGTAACTGCTAGCCATAATCCTCCCGAATATAATGGCTTTAAGCTATACACGCCTGACGGCTTTGAGTCAACGCGGGATCTCGAGGAGAAAATCGAGCTCTTACTTGATGAAAGCTTTAGGCCTGTTTCCTGGCAAGAAGTCGGGAGGTTTTCCCGTGACAGCTTAGTCGTCGAGGAATACGTTGCACAGCTTTTAGAAAGGTTTGCTCCGTCAAGGACAACCTGGAGACCCATAGTAATTATCGACTGTGCGAACGGTGCTACCTTTGACGTCTCGCCTCGAATAGCACGGATGCTAGGTGCGAGACCCGTTACCCTGAACTGTAACCCTGACGGGCATTTCCCGGCCCGTTTGCCTGAGCCTAGGAAAGACGTGCTTGAACAGTACTCGAGGATTGCCAGCGTTGTAGATGCTTCACTTGTGCTGGCGCATGACGGGGATGGAGACAGGCTTGCGGTTCTTGACTCGAAGAGTGGATACATAAAGCTGGACAGGCTACTAGCCTACTATGCGCACTTGGTGCTCAGGGACAAGTCTGGCATCGTCATAGCGAGCATCGATACTGGAAGGGCTCTAGACGAGGTCGTAGAGAGGCATGGCGGGAGGCTGGAGAGATATGCTCTTGGAAAGACCCATGAACGCGTAAAGGAGCTTGGGCTTGGCAATGTTGCAGTTGCATGCGAGCCTTGGAAGCTCATCCTCCCCTCCTGGGGACCCTGGGTCGATGGCCTGCTACAGGTAGCAATAATATTAAGGAGCATGGTCGAAACCGGGAAGCCTCTCTCAAGGATACTTGAGGAAGAAAATATCCCAGACTATCCGTGGGACAGGAGAAGCTATATCCTGGAACCTATGGAGATAAGAGACAAGCTTTACCAAGAGCTGGTAGAAGAGCTTAAAGGCCTGCTGGGCGAGCCTTCAAGGATTATAGACATAGATGGTTTTAGGTACGAGTACCCAGACGAGTCTTGGGTGCTTGTGAGGAGGAGCGGGACAGAGCCAAAGCTTAGGATTTACTCGGAGGCTAAAACCAATGAGAGACTGCGAGAAATAGTTTCAAGTGTGGAGGCAAAGATATTCGAGCTCACGAAGAAGCTTGGAGGAAGAATAGTAGAGAAAACAATCGGCTAGAAAACGTAGTCATTAGCTTCAGAGTAAAGGCTATAAATGGGGAAAGCTATACTTCTAAGTGATGAGGGTAGCTTTTGGCTCCGACGACAACTACTCTATTGTAGCCTTCATCATTCAGGAGCTGAAAAAGAGGGGGCACGAAGTAATCCTGGTCGGCTCGGCGCTGACAGGCAAGCCGTATCCATGGCCAAGGGTCGGGCAGGAAGTCGCACAGCTAGTAGCATCTGGTAAGGCTGACACAGGCATAGTTATGTGCTATACGGGGACAGGTGTAAGCATAGCGGCCAACAAGGTAAAGGGAATAAGAGCAGCGCTATGCACAGATGCAAAGAACGCTAGAGGCGCGAGGCTTTGGAACGATGCCAACGTACTGGCGCTTAGCGCAAGGCTGCTATCAGAGGAGGTAGCGAAAGAGATACTCGACGAGTGGTTCTCAGTAGAGGAGCCGGACCCATCAGAAAGGGAGAACATCGAGCACCTTAAAAGCCTCGACGCCAAGAGGACATGAGCATGGATACGCTAAACCACCTGGGAATGCAGCCATAACAGCTCATTTGAAAAACTCGGTGAGCAGCTGACTTGAAGCCAGGTACTTTTCGAGGAGCATTGCCCTCTCTAGCTTCTCTCCAACTGCGTAAAAGACCTTTGAATCCTTACACGTAACCAGCTGGTAGGCGACTCCAGCGTAGCAAAGTTCTCTTGCAGACAGCTCTTCAAGCAGCAGCGATACGCCACTCCGCCTCCGGACAGCTTCCCTGAAGCATCCCTCCATCCTCCTCATCGCACCCCTAACACCGAGAAGCCTAACGGCGAAATAGTCTGCCTGGTCGAATAGCGGGGACGTAGGCGGCTCAGCGGGACCTTTTCTTGACTCCAGCAAGTCACTTAAAATGTCCCCCGCACAGTGTTCGCTTGAGAGGACTGGGAAATTGTAGGGGAGCACTTCTGACGATTTCAGGTGTTCTGCTCCTAGGCGCCTCGAAAGGAGGAGGCTCAGACTCTTGTCATTCAGCCTACCGGATATAACGCAGTCAAACAGGTAGACATGCCTTGAGTCGCCCTTGCCCAGGTAAAGAATGCCTGGGAACCACGCCTTTCTGTGATCCCTGACTTTGTTCAGCAGTTTCTCAGACACAAATATGTAGTACACAAGGTAAAGAGGGGCCACATATAGTTAAAGTTTAGGCGCTCGAGCCTTGTCCCGAAGATAAATCCTCCCGCTGCACAAGTAGCAAAGTCCTCCTAGTTCTCAAAAGCATCACCTTGCGACTCTCTTCCGGGAAAGATCTCAGGAAGACGCGAGCCATAGTAAGCTTCTCATATGCGGAAAACGGAGAGCAATCGAAGGTATTAAGATCCTCTGAAATCCACAGAGACGGGGCTCGCGATCCTTTTCCCTTTGATAAATCCCTCGCATTTAACATCCGTGTTCACGAAAATTACTTATTGAGAATCAATAAAAGAGAACGAGTTAAACTTATTAAGACAAAATTATGCATTTGCTGTATGAACATTCATTCGTAACAGACTTCTTGACATATGAAAAGGAAATAAAGATTAGAAATTAAAGAATTTTAAATTTTAAATATTTTTCTAAGGAATTTTTTAGAGCCTTTTGTCGTTTGTCTAGGAGTACTATTTAAATAGCTGTAGAGTCTAGAATCCTTGTGCAAGAGGCCAAGAAAAAAGGGATCAGCAAGAGCGCGTTGTATGGTGTCATTATAGCGGTCATACTCATAATAATAGTAGCGTTCGCACTCCTCCTAAGAGGACCGGCGCCAACTGGTCCAGCCGTTCAGGCGAGGCCTTTCCACAAGCAAATTCTCTACATTATTGTTAATGATGAGGGGACGAGGATAAACATGTACAAGACTGGCGTCTTCGATATTGCTGTTGTGACTCCTGCCCGATGGCCTGACGTGAACAACACCCCTGTAGGCAACTTCACACTGCACCTTGTGCGGAGACCAGACAAGCCTCAGCTCACGATTCAATACGTTGGACTTAACCCCATGAAGGAGCCTTTCAACATTCCAGAGGTCAGACAGGCTCTAGCTTACGCTGTACCTTATGACGTCATATTGAAGCAAGTTTTCGGCGGACTCTACACCAGGCTATACACGATTATTCCAAGGGGGATGCCTGGTTACACAGAGTTCGGGATAAACAAGTATGAGTATGATATGTCTAAGGCGCAGCAAATAATTTCCCAGCTGAAGGCCAAGGGTTTCGACCCAAGCAAGTACGTCATCACAATAATCTTCAACGAGGGGAACACTGCCCGGCAGCAGATATCCACTCTCCTACAGCAGTCCTGGAGCCAGCTAGGGTTCAGAGTCACGGTCGAATCCTACTCGTGGCCCAAGTATTTAGACCTCGTTGACCACTTCCAGTACCAGGTCATGCTCTTGGGGTGGATCCCTGACTACTTCGACCCAGACGACTACCTGATGCCTTTTGTTTGGGGTGGAGCAGAATTTAAGTCCATAGAGGTCAACAGCAATGTTGCTCCGGGCGACGTTGGAAAATACCTCGCAAACGTAAACATGACCGTTGAAACAGAGAAGTTCATAGTTGTTGCTGGGGAGAAAGGGACGGGGGCAAAGTATACCGGTCCGGCAAACAAGCCGATAGTAACCGTGGGGTACGAGGTAGATTGGGATAAGACAAAGAGCAACTGGGAGGAGCCAGTAAACATGGTTACACTGGGTACTGGGGGGCTGAAAGATGTTGCTCTGAGCGCTCTGTGCAAGGCTGCACAGAGGATCGTAGACCCAACGGTTAGGGAGGCGGTTCTTCAGGCAGCAACGATCTACTTTAACAAGCAGGCAACCCTACTCATGCTAGGACAGTTAATGACAGGTGAGAACTATGGCTCATGGGTCCACGACATGTACTATCCGCTTGCAACGTTTGCCAGGTATGACCTAGTCTGGGAGGATCCGAAGGCCCCCGTCGTTGATACAGGTGTAGCCGGCATAAAGAACAGCCCTGAGACGATGGTTATAGGTGATATTGGGTGGCCAGACACGTTTGACCCCGCTAAGTCCTATGAGAGCTTTGGCTGGGAGATATTCTGGCACGTGTATGGGAGGCTTGTCACAATGTGGAAGGAGGATACGGAGCCCATTCCTGAGCTTAGTGCTGCTTGGGCGTTCAGCAGGGACCTGACAGACCTATACTTCGTTATGAGGGGCAACGTTAAAGCATATGACCCCTGGAGCAACAAGACCTACCCAGTAACAGCTGTTGATGCCTTGTTTAGCGTGTGGCGCGCTGTTAGGCTAAACCTGCCCGGCGGACCCCAGTGGATGATTGACAGCTATATTGATGTTAATGCTTCAAGCGTACTGACCGAGGACGAGCTAGACAGCATTGCTAAGACAAGTGGGCTAGTTACCTTCTACCTCGGCAAGTCTGCGGAAATTCACAGCTTGAGTGAGCTTTTAAGCTTCTTCAAGTACACCGGGCCAACAGCCGGTGTAGTGAAGTTTAAGCTACGCTACCCATACGTCCCAATCCTCCAGATATTCGTTACGGGTGTTGGCTCAGTAATCCCGATGCAGTACGCTCTGGGAGACAAGTACCAGGCAGCTCTGGCTGACTCGAACAACGGCAGGAACCCGGCTGCGTGGGCAAAGTACGTCGGCGTAGGCGAGGAGGACGCAACCTTTAAGCTCCTCTCCACGAAGCCCGTCTCGACAGGACCATACTACGTCGCAGACTACAAGGAGGACAGCTACATCCTCCTAAAGTACAACCCATACTACTGGAACGCGACCCTGTGGCAGCAACTCTACGGCTTTAAACCCTAAAACTTTTAAAATTATTTTTCTTTTTTCTTCAGGTGAACCAGCATGGGACTGGGCAGTTATCTTGTAAGGAGGTTGCTGACTTTCTTGCCCAGTGTTATAGGTGCATTGCTAATTACTTACCTAATCGCCTACGTGATACCGACAGACCCTGTGAGAGCGTGGGTTGGAGAAAAACTGATGGATCCTTCCACGCTCGACAGATTGAGAAAAGAGTACAGGTTTGATGCACCTTGGTACGAGCAGTTCGCTTTTCTTGTTCAGAAGCTGATGAGCGGCACGCTCATAGATCCGGTTAGAGGGACCCCGGTTGTTCTGCAGGTGGCGCAGAGGTTCCCAGTTACAGTTGAATTAGCAATTTTCGGGATGCTGTTTACGGTTGCTATAGGTATCCCTCTGGGGATAATCGCAGCAGCGAAGAAGGATAGCGCGATAGACTTCTTTGTGAGGGTATTCGCCCTGTTTGGAAGCTCCATGCCCGCATTTGTCCTATACTACTTCCTCATCCTCGCATTCTACGTCTACATAAGGGCGTCACTCATGGCGGGCGTCCCCTCCTACTCTCCCTCCTGCATGGCGCATCTCGACTCAATAAGGGACTCGGTACCGCTGCTGGGCTACCTCGTTTGGGCTGTTGGCCAGGTTCCGATCTTCGGCGGGCCAATGTGTGGGGAATTCAACGTTTTAGGTGATACCTTCATTAGGATGTGGCTTCCCGGCTTAGCCCTAGGTCTTCTTTCCGGCGGGTTTATAGCGAGGATTGTTAGGAACAGCTTGCTGGACGCCTTGAGTTCCGACTCCATACTGTTTGCGAGGGCGAGAGGCTTAACAAGTCAAAGAGTGTGGCGTCACGCATTGAAGAACGCGTTCGCCCCCATAGTGACTATCCTCGGGCTAAATTTTGCAGGGCTTCTCACGGGGGCAATAATAGCTGAAACAGTTTTTAACATTCCCGGGATGGGTCTCTACATGTATCAGGGGATAACGAGGCTCAACTTCCCGATAATCATTGCTGGTACATTCCTCTTCTCAATAATATACATCGTCATGAACCTGATCGTTGACCTGGTCTACGCATTGATCGATCCAAGGGTGAGATACTAGGTGGTAGAGTGAATGAACCCCTTCTATAGGCTTGGAAGCTGGATCGTTGACAGATATGCAGGGCTGCGGGAAAGGATCAGTCCTGGCTGGCTCGAGAAGAACAGGTCGAAGCTTGTCGAAACAAAGCTCTCCCTCTACGTCTTCACTTCGTCACTTATAGGTCTCACGGGACTTGTGCTTGTCCTCGTCACGTTGTTCCTGGCGCTTTTCGGACCCTTAATTGCTTGGGAGCCTTACGACGTCTACCCAATACTGCAGAGGCCAGAACTAGCTGGAAAGCTACCCCACCCGCCGTGCTATGGGAGCTGCGGGGGTCTCCCAGCCTTCGGCACGGACCACTACGGCAGAGACGTTTTAAGCCTAGTCACCAGGGGGTTTAGAATCTCACTAGTAATGAGCCTGATAATCGTTCTAACGAGTTCTGTTATTGGCATACTGATCGGGCTGATCTCGGGGTACTTCGGAGGCGTAGTGGATGAAGTGTTGATGAGGTTTACTGACATGATGCTCGCATTCCCAGGGCTAGTTCTAGCTATAGCATTCAGCTTGACGCTCAGGCTATCCCTAAGAGACTACTTAATGGCGAACCCCGCAGCGACGGGCGTCGTCGCCTCTCTCTTCGCGCTAAATCCAAAGGACGCCCCCAACCTTGCAAACCTCCTCTCAGTTTTCCTGGCACTCATACTCGTCTGGTGGCCTCCCTACGCTAGAGTCGTTAGGGGGTCGGTGCTCTCCGCGAAAGAGCAGGGGTTCGTTGAGGCTGCTAAGGCGCTTGGTCTTTCATCGTGGAAAATACTCCTGAGACACATCCTCCCCAACATCTTGTCCCCGCTGCTAGTGATGGTGACGTTCGACTTTGCAACTGCGACTCTGAGTTCAGCTGCCCTATCCTTCCTCGGCCTTGGCCCTCAGCCACCCGTACCCGACCTGGGGCTAATAATTTCACAGGCTGGGCAGTTCTTCCCAGAGAGGAGCTGGTGGATAGTGGTGGAAGCCGGAACAGCGCTGCTCCTCATATCGCTGGGCTGGAACCTCGTCGGGGACGCTCTCCGAGACGTTTTCGACCCGAGAACTAGGCGCTCCATAGAGTTAAGGGCGAAAATAGAGGTGAGGAAATGAGCGACAGCATGCCCGGCAACCAGGTACTGGCAGTTAGAGACTTGACCGTCAGGTTCTACACCTATGCGGGCGTTGTCCACGCTGTTTCAGAAGCCTACTTAGACGTCTTTGAGGGGGAGAGCATTGCACTCGTGGGCGAGACCGGCTGCGGCAAGACCGTCTTCACAAAGGCAATTACCGGACTCATAGACCCTCCAGGCAGGATAGAGTCGGGAAGAGTTTTATTCAGGAGGAGGAGCGGAGCGGTCGTGGACCTTATCAGGCTACCCCCTGAGGAAATAAGGGAAATAAGGGGCAACGAGATCTCCTACATCTTTCAGGACCCCTCGAGCGCCCTCGACCCCCTCTACACGGCTGGGGACCACATAGTTGAGACGATCACCGAGCATAGGGCAGTCTCCTCCAGAGACGCGTCTGCGGAGGCGCTGCAGCTACTAAGGGACGTCTTGATCCCAAACCCGGAGGTGAGGATAAAGAACTACCCGCACGAGCTCAGTGGAGGGATGAGGCAGAGAGTTGTCATCGCCACTGCTATTGCTAACAAGCCACGGCTCCTGATCGCTGACGAACCCACAACGAACCTGGACGTTACTGTCCAGGCGCAGATCCTCGACCTCCTCAGAGAGTTGAAGGAGAAGTACAGGATGAGCCTACTGCTCATTACGCACAACCTGGGAGTGGTCGCCGAGACCGCTGAGAGAGTGTACGTGATGTATGGTGGAAGAATAGCTGAAACAGCAGACATATACACGATCTTCGAGTCGCCTATGCACCCCTACACTCAGCTGCTTTTGAGGGCCGTCCCCAACCCGCTTAAGAGGATAGAGAAGCTTGAATCAATACCCGGCACTGTGCCGAACTTGATCGATATGAAGCCTGGGTGCCCCTTCGCTCCGAGGTGCCCACTCGTGAGGGATATCTGCAGAAGCCAAAACCCGCCACGAGTAGACCTCGGGAACAATCACCTCGTTCACTGCTGGCTACTCGTGAAGGGGTGAGGGGGATGCCTGAGCTCGTTAGGGTTGAAAACGTGAAGAAGTACTTCAAGGTCAGGGGATCCCTGTTCAAGGCGGTGAAAGCTGTTGACGGCGTAAACTTCGCTATCGAGCAGGGCGAGACCTTCGGGCTCGTGGGTGAGAGTGGTTGTGGGAAATCCACCCTTGGAAGAGTCGTTATACGGCTGCTTGAGCCCACCTCTGGGAAAATATTCTTCAACGGCAAGGACGTTCTCTCGCTTAAGGGGGAGGAGCTGAAGCGGTTCAGGAGAAGCGCGCAGATAGTCTTCCAAGACCCAAACACATCCCTAAACCCGAGAATGACGATCTTCGAGATACTCTCCGAGCCGCTCTTCGAGCACAACATCCCGGTTGGAGACCCGGAGGGGTACATAGTCGGGCAGCTGGAAAGCGTTGGGCTCGGAAAGGAGCACCTGTACAGGTACCCCCACGAGCTCAGCGGTGGTCAAAAACAGAGAGTGGCAATATTAAGGGCACTAACACTAAACCCAAGATTTATAGTCCTGGACGAGCCTACCTCGTCCCTGGACGTCTCTGTTCAGGCCGCGATACTGAACATGCTTAAGGACGTACAGGAAAAAAGGAAAATATCCTACCTCTTCATATCCCATGACATCGGGGTTGTAAAGTACATGAGCCACAGAATAGGAGTGATGTACCTCGGCAAAATCGTCGAGATTGCACAGTCAGACCGCATATTCGAAAACCCGCTGCACCCATACACCAAGTTCCTGCTAAGCTCAATTCCAGTACCGGACCCGAAGTACGCCAAGACGCGCAGGAGGCTAGCCATACAGGGAGAGCCACCCTCTCCCATAAATATACCAAGGGGATGCAGGTTCCACCCAAGATGCCCCTTCGCCACAGAAAAATGCAGGATAGCTGAGCCGCCGCTACTAGAAGCCGAGCCGGGGCACCCCGTTGCCTGCTGGCTGCATGGGAAAGCCTAGAGCTCAGTGACCTGGGGTTTTACCTTTTCAAATGCCTCTCGGAGATCCGCCAACGTGTAGAGCCGCAGGCCTTCCTCCGGCTCGAATGTGAAGCCGCTCCTGCTGTATACTACGTAGACCTCTTTCCTGTCCTTCTCTCTCCATGGAAACTCGGCTGCTTTCTCCATAAGCCTGTACAAAACTTTCCTGTGGACCCTCTCGTTGGTCCATTTTACCTCTGCGAAGTACGCTGTATTCGATTTCTCGTCGATGGCAATGAAGTCTATCTCAGTCTCGCCGCTCCACCACTTCCCCATCCTCGTGAAGGATACTTCACCACTCTTAGCTAGGGTAGCAAAGTGCTCCATGGCAACCTTCTCGAAGACCGCTGATGCAAGCCTCTCAACCACCTCCGGCACTCTCCCGGCGACTTCTCTGTACATGCCTAGCTCCAGAAGGGGCCTGTTCGGGTAGACAGCGTTGAACCAGAAGCTTGTGAAGTGGTCCCGCACATAGTACCTGGCTCTCCGGCGAGACCCCTCCTCCAGCAGCGGGTACCTGCGCTCTACAAGGCGCAGATCCTCCTCGAGGATCCTCAAATATTTTGGCAGTTCAGTCACCCTCAAGCCTGCTTTGTCAGCTATCTCTCCGAATTGGGTAGCACCCATGGCCACAGCCCTCAGCACTTCGATGTACCTCGAAGGATTCCTCAGCTCGAGCCTCAGAGCCGTTAAGGGCTCCTCCCTGAGCGGTGCACCGGGACCGAGGACAAGGCTCGTAATGTTCTCCAGCAAGTTTTTCGTAGGCTTAAGCAGGGAAAGGTACCCGGGCACACCACCGAAAACGCTGTAGGTCCTCACCTTGTCCTCCTCGCTGTAGCTGGGTGTAAACGCCCTAGCAACGCTGTAGCTAAACTCCTCGAGCCGAATAACCCTCGTAAACCTGCCGAAGAGGGGGGATGCATGGGAAAGCCCGATCCGCTCCGCCACCCCAACGGCAGAGCCGGAGAGAACGAGAACCGTGCCGCTCCTGGATAACTCCAGGTCCCAGAGATGCTGGAGCTCCGTAATTCCCCCCGCCCTTAAAAGCCTCTGAAACTCGTCAATCACGATGAGCCTCCTGCCCGAAATAGCGAGTAGCTTGAAAAGTTCCCTAAAGCTTGAAACGCTTGGCTTAACGGGCAACGATACCTGAGAAAGAAACTGCTCTACAAGGTCCCTTAAAGCGAGATCCCTTTCCTCGTGGTTAACACACAGGTAGATTCCATCCACCTCCCTCAGCAGCCTTGATACGAGGAAGGTCTTACCAATCCTCCTCCTACCATAAAGGAGGACTAGCTCAGCCCTAGCGCTACTCAAAGCTTCACGTAGCACTCTTAATTCCTCCTCTCTATCGACGAATATCATACTCCAAATCATTATACTTTAAAGTATTATACTTATAAGTCTTATTAGCGGCCACATTTCGCAGTTGCACGCGCGCTAAAACAAGCGCCTCCTACGCCGTCCTATACACCAAAAGTCTATATTTCCGAGTTTTCTGTCTTTAACCGGTGAGCAGGCGTGGTTGCCAGCAGCAGCCATGTGCATGCGTTGCTGATACTGGTCTTGGTAGCCCTTGCGGCTTTGTATGTGTTGTGGCGTGTTTTTCGGGTAGAGCGCGGGGAAAATGCTCCCAGTCAGGCAGCGGCTGGCGACGAAGTAGTTTACCTCCCGCTGCCCAGGAAAATCACCAATGTAAGTGTCGAGGAGGCGGTGCTACGCAGGAGAAGCATTCGCGAGTACACCAAAGACCCCGTCAGGCTGGAGCACCTAGCCATGATGCTGTGGGCCGCCTGCGGTGTGACGGAGCCGAAGTGGGGCCTCAAAGCGTCCCCGAGCGCTGGCGCAACGTACCCCCTGAAGGTCTACGTGGTCGTTGGGGAGGGGCGCGTCCTGCTGGAGGGCGGGGGTTACCTGCGAGCGGGCGTGTACAAGTATGACGAGTACAGGCACTTACTCAGCCTTGTAAAGCCCGGCGACTTAAGGAGGGAGCTTGCCGCGGCAGCCCTCGGCCAAGAGTGGGTCGAAGAGGCTCCAGTAGACCTAGTAGTCTGCGCTGTCTTCGGGAGGACGACCTCGCGGTACGGCGAGAGGGGAAGGGTGAGGTACGTGCCCATGGAGGTCGGACACCTCGGTCAAAACGTGTACCTGATGGCCACTGCCCTCGGCTACGGGGCAGTCGTTGTAGGTGCCTTCCACGATGACATGGTGCAAGCCGCTATTAGTGCTGGGCGCGAGGAGGTGCCAATGTACATCATACCCATCGGCGTCCCCAGGGAGCCCCCGCGATCCAGCTTCGAGGACTTGTGGAAGTACATTGAGGAGAGGAGGCGCGGCTAACCCGACAAGCACCCCGTGCATTTCCGCTTACCAGGGCGCGCTGAGAAGTATGCCTCAGCGAAAGTACGACGCTTTTCGTTGACAGGCTCTTAAGCGCCAGCATACTCTCCTTCGGCATAGTGGCTTCCAAGTGCGGGAAGGGCTACGCGAAGCAGCTCGTCTACAGGCTCAAAAGGAGGAGCTGATAGCGGAGCTTATAAGGGGGTCTACACACCAAAGCAATCCCCATACATGCTGCTGGAAGCGCGCCCGGTTTAGGCTCCGCAGCCTTCCTGCGCAATGCGATAAGCCAGGTCGCGCGCTAGCAGTAGCCAAAAACACATAAAAACATTTTAGTAGCCGTTTTTGGTGAGCTTATCCCTATGGTCATGACAAGAGCGCTCAGTGTTCTGAAAGTTGTGGGAACCCTGTTGCTACTGCTCGGCGTGCTCATGCTGAGTGTCCCCCTGATAGACGTCGTAAGCGGGGCGGGGCTGTCCAGACAATTCCTTGCATTCTCGGTCGCACTCATGGCTGGCGGCTTCCTGGCTTCGAGAGTCAGCACGACTGACGGCTTATCCTCCGCTGAAGCCGTGCTCTCCTCTGCGCTGGCGTGGACTATCATCCCGGCAGTCTCTGCGGTCCCTCTCTCCCTGGAGCTGGGGATACCGTACTACGATGCCCTCTTCGAGTGCATCTCCGGCTTCACGGGCACGGGGTTAACGGTCCTAACAGGCCTGGAGCGCTTGAAGCCGAGCATCCTGTTCTGGAGGGCCCTAATGCAGTGGGTTGGGGAGCTGGGGTTCGTGGTCTTCGCAATGGTGCTGTTCCCCTTTTTCTACAGGTACGGCTTCCTGGTGTACGGCATCGAGAGGCCTGTCCGGATAGAGGCGTCGATGTACAGGACGGCGAGGAGGCTCTTCAACATATACCTCATACTGACGCTGACCGGAGCGCTCGCCCTCTACTACACAGGCATGAGCCTGTTCGACGCAGTTACCCACGCGATGACGGGCATCGCCACTGGGGGCATGAGCAATTACGATGCAAACTACGACGCCATCTACCGCACCTCGCCGTGGACATCAATCCCCCTGACCGCGGTAATGGTGCTCGGCGCTACGAACTTCCTCCTCCTGGATAAGCTTCTGAGAGGAGAGGTGAGGGAGGTAGCTGGCAACGAGGAGTTCAAGCTGTACATCGCCCTTCTAGCTATCTTCTCAGCGGCAACTACCGCGAGCATGCTCGCCCCCAACGCGCCATTGGCAAGCATCCCGGGGATCATCGCATCCGGCGTTTTCAACGCCGTGTCAGCCATGACGACGACGGGGTTTAACATAGGCGTGATCGCCCAACTACCCTACCCCACCAAGCTTGTCCTCACATTCTCGATGTTCATCGGGGGGATGACCTTTGCGACGGTCGGAGGGATCAAGGTGCTCAGGTTCCTCGTCCTCTTAAAGAAGCTCAAGGAATCTTCGATAAGCATAATAACGGGGGGGAGGGTGAAGGCTGAAGTCAAGCTGGGGGGAAGCGTGATTGACGACTCAGAGGTCGCCTCAGCCCTCCTGCTCACAGCAATACACTTCATAGCAATCTTCACGGGGGCCACGCTGATAAAGTCCATGCTCCCGGGGTTCGACTTCGCCGACGCACTCTTCGAAGCAGCATCTGCTGCGAGCTGTGTCGGGTTGTCGGCGGGGATAACTTCGCCGCTGGCCCCGCTGGGCGTCAAGGCTGTTTTAATGGCGCTAATGGTTCTGGGTAGGCTTGAGTACCTCCCAGTACTAATGCTGATCGGGTGGACTGTGGGCAGGAGAATCATTAAGCTATTAAAGTAGTAAGAAAGTAATATGAGGGGGAGTGTCAGGTAAGATACATATAGTCGCGGCAAGTGTGCAGAGGTGGGCGTCATGAAGATACTCATCGTCGGCGGGGGCGAGTTCGCCGAGAACCTGATAAGGATGCTCAGCCAAAAGGAGCATGAGATCATAGTCATCGAGAAGGACGAGGCTAGGAAGCGGGAGCTGGAGTCCAAGTACGACGTGCTAGTGATGGCCAGAAGCGCAACAGACGTGGACATCTACACGCGCGAGGTTAATATGGACGAGCTCGACGCGGTTCTAGCGCTAACAAGCAGCGACGAGATAAACATGCTGGTGCTGGCAGTGGCGAAGCTCCACAACATCCCGATAAGGATCGGTCGGTTCGAAGAGGAGAAGATCGGGGAGCTCGTCAGGGAGCTAAAGCTCGGCATCCCAATCACGCAACCCAAAGTCCTGGCAAACATCGTCGCGAACTACATGTCATCAGTTCTACTCCCAACGCCCCTCGGCAAGATAGGGCACTCAGACCTGTACCTCCTGGGAGTAGCAGAGGGAGACAGGGCTGCCGGGGCGAGGATAAGCGACCTCGAGATGGACGAGGACGTGGGCAAGATAATACTCATGTTCGACGGCGACCGGTTCAAAGTACCCAGCGGCGAGGAGGTTTTAAAGCCCGGCGACATCCTCTTCGTGCTCGCTCCAAGCAAGGATTTCGTCAGCTACATCAAGGGATGAGAATGGAGGACCCCAGCTTAGTCCAAGAAGTGCTGACGAGGATAGAAGCGCCAGTAGTAATCATCACAACGCTGATCATAGTCAGAGTGCTATTCAAGAGGTTCCTCGACGCTCTGACGGCGCGCGGCACGATCTCCACGGCGGGCAAGGAGACTGTGCTGAGGCTTCTCGATGCATCGATCATAGTGATCTCCTTCCTCACGATCATGGGGCAGTTCATCGAGGTGCACACGGCTCTAGTGGCTCTCGGCATCCTGGGTCTAGTGATGACCATGCTGCTGATCGACAAGTTGAGAGAGTTCACTGCTTACCTCTCCCTTCGAATGGAGAGAAAGATGCTGGACAAAACCTACGAGATAAGGTTACCGGGGTACAGCAAGCCCCTCTACGGCAGGGTGACGGACATCCTATCGTCTCACTGCATAGTCGAGGACGCCTTCGGCGAGAAATACATGGTCCCAAACACCCTGATGCACAACGCCGTCCTAAAGCCCCACACAACGACCCTAGTCTTCGACGTCCACGTGAGGATCACAGATAAGGAGGACGC
This sequence comes from Thermofilum sp., assembly GCA_020832965.1. Next base: position 114 of record JAJHRM010000017.1, on the reverse strand, counting down.
CCCGAGAATGATCAGCCTCTTCAAAAACCTCAACTCCGAGGTCTTCAGGATAGATGAAAAGAGGACATGTGTGAGGTACGTTGGACCCCCAGGCCTCGTAGCGAGGATAATCGC
>JAJHRM010000233.1 GCA_020832965.1 Thermofilum sp. | reverse complement strand
TCCCTTCCTCTTTATGTGTTCAGGCCCTAGGGCTTTATACATTGCCGTAAGGTCTTGCCACGTAGGAACAATCACGACTAGGTATCTCTCCTCGGCCTTGCTGGGCACTTTTAACCCAACGAGTTCTCTGATCTTCTCTATGGAGCTAATCGCGATGTAGCCCCTTCTGTCGGTCTTGAGGCTTACCAGTATAATGTATCTTGTGATCTCTCTTCCCGATCTCGCCAGCTTGACCTCGACAGCATTTACCCGAGGACCGTACCTCCGTGAGGGTTTTCCAGCTTGTTGTGCAGGCTTAGTAGTCGCGGTGCCGGGCTGGAGCTGAATGGGCACAATGCTTTTTACTGGAATATTCTCGAGCGCCGTCATATAGCCTGTTTCAGAAGCTATTTTAAGCAAGGCATTCTCGACCACATCTGTGCTTATGCTGGTTTTAACGTTCTTTAATACACTGTAGGTTTTTTCGGCTTCAAGTGCTATGTCCCTGATATCTGGATCCACGAATAATTTTGTCAGCAATTCTGCAATACCTAGACCATTAAGTGCTCCATCTTCTTCTCTCCCGTATTCTATTACTGCTATTACATCCTGATCATCTATGATTTTCGGCATAGTAGACAGAGCGATCAAGGCCAACCCGTGCTTAACCTCCGAAACCAGCTTCAATGCGTCGGAGCATTGTATTGGCGCGTTTCTGGCATAGAACTCGGCTATTTTAACGATGGCTTCAGCGAGGTCTTCTACTCTGTCCAGATCTCGCATGCTTGACCAATAAGCATCAAGGTTTATCAGGGCCGCGCCTCTGAACAGCGTTACAGTTCTTCTACCGATATAGCTGGTCTTAAAGCTTTCAACTATGGTTCTCTCTGGACGCTCCCCGAAAAACATCTCGGCAAATGGAGCTTCCGGCAGTGTCCTTCTCAGCAAGATCAGCGTGCCCCCACGCTCACTTTGAGTGGCTAAAATCAGCTTAAATCTCCCCTCGTATTTCTTAGCAAGCTCTATCTGCTTCTTGAGGAAGTCAGCGGCGATCTCGACTGCCTCTGCAACATCGTCTATAGCAACTGCCAATTTAGTGGCGGTCTCCCCTGATAACTTGGACTCTTCCTCGGCTATAATGTTCTGGAGCATTTTTTCAGCTTGCTGTTTTACAAGCTTGACGAACTCTGTGCCATTAATGTACTTGAATACCCAGCCGTCGCTCTCTAATTTGTACTTGATATACCTCAACAGCAGGGTCTTTCCGCACCCTCTTCCGCCGAGTATGATTATTATGTTCTTACCTAGAGCACCGCTTTTTTCGATCTCTGAGAAAACGGGGTTCTCAGCAAGTCCTTCCCTGAACCTTCTCACAAGTTCTTCAAAGGATAGCCTGCCTAGCGCCTCCTCAATGAATCTCCTGAAGGCTTCAGTGCAGGACGAGCTCATCTTGCATCACCCTATATCCATATAGTTCTAAGAACTGTTAAGAACTGCTCTGACCTTACATATAGCGAGTCGAATCCAAGCATTCTAGGTGGCAGTCTCAGCTCTGGCTTTTTATTCGTGGTGATGCTGATTCCGCTAACACCTGCATTAATGAGTAAGGAAAGCGATGTGGTGAGCGCCTCATTACTGTATATGGAGTCCGGTGATATATCATCCTTCGCGTACAGCTTGAGCCGTCGAGATATATCTTTTTCGTCCCAGAACTTTACAATCTCCTCTGCAACTTCACGCATGTCTACGCTGAAGTCCTCTGCATGTCCATGCGATCTAGCAATCCTCAGCAGAGCAGTGACTATGTCTGCGGGAGTAACCGCCACCTCCCTGCGCGCCTCAATAGCATACTGCATAAATATGGGGGACATTAAAATCAGCGCTGACAGCGCCGAGGCAGGGCCTCCATATACACCGCTTTTAGGTGCAAGCAGAGCCGAGATATTCAGCTTCAGCTTTCCCAAGCCTAGAAGGCTCTGTATCTCAGTGAGATATACTGATAGAGTGTATGTGAGAACCTCGTTCTTTAAGAACCACGACCATGCTTGCGGGTTCTTCACGCTGTTTCTCCACAGCTTCGCAAATATTACAGCGTTCTGTAGCTTGTTTATGTACTGCCCCCTCAGCTCCGTGCAACGGCTTAGCAAGCCCTTCAGCACCTCATACTCCATGTAGTTGTAGTCTGATATGTGCCCATCTACTCCCGCCAGGTAGTCCTCAGCACTCTTTACGAACTCCGCTATGTGAGGACTGCTCGCCACTATGTAATGGAATTTCAGCAGGCCCTCAAAGACCTCGCTCTCCATCACCAAGTTAGTCCACCAGAGTATTGGGGCTAAGCTGGCAACCTGCTCGCCACTGAGCCTCTTCAGCACGTTTCTTACAGCCGTTGGAGCGCTCAGCCCTTTCTTCCTCGTCTTCTCGTCCACAAGTGCATTGAGAACCGGGACAATGCTTTCTAGCCTAGCATATTCTGCTGGCAGAAGCTTGCCGAGTCCTACTCCCGCTCTGTCCATTAATTGCTTGGACAGCAGGAGTGTTATCGCCACGCGCCACGCTCTCCGGGCTTTTTCCTCTCCAATTTTCTCTATTTGGTTCTCAAGTCCCCGCTCGTACACACGCCCAAATTTGGTGATAATGTACTTCTTAACCTCTTCTTTATATGTGCGGAAAGTCGCGGTTCCCTCTCCAATGTCCCCTATCTCACTGTATACTCGAGCCTGCCGCTGAACCACGTCAAGCCATTCTTCCCGACCTATTAAATAGCCTATGAAAGCTGCATCTATAAATGGGTCGTTTTTAATTGACTCGACAAGCCTCCTGCGAGAGGTGGGAATCACGCTACTCATGAGATCTCGCCTCGAAGAATTCTCTAAAGACAAACAGTCTATCCAGCGGCATCTTTAATATCTGTGAAGCAGGTTGCATCCTCCTTATAAGCTCGCTGGGATCTGAAGCGAGATCTAGGCATGCCCGTGCGAGTACTTTTTCAGTGCCCATTAGTGGTGAATAGGAATATCCATTCACTACAACTCCGATCCCGAGCTTGCCGGCCTGCTCAAGAACAAGCTCAAGCTCGTCCCTGTCTCCTTCTACTCGTTTTTCAACCCTCAGTATTACTGCATCATATTTCTTAGCCGCGCGATAGCCTATAATCTGGTCAAAGTCCTCGAGCGCCTGGCCAAAAGTATTCTTCGACTCTACAGCCACCGCGATCGGCAGGGGCAAAATCATCTCTACGTCGGGACCCCAGCTCTTATTTACTCTCCACAAAATTTGAGATGATTCTACTAAAATCGACACTTTTCTCACCCGTTAAATTATGTTGAAATAATTACTAATAAATCTAATGTATCATAAATGTGCTTCGTATTAGTTAGTATATACACTATAATGACAGATGATCCCATGAGATTTTCAGCGGGCATGCTTTACGGACTCGACCTTCCCGCCGCATAGAATAAGCAGATGTCTCTGAGGGGGCATGCGGGGCATTTGGGACTGCGCGCTGTGCATATCTTGCGGGCAAAGTCGAGGACTCCGTAGTTGAACTTCCTCGCCTGCCCTGGTTCTGCCGGGACAATTGTCTTGGCAAAGCGCCAGAGCGCCTTATCAGTGTGTGGCCTCTTCTTCAAGGACTTTACCCCAAAGACCCTCTCTAAAACTCTAATCATGTTTCTATCTAGGAGTGGCTCCGGCTGATTGCAGGCTACAAGGAGGACTTCTGAAGCAATGTAGTCGCCAACTCCTGGCAGTCCTTTCAGGCTCTCTTTATCGCATGGCACTTGCCCGCCGAAGCGTCTGACAATTTCGCGAGCCAGTGCAATAAGGTGTTTTGAGCGCTGGTGCTCAATGCCCAGCGGCTTAATCAGCTCTCTGACCTCCTCCTCACTAGCCTTGAGCAGGGCTTGGGGGCCTGGATACCTTCGAATAAATTCCACGTAAATTTCTGCCACCTGCTTGGTCGTAGTCTTCCTGAGCAGAAAAGACGCCACCAGCACATCCCAGCCGCTTTCGGTACTCCTCCAAGGCAGTTGCTTGTCCCCGTGTACCTCATACCACTCAATAATTCTCTTTCTGAACTCCTCCATCTTAGCGGGCTCGGTTGCCTGCACGCTTCAGCCCCGCCCAGCCTGCACTAGTTAATATATTACACGGCCCTCCAATATATTATATTTAGGCTGTTCAGCGGTGGGAAAAAGCTTGAGTGATAAGATTAAAGCATGCACTCATAGGGTTTCTTCAGCCGTAGCCCGAGGTGAGGTCCCAGCGGCCTTCGGGGGCTTTGAGGAGGATCTATGCGAGGGTGCTGTGAGGGGGCTCGATGTTGATCAGCTGGGAGGAATCAACGAGTGGATTAAGTGGCTGGGCTGGAGCTCTGTAGTGCTCGATGAAAATGACTAC
>JAJHRM010000232.1 GCA_020832965.1 Thermofilum sp. | reverse complement strand
CCTACTGGGGCCTAGTGAAGTACGGGTTCAACAGCGCGGCGCGCGACCTGGCGGCGAGGGTGGTCGAGCTGATGGCGGAGGGCCCCACCTGCAACGAGAACTACAACAGCGCGACCGGAGAGCCGCTGGGAGCCCCCGACTTCGGCTGGTCAACGCTGATACTCGACGTGATCGCCGACGCGGCGAGGAGAGGTTGGATCTGAGAGCTCAAGATTTTCTAATAATTTCGAAAACACCCTGTGCCTCTTCTTCCGTCAGGTCCCATATCTCTTCTATCAAATGGCCCTGCGTAGGGCACGATATACAGCGCCACGGCAGCAGCTCCTCCTTTACCGAAAAAGCGAGAAACGTTCCTCCCCTTGAGAGCCTTCCTAGGATTTGCCCCCACAAACGCTCTGAAGGCGCTCCAATAACCACGGCGCGCAAGCTGCTTCCTTCGAGGAGTGCGAGGGTTGGTAGCGCGGCATCTACATGCAGCAATCGCTTGCACAGCACTTTGGCCAAAGTTTCGTTTCTAATTTCAATAATGTTAGTTAAATATCTGGCGGAAATAAGTTTCGTTTGTGCAGTTTCTATTAACCAAGAATCACCATATACAATCAAAATTACTATATTTTTCTTTTCAAAAAATTCATATGTTATAAGTAATAAAGCTGCTAAAGAAATTATAATTACCGTAACATATGCTATCAAAAGTTTTAAAGATACCCTAAAGAGTTCCATACCCCTCACATGCCCTCTGAGGGAGGTCATAGCTACTAAGAAGCTTAAGCTTCGATAAATGAAATAAAAAATTATTTATTAAATTCATTTATTTAGTTTTCTTCCTTGTCACGATTAAGGATGCGATCAGCGCTACGAGCGATAGTATGAGTGCTAATGCCGCCAACGCCGTTAACGTGCCAACCGTCGAAGAGAGCGCCTCGATCTTCCCCGCCAGCTCGGATCTCATCGCTGCGAGAGTCGACTCTACGCTGGCCACACGGCTCTTAAGCTCCTCTAAGCCGGGCACCAGCGGCGTGAGCGTGGCAACCCCCTCTTTGACGAGGCGGTCGGCGTCCACCGTGGGGATTCTCGCGGAATCGCCCGCTTTGAAGGGCCCGTACTCTTTACCGTCGTATCCCACGAATTTAGGTGTGTCCTTGGTGAACCACACCGTCGTGTACTCGACGCGCGCTGGCTTCAGGTTGAGGATTACGAACAGGAACTCGGGCCACCAGTTGGGCGGCCACAGGTAGAAGTTGTCGGGCGTCGGCCACCCCGTCCAGTACTTGGTCGACCACCCCAGCTCGTAGATTGTTTCAACGATAGGTATGGCAGGCAGGTCTCTCATCCAGATCTCCAACCCCTTCTTTAGCAGCTCTAACCCCCTCGGTGAATCAGTTGGAATTGTGGATAGCTCGTCGATTATCTTATCCAGCTCAGGGTCGACGAGCCTAACCCATGACCCGGCGAGTATCCTCGTGCCCACCGGGTACATTTTAGCGTACTTACTGTGGAACGGCTCAAGCAGGTAGTAGGGGTCGTTGTTCCATGGCGTTGCTGTGCACAGCCAGTACAGGTGCATGTCTATCTGACCCAGAGCCTGCAGATCCCACGTGGCGGAAGTTGTGGGCTTCACGATAATTTCGATGCCAATCTTCCTCGCTTCCTCGGCGAGGTGCTCAGCTAGGTACAGGTGGTAGCCTCCCGCCTGGTAGAGCACGAACGACATCTTCGTGCCATTGGGAGTCTCGCGTATCCCGTCGCCGTCGCGGTCGATTATTCCGAGCTTGTCAAGCAGCTCGGCAGCCTTCTTCGGGTTGTACTCGAGCTTATACTTTTCGAAAACTTCTGGGAACGCGTACTTCCTCAAGCCGGCCCAATCGGCCCACGGGTACTTCGCCGGTTTGCTGACGGTGACAGCGGGCCAGAACTCGGCAAGCTTCTCCCTGTCAAAGAGGTAAGCGAGCGCCCACCTCACCTCGCTGTAGTTGAGCGGGTACTTCTGCGTGTTGATCCACAAACCTCTCGGGCATGGGTCTAGGAAGGGGCAGAGCGAGGTTTCTGGGTACGTTAACCCTTTCTTCACCGATTCAACGGACATTACGTCGATTGGTACGAAGGCGTCGATATCTCCGCGGGTCCACGCAGCGTACTCCGCGTCGGCCGACGTCTGCGCGCGGTACACTATGTACTTAGGCTTGGGGAGGTACTGCGGACCGAACACTTTGGCAGCCCAGTAGTCGTCCCTGCGAATGAAAACGAACATCTTAGCCTCCGGGATCACTTTGTACAAAACGTAAGGGCCTGTGCCAATAGGTGGATCGTTCTTAAAGGTGACAGGGTCTTTGTCCTTCCATATGTGCTCTGGAACCACCGGGAACCCCCACCCTCTGAAGCTAAAGTGGAAGCGCGGGTTCGGTTCGGTCAAGTGTATCACGCAGGTGTAGTCATCAGGAGTTTCAACGCTCTTGACCCACCGCTCAGCCCAAGCGTGCCAGTAGAGCTTCGGGTTCCCCTTCACCATGTTGATCGTGAAAGCTATGTCGCGAGACGTGAAGGGCTTTCCGTCGCTCCACGTGACCCCTGGTCTCACGTGGAGGATGAAGGTTGTATAATTGTCCTTGTACTCCCAACCGGTTATGAGCCAGTAGATCACGTCGCCCGTCGCGTAGTTGATGTACCAGAGGTACTCATTGATGATTTGCGAGAAGGCTTCACCGCAAGCCATTCCTCGCGGCACAAAGGGGTTCCAAGTATCAAAGATCTCGTAACCTGGTCTCACGATGACTAAGGTTTCCTCCCTTGGTACAGGGAGGGTCACGGGTTGAGCTGCCGCGTAAGACGCTAGAAACGGCCCCAGCAGTGAAAGCGAGGAAGCCAACGGCAATAGCAGCATTACCAGTTGCACATACCGTTGCGTCCTCATCGGATTCTTAGAAAAGAAGGGATTATAAAAGCATTTCGCTGCTTTGACGCCGCGCGCTGATAGCGCGTCTCGAAGAAATATTTATATTGTTCCTAAGGGATCGTAATGCTGTGAAGCCGCTGCACAAATATCTGATAAAAAGGGTACTCGCGTATGTAGCTACGCTGTACGGCGCTGTAACCGCCATCTTCTTCCTTTTCAGGTTAATACCGGGAAATCCCATAGAAGCTTTCATTGGGCAAATCATGGCAACGCAATACACCGAGGCTGAGCTGGCAAGATCGTTGGTTGAACAGTATAAAAAGGAATTCGGGCTGGAGGGGGATCTTTTCACCCAATACGTAAACTACCTGAAGCAGCTGTTACGTGGGAACTTTGGAGTTTCCCTTTTAGGTTTCCCCAGACCTGCGCAGGTGCTCATCCTTCAAAGTTTGCCGTGGACAATAGGGCTCCTTGGATTATCCGCTGCAATCTCATGGATGCTGGGGGTCGTACTAGGAGCCTTCACGGCTTGGAAAAGGGAGTCCAAAATCGGCGGAACGCTCGCCGGTCTCGCGATAGTTTTCTCGCAGATCCCCTACTACATCGTCGCCGTGCTTCTGGTTCTAACATTTTCCTATATGCTGGGCTGGCTGCCTGCAAGAGGGGCCTACGATCCTAGGCTTTCACCAAGTTTGAGTATTCAATTCATCGCCTCGGTCGTCGTCCATGGTACCCTTCCAGCGCTGTCCCTAATACTAACCCAGGCATTTGGATGGTTTTTATCGACAAGATATTTGACAATCTCTCTATTAGGAGAAGATTTCCTAATCTACGCAGAAGCTAAAGGCATAAAACCTTCAAGATTGTTCAAAAGGTATCTGTTCAGAAATATTTTGTTACCCCAAGTAACAGGACTGGGAATATCGCTTGGTTTTATGATCGGAGGTCAGATAGTTATGGAAACGATATTTGCCTACCCAGGCATAGGGTACCTCTTTTCGCGAGCTCTCGGCATGTTGGATTACAATCTAATTAGCGGCATCCTAATATTGCAGTCATTCGTTGTTCTAACAGCCAACTTAATCTTAGACTTAATATATCCCCTCATAGATCCGAGGGTGAGATACTATGAATAGCATGTTGAAATCATCGGTAAGCATCGCAAGGGCGCTCAAAGGAATTATTAGAATAATAGGAAAGAATAATAAGATAAAAATTGGATTTTGCATCTTTTTAGCGCTACTTATAGTGGGCTTCGCATCTCCATACATTAACAGATTGCGGATAGGAGATAAACGCCCCCATGACTTAGGTGTCGGGCGGAGATGGGAACAGCCTTCTATAAAGTTCCCTCTCGGCACAGACGATTACGGTAGGGATATATTTGGAATGCTGTTAGTTGGAATTATGTATTCACTATCAATCGGTTTACTAGCGGGAGCAATAGCTACATTAATCGCTGTCACGATGGGCTTCATCTCAGGTTATAAAGGAG
>JAJHRM010000231.1 GCA_020832965.1 Thermofilum sp. | reverse complement strand
CTCGCCTGGTTCACCTACTGGGGCCTAGTGAAGTACGGGTTCAACAGCGCGGCGCGCGACCTGGCGGCGAGGGTGGTCGAGCTGATGGCGGAGGGCCCCACCTGCAACGAGAACTACAACAGCGCGAGCGGAGAGCCGCTGGGAGCCCCCGACTTCGGCTGGTCAACGCTGATACTCGACGTGATCGCCGACGCGGCGAGGAGAGGTTGGATCTGAGAGCTCAAGATTTCCTAATAATTTCGAAAACACCTCGTGCCTCTTCTTCCGTCAGGTCCCATATCTCTTCTATCAAATGGCCCTGCGTAGGGCACGTTATACAGCGCCATGGCAGTAGCTCCTCCTTTACCGAAAAAGCGAGAAACGCTCCTTCCCTCGAGAGCCTTCCTAGGATTTGCTCCCACAAACGCTCTGAAGGCGCCCCAATAACCACGGCGCGCAAGCCGTTTCCTTCGAGGAGCACGAGGGTTGGTAGTGCGGCATCTACACGTAGTAATCGCTTGCACAGCTCTTTGGCCAAAGTTTCGTTTCTAATTTCAATAACTTTAGTTAAATACTTGGCGGAGATAAGTTTCATTTGTGCAACTTCTATTAACCAAGAATCACCATATACAACCAAAATTACTATATTTTTCTTTTCAAAAAATTCATATGCTATAAGTAATAAAGTTGCTGAAGAAATTACAATTACCGTAATATATACTACCAAAAGTTTTAGAGATACCTTAAAGAGTTTCACATCCTTCACAGGCGCTCTGAGGAGGATCATAGCTTTACTAAAAGCCTTGAGTTTCAAGAAATGAAGTAAAAATATTTATTAAAATTTATTTATTTAGTTTTCTTCCTTGCCGCGATTAAGGATGCGATCAGCGCTGCGAGCGATAGTATGAGTGCCAATGTCGCCAACGCCGTTAACGTGCCAACCGTCGAAGAGAGCGTTTCGATCTTCCCCGCCAGCTCGGATCTCATCGCTGCGAGAGTCGACTCTACGCTGACCACGCGGTTTTTAAGCTCCTCTAAGCCGGGCACCAGCGGCGTGAGCGTGGCAACCCCCTCTTTGACAATGCGGTCGGCGTCCACCGTGGGGATTCTCGCGGAATCGCCCGCTCTGAAGGGCCCGTACTCTCTACCGTCGTATCCCACGAACTTGGGGGTATCCTTGGTGAACCACACCGTCGTGTACTCAACGCGCGCTGGCTTCAGGTTGAGGATTACGAATAGGAACTCAGGCCACCAGTTGGGCGGCCACAGGTAGAAGTTGTCGGGCGTCGGCCACCCCGTCCAGTACTTGGTCGACCACCCCATCTCGAAGATCGTTTCAACGATAGGTATAGCGGGTAGATCTCTCATCCAGATCTCCAACCCCTTCTTCAGCAGCTCTAACCCTCTCGGCGAATCGGTCGGAATTGTAGATAGCTCGTCGATTATCTTATCCAGCTCAGGGTCGACGAGCCTAACCCATGACCCAGCGAGCATCCTCGTGCCCACCGGGTACATTTTAGCGTACTTACTGTGGAACGGCTCAAGCAGGTAGTAGGGGTCGTTGTTCCACGGCGTTGACGTGCACAGCCAGTACAGGTTCATGTCTATCTGACCCAGAGCCTGCAAATCCCACGTGGCGGAAGTTGTGGGCTTCACGATAATTTCGATGCCAATCTTCCTCGCCTCCTCGGCGAGGTGCTCGGCGAGATACAAGTGGAAACCTCCCGCCTGGTAGAGCACGAACGACATCTTCGTGCCATTGGGAGTCTCGCGTATCCCGTCACCGTCGCGATCAACGATTCCGAGCTTGTCGAGCAGCTCAGCAGCCTTCTTCGGGTTGTACTCGAGCTTGTACTTTTCGAAAACCTCTGGGAACGCGTACTTCCTCAGGCCGGCCCAATCGGCCCACGGGTACTTCGCCGGTTTGCTGACGGTGACAGCGGGCCAGAACTCGGCAAGCTTCTCCCTGTTAAAGAGGTAAGCGAGCGCCCACCTCACTTCGCTGTAGTTGAGCGGGTACTTCTGCGTGTTGATCCACAAACCTCTCGGGCATGGGTCTAGGAAGGGGCAGAGGGAGGTTTCTGGGTACGTTAACCCTTTCTTCACCATTTCAACGGACATTACGTCAATTGCTAAGAAGGCGTCGATGTCCCCACGGATCCACGCAGCGTACTCCGCGTCGGCTGACGTTTGAGCGCGGTACACTATGTACTTGGGCTTGGGGAGGTACTGCGGACCGAACACTTTGGCAGCCCAGTAGTCGTCCCTGCGGACGAAAACGAACATCTTGGCTTCCGGGATCACTTTGTACAAAACGTAAGGGCCTGTGCCAATAGGTGGATTGTTCTTAAAGGTGACAGGGTCTTTGTCTTTCCATATGTGCTCTGGAACCACCGGGAACGCCCACCCTCTGAAGCTGAAGTGGAAGCGCGGGTTCGGTTCGGTCAAGTGTATCACGCAGGTATAGTCGTCAGGAGTTTCAACGCTCTTGACCCACCGCTGAGCCCAAGCGTTCCAGTAGAGCTTCGGGTTCCCCTTCACCATGTTGATCGTGAAAGCTATGTCGCGAGACGTGAAGGGCTTTCCGTCGCTCCACGTGACCCCTGGTCTCACGTGGAGGATGAACGTTGTGTAGTTGTCCTTGTACTCCCAACCGGTTATGAGCCAGTAGATCACGTCACCCGTCGCGTAGTTGATGTACCAGAGGTACTCATTGATGATTTGCCCGAAGGCTTCACAAGCCACTCCTCGCGGCACAAAGGGGTTCCAAGTATCAAAGATCTCGTAACCTGGTCTCACGATGACTAAGGTTTCCTCCCTTGGTACAGGGAGAGTCACGGGTTGAGCTGCCGCGCAGGACGCTAGGAGCGGTCCCAGCAGTGAAAGCGAGGAAGCCAATAGCAATAGCGGCACCAGTTGCACATACCGTTGCGTCCTCATCGGATTTTTAGAAACTAAGGATCATATAAAAGCATTTCGCTGCTTTGACGCGCGCGCTCTGATAACGCGCGAAGAAATATTTAAATTTGCGCCCAAGGGAGCGTAATATTGTGAAGCCGCTGCACAAATATCTGATAAAAAGGGTACTCGCGTATGTAGCTACGCTGTACGGCGCTGTAACCGCTATCTTCTTCCTTTTCAGGTTAATACCGGGAAACCCCATAGAAGCTTTCATTGGGCAAATTATGGCAACGCAATACACCGAGGCTGAGCTAGCAAGATCGTTGGTTGAACAGTATAAAAAGGAATTCGGGTTGGAGGGGGATCTTTTCACTCAATACGTAAACTACTTGAAGCAGCTGTTACGTGGGAACTTTGGAGTCTCCCTTTTAGGTTTCCCCAGACCTGCTCAGGTGCTCATCCTTCAAAGTTTGCCGTGGACGATAGGGCTCCTTGGATTATCCGCTGTAATCTCATGGACGCTGGGGGTCGTACTAGGAGCTTTCACAGCTTGGAAAAGGGAATCTAAAATCGGCGGAGCACTCGCCGGCCTCGCGATAGTTTTCTCACAGATTCCTTACTACATCGTTGCAGTACTCCTGGTTCTAACATTTTCCTACATGCTGGGCTGGCTGCCTGCACGTGGGGCCTACGATCCTAGGCTTTCACCAAGTTTGAGCATTCAATTCATTGCCTCAGTTGTTGTCCATGGTACCCTTCCGGCATTGTCCCTAGTACTAACCCAGGCTTTTGGATGGTTTTTATCGACAAGATATTTGACGATCTCTCTATTAGGAGAAGATTTCCTGATCTACGCAGAAGCTAAAGGCATAAAACCTTCAAGATTGTTCAAAAGGTATCTGTTCAGAAATATTTTGTTACCTCAAGTAACAGGGCTGGGAATATCGCTTGGTTTTATGATCGGAGGTCAGATAGTTATGGAAACGATATTTGCTTACCCGGGCATAGGGTACCTCTTTTCGCGTGCTCTTGGTATGTTGGATTACAATCTAATTAGCGGCATCCTAATATTGCAATCATTCGTTGTTCTAACGGCCAACTTAATCTTAGACTTAATATATCCCCTCATAGATCCGAGGGTGAGATACTATGAATAGCATGTTGAAATCATCAGTAAGCATCGCAAGGGCGCTCAAAGGAATTATTAGAATAATAGGAAAGAATAATAAGATAAAAATTGGATTTTGCATCTTTTTAGCTCTACTTATAGTGGGCTTTGCATCTCCATACATTAACAGACTGCGAATAGGGGATAAACGCCCCCATGACTTAGGTGTCGGGCGGAGATGGGAACAGCCTTCTATAAAGTTCCCTCTCGGCACAGACGACTACGGTAGGGATATATTTGGAATGCTGTTAGTTGGAATTATGTATTCACTATCAATCGGTTTACTAGCGGGAGCAATAGCTACATTAATCGCTGTCACGATGGGCTTCATCTCAGGTTATAAAGGAG
>JAJHRM010000230.1 GCA_020832965.1 Thermofilum sp. | reverse complement strand
GGCGCGCGCCAGAATCCCGCCCTCCCCTCCCCTGTCAGGGCCCTGCCTTCAGACCTCTGGGGCAGGGGCTATCAGCGCAGGGGTAACCACCCCTGGGACGAAGGCCCCTGCGCCAGGGCCCTGCCGCAGGGGCCTGACAGGGGGCCGTCCCGTTGGCCTTAACCCCGGCGCCGCCCGGGGCCGCGCTCCTGGAGGCGTACGCGGGGAGGGCCCTCAGGCTCTACGGGAGGGGCGAGCGCTGCCGGACGAGGTTCCGGGCAGCGAGTACTTGTACTGGCTGCTGAGCCAGCTGGAGGGGGCAGGCCGCTCGTGCTGCCGGCAATAAAGGCATATATATTGCTAGCGTTGCAGTATTCTGAAAATGTCGGAGGATGAAATCAGAGCCTACCATTTAATAATAACAGACCTGGAGGCGCCTCGAATTGCCAAAGAGGGATCCATCAAAGAGGGCAGCTGGTACCCAATAAAAAACGTAGAGTACTTCATTACCTACGAAGAGTTGGAAGATTTCTTAAGGAGGAGAAACTTCAAAAATCCAAATAATATTATCACATCGTTAATTAATAAGGGATTTCTGGTGCAGCTGCCACGTAGTGATAGTAAGTCCGATTACCCGCTTCTGAGGAGCTTGCATATGGACGTTCTTGTGAGGAGCTCTCAGATAACAACTATGCACGGAAATCCTCCCTATCTTCTTTCCTACAAGTTTGCGATAACCAAATTTAAAGTGCCTGTAAAAGAGGACAGGGCGATAATCCCTGGCAGAAATAATCCGTTATGGAATAAGCTATACGATGCGATCCAATCTTTCTTCAACAATAACCGCAAGCTAGTGGATATTTACGTGAACACTTTAAAGGAATACTTATTACGACGAGACACAGGGCTGGACGACTTTCAGTCCTACGTTCTCTGCAGGATGCTGTCCTCGGACAAAAATGTATACGCCATAGTGGCCCCCACGGGAAGCGGGAAAACAGAAATCTACCTCTTTTACTTGCTAGCAGTAATAATGAGGTGGCGTCTTTTAGAGGGAGATAATAGCAAGAAAGTTCTGCTGGTGTACCCGAGAAAAGCTCTGACAATAGATCAGGCGTGCAGGATAATAGAATTACTAAGTATAGCCAACAACATTCTCGAAGACAAATATAAATATAAAATAACATTTGGCATCAGAGACGGAGACACTCCAAGAGATGTGAAGAGGGGAGAAGCGTTCAGAGGGGTAGCTTGCCCCTACTGCAAGGAACAGCTTATATATGATAGTGCGGACAGCGTAGCTTGTAAAGGAAAGGGATGCGCTAGAAAATTTAATTTCGTTAAAACTGTGAGGAAAACAGTCGCGCATGCCGACATCATCGCAACAAACCCGTGGGCTCTTGAGACAAGACTTCTCGACAGCGCGATAGAGGATGTCGGCGCAAAGACTCTACGTGATGCCGCGCTGGTGGTTTTTGACGAAGCGCATGAGTACACGGGCGTGTCTGGCGGCATTCTTGCCTCGCTAATTGACGTTTCAAGAGAAATCAACGAACAAAAAGATGTAAAGTTGATCTTCTCCTCTGCTACAATACCAAATCCAGACGACTTCATAGCAAAACTTTCTGGAGATAATAACTATGGGATTCTTGATTTTGAAAGTGCAGTAACTCAGAGGAGGCTTCAAATAAAGGGAGAGAGGCTAGTCATCCTAGCACACTTCATGATGAATCCCCAGTATTCCTGGAATACATATTGTCAATTGTGGAGTGTTTTTATGGCTTTCTTAAGCTACGCCTACAAGTTGCGCAAAGTCCAGCAACCTCAATCAATTCTTTTCATAAATAACATAAGGGAGCTCAGGCGCGTAAAGAGCGGTTACATTGAGAACTTAAGAATAGGAGAGCCAAAAGACCACCTGGCGGATAGTCTCGACCCGCTAGATCCTTACTGCTACTGGCACTACCTGCCTACTAACTTAGTCAGCCAGATCAGAAATTGGGCATTAGGGGGAGGGCTTGTCGATGAGCTGAAGGATCTATTGCTTGAAATTCACAGCGAAGTCCCCAGAGAGACTAGGGAAAGAGCCGCTGCGCGGCTGCGCAGCGGGGAGGGAGCCGTCGTACTCTCAACATCCTCCCTAGAGCTAGGAGTGGACTACGACGGAGTTGGCTTTGTGCTTAACGCCGGGTTGGACAACCCGATCTCGCTCGTTCAGAGAATAGGCAGAGGCGGAAGGAACGACAGAACAATAAGGTGTGTCCTGGGGATTATTCTAGCACGGGCGCTACCAACGGAAATGCTCAAAACATATGACGAGAATTTCATGAAAGCAATAGCAACCATGAGCATTAGCGGATATAAATTGTTTGTTACAAAGGATAACCCACAAATAGTTAAACGGAGAATATTGATAGAAAGTATTGCCAAGTTAGCTGTGGAAGGTAAAGACACCTACGAGAGCGGAGGTAGCAAGGGGCCTATAAGAAACTTAGAAACTTTACGGTCATTCATACAGGATATTATAGGTAAAATTTCAGAAGATCATGATTGAGTTTAAGAATTTAAGAGAAGAACTGAAAAACATATTAAGCAAAATACTAAATTATGAGCAAGAAGAAGTAATTCACCCTGAAGATATAGAATTTACGTTACATAAGATAGTAGAAAATTTAGCGAACAAAATTTCATCAATATGTAGAAAGAATTTACTTAAAGCTACTCAACAATTTACCAGTTCAGAATTTACTGATAAAGTAAAGAGAGTGTGCGAGCAGACCGGGATTGAACAGATCAAAAAATATAGAGTTGATGATATACTTACATCTCCTGAGTTTAAAGAAAAATTCATCAAAGAACTAGGTAATATTCATGAACTCTCAAAAGCAATGGAGCGTGAATGTGACGAACTAAGTGAAATAGTTGAAAGAAAAATAATAGAGGAGAAGACCTTCGCTGGGAGAGAGGGCAAGTATCTGAAGAAACTAAGAGAAAAAATCAATGAGCTAAGAAAAGCCTATAATGAAATACGGGAAATATCATTCAATTTAATAACAGATCTGATGAAAAAACAAAAAACTCTGGTGATTCCACCAGAGATACGTTATTTAGTGCGTTCATTAGAACTAAGAGGGGAAATATGGACTCATGAGATTGTGGAAAAAGTCTCGGGATTACGTAACGTAGCCGGAGAGCCTTACACAGAAGAGGTAAAAATAGAAGTGCCTTTTGTGCGTGAAGAAGAATTTCGCCTTACAATAGATCAGCTCTTCACTCGCTATCCTCCATTTGAGCCTATTCAAGAAGAATTTGAAGGAATAACAGGCAGATTTATTTGGTTTTTAGAACCTGATAATGCGATTTTTGAAAAACCAAAAAATATTCAAGGTAAAATTGATAATTGTGCAGAAATAGATGAGGAGAAACTTGCTTCTGTTAAATTTCTTGATATATTAAAGGATGCCCAGAATGGCGCGATTATAGTTAGAATACATACTGGCTTCCGCAATATATTTGTAAAATATGGTTCAGAAAAATTAGCAGATGCTCTAAAACATAGATTTTCAGTCAAAGTGCTTCAGGATAAATATAAGAATAGATATAAGAGAACATACAGTGTAAGTAATTTAGGATATGTTTGGTATTGTATATTGGGTTTGAGTATGTCAACAGATCCCTACGATCTTAAGTGCCCATTCATGCAACATTGTCCAGTAGGTAAGAATAAACGTAAATGCAATAAGTGGAGTTGGAGAAGAAGGCTATTTCCTAAAGTATACGTCATTCCGGAGAGGAAACTAGACTTAGCGTATGCTGCCGACCGAAAGCACGGGCAACCTTTGCTATTCATAACACCTTTTGCTGTCTCAGGCGTCCGAATGTACGAACTCTATAGGCGTGCCCAGTGGTACATGCCTTCCATAACCCCTGAAGGTCCCATTGTTGAAGTAGCTTTCAAGAAAAGTCTTAGAAAAGATTTGCCCAAAACAAATGTAATAGGTTTTGAGATTCCTCTTCTTATTGTTAAGACTACAATAAAATCTTTACTCGACGAAAAAATCTCAGGAAAACCTGAGGTTACTGTGATATACGGTAGCAATTATAACCATAATGTTAGTCTAGAAAAACTTTTACTTTCTAAGTTCTTCGTATATAAAATGACCAAAAGAGGTCTTGATACTTTCTCGTTCCTTCAGATGAAAGATGACAAGTTGATAAAGAAGTTTAAGAAGCTCAGTCAGGAGTTGCAAAGAAACTCAGACCGGGTAGTTGATTTCGCAATAAATGTTTTGGGGCACACCCTAGCCCATCTCTTTCACTCATACGTTTCTAACGCGCTAGAGATAGAGCCGGAGAATCTCCTTTACGTGTATGAGATTAACGAGGAAAAGGGAGTCTTGGTGGTAGCCATAGCTGAGAACAGCGCCTGGGGATCTCTAAACATAGTAAAGCATGCCGAAGCAAAGTTCG
>JAJHRM010000229.1 GCA_020832965.1 Thermofilum sp. | reverse complement strand
AGTAGTCCCCGCAAGTAATGGACAACTGCATAGTTGAGCCGAGTAGGGTGTATGTTCCGAGGTACGATACAGCTACCTGGACAACTCCCGAGGGGTATCCAGGGTCGAGGACGTTAACGTCCTCAAGGGTGAAAACGTATGCCTTGCCGCCCAGCGTACCCTTTGACGCTGGTAGTGCAGCCGCCATGCTTAGAGCTACGAGTAGTGCAGCGAGGAGAGTAACGACGCCTACTCCTTTTTTCACATGCAGATGCATAGTGATCACGGTTATCGGTAGCCGATACTAATATGCTTTTCGTATGCGTCATCCAGGTGCAGAGGCGATTTTCAACATTTCCTCAACGAGAGACTTTATTCTCTCACGTGCCTCACTGGGTACTCTCAATGCGAGGCCAGACTCCTTAATGTACTCAACGTAGCCCTCAATAATGTTCAAGACTTCATCGATCGTCTCGGGCTGGGCAGGCAAGCACATTTTCTCAAGCTCCATTCTCCCCTTATCAGTCAGATAGTAAACCTTCTGCCACCCCCTGTTCTCGTGCCTGACAAGCCCGTTTCTCTCAAGCAGCTTCAGCGTAGGGTAGACTGCGCCGGGGGAGGGTCTCCAAAAGCCGAGCGTCATGGCCTCTATCTCCTCTATTACCTCAATGCCAGTCATCGGTCTTCTTCGTAGGAGCGAGAGTATAGTCAATGCAAGCGGATTCTTCGCGAACCTGCCCATGAATACGTGCATATCGGTTTAAGATATTTTCTCCATATATAAAGGTATAGCGCGCTGAGAGGTATTGAGGTCATTATAGCAGTAGGAGTCGCACTTTGCATCACACTAGAACAGCCCGACGGCTCTGCCTATTGTCTTACGTGCTTCAGCTGAGGGGTCCCGGCGAAACAGGGTGGCACAGCAATACCTTTTTTTTCGACAATAGGCTAACATTGTCTCCACAATTGTTATATACCACGAAAGCAAAAGTTTCATCGTCACGCAAGCACACATGAGGTGTTAGGTATGGGGGACGAGGCGTATTACGAGCTCTACGGCGAGTACGTTTCTCTGAGGGAACTCGCTGTCTCGGTACTCGTCTCAACTGCGCTAGCGCTGCTACTCTACTCTCTCAGCCCACTCATAGCAGGGCTGGTCAAGCTGCAGGCAGCCGGTTTATCGGTAATGCTTGGAGCTATAGGTGCAACACTTGGATTTGCCGTCAGCGTATTCTTGACTAGAGTCAAGCGTGTAGTTAATGAGGTGTAGCCGCGTGGATCCCCTCACGATACTCCTCGTAATAGTCCTCTCAGTCCTCTCAGCGCTTCTCTACATTTTCATAGGTATACTGCCGGGCACGGATGAAACAGCCACAATGGCGCCTGTCGCACTAATGCTCCTGCTTGCAGGAGTAGACCCCCTGCTCGTGCTCGCCTGGTTTACTGCAAGCATTGTCGCCTTTAAAATGGCCGACAGCATTCCTGTAGCATTAGCCGGGATCCCGGGCGGCGTGATGGCTGTCCCGCAGGTGCCGGACGCCTTAGTGGCCAAGGAGCATGGCTTAGCGGACACGATCCTGAGGAAGGGCATCGCCTCCAGCGCTGTGGGGCAGTTTGTTGCGCTTGCAACTACGCTGACTCTCTCATACTACCTGATGCCCCTAGGCGACTGGCTCAGGGCTACTGATGTCGTGCTTGGCGTCAAGGTTGCCAGGTGGTTCTGGATACTGCTAATTGGGCTGCTAGTCCTAGCGCTAACGTCAAAGAACAAGCTCCTAGCCTTACTCTCAATACCGGTGGTGGCGCTCGGGATTCAGGGGCTTAGAGCGGTCTACGGTAAGCCTGTGTACATAAGCTTCTTCCTCGGCATTACGGTGGGACCATTGGTTGTCGAGCTCCTGTCAATACTGCACAAGGAGCTTAGGAAGAGCTATGAGAGGAGGGGGCTTAAAGAGGTCAAGCTCGTTAGAATTGAGAGGATACTGCTAAACCCGCTTAAGATACTCAGCGGAGAGGAGGTTGCCCACAGCACGCTCTGGTCAGCCGTAACATCGGTACTCGCCACTGTGATGTCCCCCGTGGGACTGACGATACTGATAGGCGACTTGCTTAAAGGAAGTAAGAGGGACGAGGTCAGGGGCGCGGTGCTAGCGTACACTGTTAGAGACGCAATCAAGAACGCGACCTACATCGGGGGTACAGTAATACCGCTGTTGCTCATTGGTCAGCCCACTGGCCCGATGGCTGCCGGACCTGCAATGCCGTTCTTCACTAAAATTGAGAGCCTTGGCGCGACTCCAAGAGACTACTTGCTCTCGCACTACAGCTACTCGGCGATAGCCCTGGTAATGCTCGCCGCCAGCGCAATAGCATTCATAGTCTCTTACCCAATCCTAGTCAAGTACTCCAGGAGAATCACTTTGGCTGTATTCAGGAGGATTTCTGCCGAGGCGCTCTACGGACTCTTCATAGCAATAGTCGTGGTGTTAGCGTATTACGATGCGAAAATACCGGGCATCTTCGGGGCACTGCTGATCAGCCTCGTCTCAGGGCTACTCTGGAAGCTGGGGGTGTCGCTAGGAGTACTCTTCATGACGTTAGTAGCAGCACCAACGCTGGTATCACTCCTGGCAGCGCTGCCAGTATAGTGGGCTCGCGAGCACGGATATCCACGGGCTACTGCGCACACCGCTAGCGCTTAAAAAAGAAAAATATTTTTCCTTTCTCTCGCGCTAGCAGACATACCTCTCCCGCTATAAAAAAACATCTGTATGTAGGAGGTTGGTGAGGGGATTCGCGCAGAGGTCATTCCGTTAGCTTTTCAAACAGCTCGGGATACCTTAAGAGCGAGTCTGCGGCTAGGGTGGCGACTCTTAGACCCTGCAAAGCGTATTCTATTGCAATGCGGAAGTTGGCGCCGCTGGATGGCCCGGCTAAGACGCCCCTCCTCAGCAGCAGCTTCAAGCCGCTCAGCGCCTCCTCGAGCGAGACGCTTCTCAGCTCGTCCACTACTGAGCCATAACGTGAAACGATGCCTGAGACGTGTGAGGATGCAAGCCCCTCGATATTGTCTCCCATCTCGCCTCCCACAAGCGGGGAGCCCCTAGGCACAACTCCGACGATCCTTACACCTGGCAAGTTTTCGCGGAGGTACTTCCCAACACCGATGATCGTGCCGCCCGTGCCTATGCCCATAACGAAGACGTCGATTCCTCCAGCCTGCCACATTATCTCGGGGCCAGTTGTCTCGTAGTGTGCCCGCCAGTTGGCGTCGTTGTCATACTGGTTGAGGAAGACGATCCCATTCTCCTCCGCGTACCTCCTAGCAACATTCACGTAGTGCCCGGGGTCCCTGAAGGGCTTCCTCGGCACCAGGTGTAGCTCTGCCCCAAGCCCCTTCAGCAAGGCAAGCTTGCCGGTGGAGATTGTGTCCTCGGCGAATATTATGGGCTTAAGCCCTAGCTGGTTGCAGACCCAGCTCACACTGATAGCAGTATTCCCGCTGGAAGCCTCCACCACGCTGTCCCCTTTCTTCACGAGGTTGCGCAGAGCCGCATCTCTCAGCATGTAGTAGGCAATCCTGTCCTTATGGCTACCAGTGGGATTTAGGTACTCGAGCTTCACGTACACCCTTCCTGGGCCCTCCGCGAGCTCAACCACGGGCGTGTTCCCTATAAGCCTCCTAACACCCTCAAGCCCCTCTAGAATCACAGCAGCAAACCCCCGTTTGACGAACGCGTTTCCTCAACCCAAAGCCAAAACCTTCCGAGGCTTTCCGGGGGAAAACCGCTAACCCCTACAGCAACTCGAAGACTCCCCAGTGCTGCTCAGGATCTTGTTCTCCTCGTAGAGCCTCTCCCAGCACTCCCTGCAGACCCACACGCCGCCAAGCTCCTTATGCTCAGCAAACAGCAAGGACTCAGCCTCCCTACCGCAAACCGCACACCTATACTTTTTCATGACGACACCTCAACATATAAAAGCCAACTACCAAGATAAACATTACGCATAGACAAAGCTAGAGTTAGCATTGCGCGCTTAACGTTTTTAATAATCTTTATGATTGACTAAGCTCTCCTCACAGCCTGCGCGCAGAGCTGAGCGCCTCGGGTTCAGAAGTGCAGCCATCGGAGCGCATCGCAACGAAAAGCTCTATAGCCACACCCAGCGAAGTGAAACCCAGAACCCTGCGATAAGGCGGGGTAACGCGGTGGCGCGCTGCTACATAACAGCTCGCCTTACAACAGGATCCGGTATTCTGTACTCGTTGTCTCTTTTCTCGAGATACCCGTACCTTAATAGGTTTTTTAGGAGCTCGTTAAGCCTGCTGTCCGAGATGAAACCTGTTTTAACCGTCACGTATGCCTTTATGTCGCTCCAGGAGCTTGAGCCGTGAGCGACCGCTTTCAATATAGCTAAGTACCTTTTTCGAGAGGGAGAGATTACCTTATCCAGCTCCTCTAACACGAGCTTTGACCCTTCTTCGAACACCTTGTCCAATGCATCCTTAT
>JAJHRM010000228.1 GCA_020832965.1 Thermofilum sp. | reverse complement strand
CACTATCTAGCACTCTCACCTTTACGCCGTCCGCATCGACGAAGAAAGTTATTTTATCACTAAACGTTGCGGCTACCTCGACTAGACCTCGCAAATCATTGGTGGTGAAAATGGCGTTGTTGTTGCCGCGCTTGCTGCCGCCTTGAATTACCGCCCTGAACTTCGTCAAAAGTGGTGTTGGCAGTGTGGTCTCTGGAGGCGGCGTTGAAGCCGCCTCGGCTTTCACCTCATTTACCTGAACGGGGGTTTCCATTCTCCCCACCCTAGAGAGAAAAAAAAGCGCGTTAATCGTGCTAGCGCGCGCCCTAAGAAAAAAAGAGGGAAGAGGTAGTTACAGGGAGGGCTAAAGGGTTATGCGCCGCACTATGAAGCCTTTCTTCTTTAACTCCCTCATCTTCGCTTCCACCTCCTGCATGCTGAACGGCTGGAACACCCCCGCAGTGATCTCTAAAACGCAGATTTCCCTCTCAAAGCTCTCCTCGTAGCTACTCACCACGTCTTTATAGATGATAAAAAGAGAACTAGTCTTATAGTTGTAAAAACTCTCTGAAGTCCTCCTCGAAACAGCTAAAATTACAACGTCTCCACTTTCTGCTCTCCCTTCTATGCCTTTCCACGTCTCCTCCTTCCACAACTCCTCCCGAAAGTCCTCCGCCATTTCCCCCACCCTGGAGAAAAAGTTTAGCGCATAAGCGAGCTAGCTTTCGCGTATCCCCAAGGCAGCTTTGACAGCTCTTTCAACGTCTCTCGGGAGGAAGTCCCTTACCCACAGCA
Organism: Thermofilum sp.; assembly: GCA_020832965.1. The sequence goes on along the minus strand of JAJHRM010000228.1, from coordinate 3,734 downwards.
CGCTGTACGCTGCCTTCGCTAAATCGTCAACGCTGTGTAGTGGATTGTAGAGGATAAGGTGCTTGAAGCACATCCCTGTCCTCTTGTTCTCGTACTCGTGGTATATGAGACGCCGCCTCGTATTAATGAAGAAGAGCTCTCTGGCGTCAAACCGCGAAGACCATTCAAGGAGCCTGTTCCATCCTGTTATATTGATGTACGCATCGCAGTCAAGCGGCACTATGAGAGGCGTCTTGAACGATGATGAAGGCGGCATCTTGAAGCAACCTATGTGCTGCTCAGCAAGTTGCTTGAATTCTTTAGGTCGGAGGTCGTCGCTGCCGATAACAACCAATGCGTAGCGTGCACTAGGAAGCTGAGGAAGGGCTATTGCCACCATCTGTTTCTCTGAAAAGAACACTTTTAGTGGAACCTCCAGCTCTATTTCAGCATCGAAGTCCTCTAGTAAAATACGCTTCCTTACGCGTACACTGTACGTGTGCGCTCCCGCCGCGGTCAACGCCTCGCTCAATTCCCAGCACGACACTTTTGTTATAACAACCTCCCTCTTTTCCATGCTCCCACCCTAGAGAAAAGAGGGGAAAGCTTAGCGCGCCCACCCTAGAGGGGAAAAAGGGGAAGAGAAAAAAAGCTTGGCGCGCGTAAACTTTTATTCTACCTTTGCCTCTGCCTCCTCCTTTGCCTCTGCCTCCTCGTGCAGCTCCATACACTCAGCAATATGGTTTCGGGCAGCTTCGTAGTACAACTTCATCTTGTCCAAGATCTTCTCTAGACTCAATGGCCCTGAAAAGGGTAGCTCCCTGTCGGGTGCTAAGTAGGTTCGTATAATTTCCACTGGTTCCTTGATAGTTATTACACCGGCCATCTTGTCCACGATCTCTACGGCGCCATCATTGTAGTTGTACTTGATGCAGGAGGAGTTGGGAGCCTCTAGCGACGCCTCCATTGATGAAATCACTAAACGCCACTTCCCCGTCTTCTCGAAGATAACTTTGTCTAATAGGTGAACTCCTACGTTCCAGAGATACCTCTCTTTCAGCGAGCTCGCGGCAAAAGAACTTAGTGCTCGGTAAAGTGCGGTGGAAACTCTAACTACTTTTGCATCAACAACTTTTATGCTCATATTTTCCCACCCTGCGCGCCCACCCTAGAGAGAAAAAGGGAAGAAAAAAGGTAGGGTGGATTAAACAGGGGGTCTAGTGAGGGCTAGGGCTTACGTATTTCTCGAAGTGGTAGAGGGTCTCCTCTCTCTCTCTGATTCGCTTCGCTTTTTCTAAGGCAAAGTTGCGCGCTGCCTCCCAATTGAAGAAAATTCTGAAAGGCATATCCTTGTCCTCTGGCTCTGGCACTACGTAGGCTACAGCCTTTAAAGTGCATATCGGTTTCCTCCAAAGCGGGCATTGGTAGTCAAGTGGACAAAGGTGGGGGCAGAAAACCCTATTCCTCACCATCCCGTTCTCGCGCTCGCGTATACTGTCCACGTAGACAGCCATATACCTTGGATACTCTTTTCGAATTATGAAGACCGACCACGAACCCGTAAACATCTCCCCCCACCCTAGAGAGACAGAGAGGAAAAGGATATAGCGCGCTAAAAATCTACTCGTAGCGGAGTTTCCAGAGCAGCTTGCTCGCTTCTCGCCTTTCCTCTTCCGTTGCGCACGCTGGGCAAACAAGTGGCTCCATCCTGACGATCAGTCTGCCTCCCTCCTTTGTCCACAGCAGAGTAACCATCGATGACCCGCATCTGATACACTTGTAATAGCCCTTAACTGTCTCAACCGTATACCCTCGAACGACCGTCACTATCATACCTCCCACCCTAGAGAGAGAGAAAGAGGAGGGAAAAAAGTTTAGCGTACGCGGATGAAGTGCGTGTATCTCAAAGGTCGAAATCTCCCGCCTTGCCAAATATAGATTAGCTCGCTCCTCTCCCCTTTCGCTCTCTCAGCATTTTCGAGGAGGAAGCGCTCTAACGCGATCTCTAACGCGATCTTCGCCATCTTTCCCACCCTAAAGAAAAAGTTTATAGTTTGAATCTCAGGGGGGCGCGGTAGACGCGCCCCCCATAAGGGATCTCAATGAAAAACTGTGCTCCACGCTCAAGTATGTTGTATATTTTTCCATCAAGAGAGATTGCGTATTTCCTACCGTTGTCCTGTGCGAAAACCATCAGAAAGCCGTCTCCATCGCCAAAGCACGCGAAACCTATGAACTTCGGCTTCTCTATAACCGTCCTTCCCACTTTAATCCTTTCAATATTCATTCCCCCACCCTAAGAGGAAAAAGGAAGGGAAAGCGCGTTCATTCGACGAGAACGCTCTGCGACGCTGGGTAAATGTAGAGTGGCTCTAAGTTCTGCTTTTTGAAGTACTCTTCGATATCAATGGCAAGCCTGCTCAAGCTTGTCACCATAACAATCGCATCATCCTTGTATAAAACTAACTTCCTTGGGTTGAGCACCGGTCTAGAGATCCTGAAAGTGAAAATTCTGCCCCCCTTCACCACGACCCTGAGCGCGCGTGCGTGCGGGATCCTCTTTTTATCGAGAACTTTCACATTTACCCTCTTCTTCTTTTTCTCCGCCTTCTCCGCCACTTCCCCCACCCTAAGGAGGAAGGAAGCCGCCGCCGCCCCCTTCATCGATACCCGGATCTTCGCCGCCCGCGGTTGCCCGCGGGCGGCTAGCCCGAGCCACCAGTCGGTAGCCGGCGGGTTTAAACCCGCCGACACCCGACCTCCCCCCGGGCATCATCGGCGGGCGGCAGCCCGAGCGGGCTGTTCACCCGCTCACTTGCCGCCCCGCTCAACCCGGGGGAGCCCCCACCGGGCGGGCGTATGCTGCGTGCCGCGAAAGCGCTGCCCGCCCGGCTTGACCCCGGGTGGGTAAGGCTCCCCTCCCCCGCTCCCGCCGGCAATGTACGCGAAAGAGGGCGGTAGGAGCGGGAGCGGAGGAGGGGAGGGCGTCGCTCAGGGGGCGACGGCGACCCCCTCACTAGCCCGCCCGCCCCCCGGGCGGACGGCTCCCCTCGGGGAATGCGGACTTCGGGGGGTTGGAGATCACCCCCTCCCCCCTGTCCGCCCCCTCATCGGGCGGCGGTGGGGAACCTCCCGCCCGCCGCAGGAACGATTGTACAGCGTGCGAAGTGCGGCGCGGGCGAAGATGGCGCAAAAACGGGCGCTGCGGCGAGAAGGAAAAATGCGGTGTAGACTCCCTGCGGCGGGCGAGGTCGCCGCCGCCCACGCCCTGTCCCCGCCGTCGCCGGCGGGGTGGGCGGGGGACGGGCGGGGGCCACGGCTTGGCGCGCCCGCTCGCGCGCGAAGGGGCCTCGGCTCCAAACCCCTCCTCACCGCCGAGACCCCCCTCTTTCCATCAATCTTCCCAGCCGGCATAACAGCTGGGAAGATTGATGGAAAGAGGCGCGCGAGCATAGAGGCGCGGGCGCGCCCACCACGACCCGCGCGGGCCGCGGGAGAACACACGGCCCGCGTGGGCCGCAGTGGCACGCGCGCACGGGGGGCGCACCCTCATCGCGCACGGCTCGGGGCGCGGGCGAGCCCCGTGCGGCGCGTGGCGCCGTGTCCTCGATCTAGGTATCGATCGGGGGGTTAAAATGGCTTGCGGCCTGTGTCTGACAGATGTGTGGTGTGCGGGTAATAGCCATTACCCGCATATTAGCAGTACGTACTGCTAATGCAGCGCGGCGCCGGCATAAAAACCTAATATAAACGTT
>JAJHRM010000227.1 GCA_020832965.1 Thermofilum sp. | reverse complement strand
GCGGGCTGGGGAAGGTTCAACTAAATGGGTCCTTGTACAGTAACAACTATATTGTTCCATATAGGACTTTGTCTATTGGCAACTTTAGCGTCTACATTCCCGTGGACTACTTATTCAATGTAAGTGGCCAGGTGCGGACAGGGGTATTTTTGGACTCTGTGCAGAATCTCTACAACGCGCTGAGCCGGCTGACAAATGAGAATTTGGGTGCTAAGCCTCATCGGGCAGAGGTGAATTTTGAGTGGTGGGGGGTGGGAGGATACAGCTTTATAGGGCTTGGGCTTGGGATAGCTAGATGGCCAACGAACGTGAGACCAGAATACTTGGCTGTGCTAGCCCACGAGTTGGGACACATGTATTCGTTCACGCCCCCCTTAGTATATTACGTTGAGTGTCCCTCTTACTGTGAACCTTTGGCAACGTATCTTGGAACTGAGGCTATAGCATACCTCTATGGCTCAAATTTCAGGCTATGGTTCTCAGGTGCCCACCCAGGTTTCTTCGATTACCTGGCTGGCGACAAATCTGTACCACAGACGGAACGTATACAATTCATATTTTTCTATTCATCTAGGATTTATGGCTTCGATATTCATAGGCAATTTTTCCAGCTGTGGGCCAACAATACCTCAATGAAAGATAAGCTAACTGCAAATGGCTATAACGTTAATGAGACAATGATCACATTGTACTCTTATCTTGCCAGGCAGAACCTGGCTTGGCTATTCCAGATGGCTGGATACAGTGTCTCTGAGAGTAGAATAAACAATGGATTAAAACTTATTTTAAACGATGTGAACATTGTAACTATTGTTCGGGGTAGTGACGACTCGATATATTATAAGCCGTGCTTGTCTGGGTGCAGTTATGTTAAGCTTTCAGGGCGCACTTTTGATTCTCCCTCTGCTGTTCTTGTTGGTGGGAAGCTTTACATAGCTGTTAGGGGTGCTGATAACAAAAGTATCTATTTTGGTCGTGTTGAGAAGATTGGTAGCAGTAGTGTTGTTTGGCAACGGGTTTCTGGCTCTACGCCTTCGAGGCCCGCTCTGGCAACTGATGGCTCGAAGATATACCTTGTCGTTAGGGGCGGCGATAACGGTATCTATGTTAATGTCTATGATTTGTATAGTGGTAGTTGGGGTGGCTGGAAGCGTTTAAGCGGCTCGACGGTTAAGGGCCCTGCGGCTGTCTACATGGGTGGTAAGCTACACTTGGTTGTTGTGGGCACTGATGGTAAATCGATTTACTACGGTCAGGCTGATCCGGGTCAACTTACGGGTTCGTCGGGCTACATAGCTGTGTCTTGGAGTAAGTTGAGTGGTTCAACAGATGCAGAGCCCTCTCTGGTTACAGATGGTTCTAAACTCTACCTTGCTGTTAAGGGCTTGGATTCTAGGATATATGTGAATACCTGGGCTGGCTCGTGGAGTGGCTGGGAACGCATACCAACAGGCTCCACCCCCTCGGGTCCAGCTGCAGCTATATGGTTTGTTGATGGGAATCTCTACATTATTGTTAGAGGCGGTAATAACCAAATATATTACACTATGAGAATCGGTTATAATTCCTATACTTCTTGGAGAGTCCTTGGTGGAACAACTCCAAGTTCCCCCTCAGCCGCATAACAAATCGGATTATTTTCTCACTTAATTTTTTCTATTTGTTACAGTATTGTTGCCTTTTGTTGCTGCTTTTCAAAACTGGAGGATAAAATTTTAATTTTGCGTGGAATAGCAAAAGCAGGAGTGTTATGAGTTTTTGTACTAGTTTTTGGTTTCTCTCGAGTCTTTCCTGGGGTTGCCGGATGGGGGAAGCTCATAGCAGTTCTCCCAGTGCGACTGGCTGTGGTTCTAGTTTTAGAATTATGTCTTTTACTTTTCAAGCATCGTGAGTGGGTTGTCGAAGGGTAATCTTTTTTACTTCTTCTTGGTATGGTGCTTCGGGGTTGTCTGCTAGTGCGTAGAGGCCAGGGACATGGGGGATGAATTTTCCCCTCGAGAGAGCTGAGAACGATGTAGGCTGTGCAGACCTTAGTATAGAGCGCCGATATCTGAGGAGTGTATGAGCCTGCTTCGTTAAGTTCTAGTAGGCACGCATAGTATTTACGGTTATCGGACCGTTTATGGGCTGAATATCCTTGGGGTGCCCACTGCGGAATTACAGTATACGTTTGTCTTGACGGTTTAAAAAAATAAAATAGGATTAAGGTGGAGCGGTGAATGCTGGTGTGCTGGGGGTTGATCCGCTTAGTTGCCTCCACGATTCCCATTGTCCGCTTTCTGTTTTCCAGCAATAGTATATGGCGTTAGTTGAGGATCTAACGAAAACGTAGAGTTTACCGTTGTACCAGGTTATCGATGGCGAGCTTGGTGTTGAGCCAGTGGGGATTCTCTCCCATAGTCCCCACGCGCCGCTCCATACTTTAATGTACACTCTGTTGTCGCCGCCTCTCACGGCGAGGAACAGGTGGGTTCCGTTCGAAGCGAGGCTCGGGGCACTCGGCGTCGAGCCCGGAATCTGATTCCAGCCGAGCCACTTGCCAGTTGATAGATCGAGCTGCCCGTGGTAGATGCTTAACCCGTCGCTACCCCTAACAACGATGTGGAGCCTGTTGCCTGCAACAGCGGCTGCGGGTGCGTCGATCGTGCTCCCGGGAAGCTGCATCCATCCAGGTCCTCCTAGCTCGCTGTAGTAGATTCCGTTGTTGCCCCCTCTCACGACTAGGTATACTTTAGAGTTTTTAGCGTCAACAGCTATTGCGGGGCGCGACGGTGTTGAACCCGGTAAACTCTGCCAACCGGTAAACTCTCCTGAAGAAAGCTTGATTGAACTGTACCATATTCCGTTATCTCTACCGCGGACGGCTAGCAGGAGGGAGTCTCCAAACTCGGCTACCGCTGGAGTATCCACCGTGGAGCCTGGGAGGCTAACCCACGTGCTCCAACTGGAGGTTAACCACCTATAGTATATCCCGTCGCTCATCCCCCGTACAACAAGGTGCAGCCTGCTCACTAGGGGATCGATCCTATAGATTAGCCAATCGATATCGGTTGCGGTCGGGGAATAATACCCTGCAAGATAGAGGCTTGACCCATCGAAAGAGGCTCCTCTAAAATACCCGTTTTCTAGCGGGAGGCTGCCCACCGCTTGCAGCTCCCTATTCAAAACCTGTACAACCGAGCAGTATTTCCCCTCCACGCGCGCGAACACGATTGCGTAAATGTAGTCGGTGACTGGAAGCAGCTTTGTAACGTTCCCTTGGAGGGAAACTTGTTTCACGATAATCCCGTCAGAGCTCAATTTCAGGATAGTGTTGCCGACAGCTACGTACGCGTTCCCCAGCACGTCGAAAGCGATAGACGTGTAAAACCACGCGTAGGGAACCAGGTTTTGCGGGGAAACGGGTAGATCCATGCTCTTCAGTAAATTCAGATCGGTGTCCAAAATTTTCAAGTGGCTTTTTGCATCGTTGCCAGCTCCGCCTACAACCCACACTTGCCTTGTTTTCGGGTTAACGCCGATAGCGTAAGCTTCATCCCTACTATCGCCTACGAGATCGTATCGCGACATACCTTTAAAGTTCAAGTTTAAATCGTATTTTCGAATACACCACCGGTTGCCTGAATAAACTGAACCTGCTACGTAGATAGCGTTTCCATCAGTTGCTACATAGTAGGGTATGTCCCACCCACTATAATCGTAGGTCACTCTGATATAGTTATTTAAATTTGTGACATCAAACCGAATTATATCCCACTGGTAATTATTTCCCGCATCCCAACCGATTGCATAAAGGTAGTTGCCAACAACAATACAATCGTATAAACGATCTACACCATTCGTGGGGTTGAGCTTCCAGTATTGGATTACTTCTCCGGATGTTTTGTTTAACTTGTACACCATGAACTCGGTATCGGTGCCGGAAACGTTGTGATCTCCAGCTACGAAGACGTAGTTCCCCCAGACCGCCGCGCAAAGCGCAAAGTCTTTATACGGTCCCGGCGTTATCGGGATCCTCCACGTTACGCTGGGTTTCGGGCTCCAAAAACCTGGCTCGGCAGAAACTGGTTGAAGATGAGCGAGGGGTAGCGCTAAAGCAGAGATCGCCGCCAATAGGAGCCATGCAGTGCTTTTCTCCACAAATATTGAAAACACGATAAGTTAATAACTTTTACGCGCGACCACTGTGTAAGCGTGCGCTTTGTTTCACACCGTAAAGCGTTTATATGGGTGGGTTATCTTAATATGAAAGGCCGTATGACAAGAGAGGGAAGGACTGCGGCCTGGATGCCAGAAACTACCCGATGCCTGATCGTTTTAAGCATCCTGGTGATAATAATTGTTTCCAGCTTTGGTGTCCCAGCAACGCCCTCCGCTGGTGGCATGCACGCTTTTGGCAATGTAAAGTCAGAAATCAGTAAGATATTCAAGGTAACTCTAGTAACTGGAGACATCGTAACTGTTGGCATTACAAAGGAAAACAAAACAATAGTTTTAGCAATAGAGCCATATGATCCAACAAAGCTGA